>NZ_JBHTBS010000013.1:0-101615 GCF_042664875.1 Haloferula chungangensis | reverse complement strand
GTTAGCCAAAAGACGAGCTAGAGGATACCGTCGTTTCGAGAATTTTCGTGCCATCGCCTACTGGATCGCGGGTAATCTCACGCTCAAAAATCAATGCCCGCTTACCCACTAAAATCTCAGGAGAGCCAAAACTTTATGCCACGGGTTCGAAAAATGAGCGTCGGTCGCAAGAATGTGATAGTTAAATCGGTATTTAGAGTCATTATTTGAACTGCGGATTTCAATTGCGATTGTACTGTTGGCGCTCTTTCTGGCGACTATTCTGAGCTGTTTTCCAAACTCCCCAAAAGAGTCGTCTGACGACATCACGACATCAGATTCACGCGCACTTAAACCACAGGAAAAGAGACCCAAAAGTATAACTAGGTAAAGCAGCTTCATAAGTTCACTTAAGGGTTCCAGCTCCGACTTCTATCGTCTCAATCGGATCACAACATTTTTTCGCCTTTAGTTTCTCAATTTCGTCCACAACTTGATCAAAGGCAGCAATTATTGGTGTTCGCTTATTCCCATTCAAGTTGCACCCGATTGCCTTACAATTAGGTTGAAGATCTCCTATTGGAACATCTTCACCATCTGTCACTACGTTTATTCCGTCGGAATGCGCTAGCAATATACCTCTATCCCTCTTTGATCCAATTGCACGAGCTCCAGCGCTATTAACTGGGTTTAATCTGAGGTAAATTTCATAGCATTTGCGTCCCAGTGAATCCGTTAGCTTTTCAGCTTTATCAACAGCTTTTTTGAGTCTTTCTACGTCAGCCTTCCTCACACCTGTAACGTCAATAGTTGGCGACAAAAGACTGGGTCCATCAGCTTCAAAGTAATCAGTAGGAGCCTGAGTATCATCATCTTCAATTAGGCCCAAATAGTCTAGATGGTTAGCCCCGTCATTCCCTACGAAACCATACAAGTTGACCCCGCCTCTTTCCCCAATCGGATCCCTAGATGGCCATCTCCCCGTCACCCGGTCGTAGTATCGGTAGCCGTAATATGAGACCACCTTTTCCTCCAGCGGCTGGGTGCTTTTGACTGAGGATGAGAGGCAATGGTATCCCATGGGAGCTGAATGATCGACGGCGACTCGTATACCCTAATTCCGATTAGAGAGTCACGAAAAAACAGCCTCGGAATCTGATGCACTTAAGCAATCTTGGTTGCAAATCAGAAAATCAGGTTGAGCTTAAGAAAAACAACAGGAGGTGTTTGATAACAGGAGGTGTTTGATGAAACGTCATTCGAAAGGCTGGAAGAAAGGGAAGGAAATGAGGAGATGGAGGGACAAGAAGGGAGGCCTGAAGCCCGGTCGCGAGGACTACCTGAAAAGTGCGCTCGGGGTACTGATGACCGAGTGGCTGTGCGCCCAGAAACACCGGGGACTAAGCAACGCAACCATCGAAACGCGGCGACTGCTTCTCCGGCGCTTTCTCGAATGGTGCGAGACCAAAAAGATTGAAAGCCCCGGGTGGCTGTCTCGCGGATTACTCGACGAATGGTTGCTCTGGATCGAGAATTATCGGACGAAAAGTGGCAATCCGCTTGCTGCCGCTTCTCAAGAGGGCCTACTGCGCGCGACCAATGAGTTTCTCAGGTATCTGGTGGAACGCCGAGTCATCGATTTCAATCCTCTCGAAGGCCACCATTTCCGGCGGTGCCGAGGGCGCACACTGCCCGATGTGATGAGTGAGTCCGAAGTCGTGAGTCTGCTGGAGGCTACGGACACAAGGGATCCTCTCGGCATCAGGGATCGAGCCATGCTTGAACTCCTCTATTCGACCGGCATTCGTCGCAAGGAGCTCGTCTCCCTACAAATCAGCGACTTACGTCTCGAGAAGCGGGTGATGGTGGTGAAGCACGGGAAGGGAGAGAGGGAGCGCCTTGCTCCCATTGGGGCTCCAGCGCTTTATTGGTTGAGGCGATATTTGACGGAGGTCAGACCGCTGATGATTGTTGCCGAAGCTCCCTGTGATGATCTGTTCCTGACTTCCTATGGAGACCGCTTTTCCCTGGGAGCCACCGGGCACCTTGTCCGCAAGTATCTGAAGAAGATCGGATTCGTGCGCAAGGGGGCGTGCCACCTGCTCCGGCATGCTTGTGCGACGCACATGCTTGAACACGGTGCGGATCTAAGAACGATCCAGACCCTTCTTGGTCACTCAAGGATCGATACGACGGAGATCTATACGCACGTGACGACCGATCGGATGTGCCTGATCCATCAGAAGATCCATCCACGCGGGTAGGAAGCCGAGTGATCGCCGGGATGAAGAGGAGGGTGGGCCACGTGATGCGGTGCACAGACCGTCCGGAGATTCTGTCGTGTGAATGACTTCACCTCATGCGATAGAGCTCAGCTTGTAAGCCTGGGTCGAATCATTTTCAAAATCCAAGCTACCTCAAACCACCTAATGCTGGCTCGGTGGAGACAAGCTCCATCCACATATCGCATCCCGCGGCCCGCCTTCACAGCCCTCGATCTTCTTCGACTTCAGCGAGCAAGCCGCCCGCAAAGAAGGGATCCCTCGACATCGCCCCTCCCAAAGGCACCTGTATCGATGATAGCAGCTTCGCTATCCTCCCATAGCCCAGGAGTTGGCACGTCCCTGCCGCAAGGAAAGGACAACTTCAGTCCAACAATCGCCGCATCAAGGGCAGACACCTCCCGACTCTAGCGCGACGAGGGCGTCGCACCTCCCACGCCACCTCAAGGAGCAGCGACTTCAGTCGCTGGCCCATCCCGAAGGGATGAAAGACCGTAGCCCGGGGGGTCAAGCGAAGCGACCACCCCGGGTAACCCATCCCCTCAAATCCCGCATCCCGGAGGGATGCCACTACGACAGAGCCTAGGGAACATACACCAGATGTATTCTCACGATTTGATCTGATCCTTCTCCTTCCAAGTCCCCGTGGAGCACCATATCGCTGCGACCCGACTCCTCGGTCCACAGATCAACCAAGAATTCCCAGCGTCCAGGTGCCTGAAGAGACGCAACCGACGTAGCCCAACTTTCATCGGGCAACTCGATTAAAGTTTCTCCGTAATCTTCTATGTAACCTTGGATCTGCTGAGCCGTATCACCGTTAACAGGTCCGACCCCAGCAATTCGGTCGGTTAGTCGATAGTCGCGACGGACGAAGGACTTCACAATTTCGCGAATGGTTTGCCGCCATTCAACAGGAATAGGAATTTGTTCGTTTTCCATTCTGGTTGGAAGGCAATGGCTAACACCGCAAGTCTCTTACTTCAACTTCCGATAACTCACCTTCTTCTTCGGCTTCGCTTCCCCGTCCCCCTTCAGCTGCGCCAACTGATCGCGCAAATGCGCCGCGCGCTCGAACTCAAGCTTCGCCGCCGCATCACGCATCTCCTTCTCCAACTCCGCGATCACCCGGATCTTGTCGTAGGTCTCTTCGTCCTCCGCGACCAGCGAGCGACTCATCTTTTCCGCGCTCTCCCGCTGGTTCGAGTAGAGCTGCAAACTCTCCTGCACCGCCCGCTTCACTCCGATTGGCGTGATCCCATGAAGCTCGTTGTGCTCCGACTGCCGCGTGCGGCGGTACTCCGTCACATCGAGCAACTTCTGGATCGAATCCGTGACCACATCACAGAACAACACGCACTCGCCATTGATGTGCCGCGCCGCACGACCGGCCGTCTGGATGAGGCTCGTCTCATTCCTCAGGAAACCCTCTTTGTCCGCATCCAGGATGCAAACCAAAGACACTTCCGGCAAGTCGAGACCTTCCCGCAACAGGTTGATCCCCACCAGAATATCAAAAGCCGCCGCCCGCAGTTGCCTCAGAATTTCCACCCGCTCGACCGTGTCCACATCCGCATGGATGTAGCGCACCTTCAATCCCACTCCTTGCAAATACTCCGAAAGATCCTCCGCGGTCTTCTTTGTTAGAGTCGTCACCAGCACCCGCTCCCCTTTCTCCACCCGCTGACGACACAGCTCGATCGTCTCATCAATCTGTCCCTTCAGCGGACGCATGGTGAGGATCGGGTCCAGCAAACCTGTCGGGCGAATGATCTGCTCCACCACCAATGGGCGGCCTGCCTTGCT
The DNA here is from genome assembly GCF_042664875.1 of Haloferula chungangensis. Classification (NCBI taxonomy): domain Bacteria; kingdom Pseudomonadati; phylum Verrucomicrobiota; class Verrucomicrobiia; order Verrucomicrobiales; family Verrucomicrobiaceae; genus Haloferula; species Haloferula chungangensis. The sequence continues at coordinate 97,548 of NZ_JBHTBS010000013.1, read as the reverse complement.
CGGATCGAAGTCTTCGATCGGCTCTGCATTGCCACTCGGAATCACCTTCAGCTTTCTGAGGTCGAGGCCATCATAGCCCCGTCCATCCTTGCGTTTTCTCACCGGAATGTAGCTTCGGTTGTCCGGTCTGGAATTCACGATCTCGAAGGGCCCCGGCGTGGCGGATACGTAGAGCCGCTGCCCCGTCATCTTCATGAATTCCTCGAACTTCAGCGGTCGGTTGTCGAGCGCACTCGGCAGACGGAATCCATGTTCGACCAGCACCGTCTTGCGGCTCTTGTCACCCTCATACATGCCGCCGACCTGCGGAATCGTGGCATGACTCTCATCGATGATCGTCAGGAAATCATCAGGGAAGAAATCCAGCAAGGTATAGGGCTGCGCCCCCGGGGGTCTGCCTGTGAGGTGACGCGAGTAGTTCTCAATTCCCTGACAGAAGCCCATTTCCCGCATCATCTCGATGTCGTAATCGGTGCGCATCCGCAGGCGCTGCGCCTCAATCAGCTTCCCTTGGCTCTCGAACTCCGCGACCCGTGCATCCGCTTCCTTGCGGATCTCCACGATCGCCCGCTTGAGTTTGTCCGCCGAGGTCACGAACTGCTTTGCGGGGAAAAACGTGTACTTATCGATCTTGTCGATTACCGTGCCGGTCAAGGTATCGATGGTCGAAATTCGATCGATCTCATCACCAAAGAACTCAACGCGCACCGCCGTTTCATCGAGATAGGCCGGATGCACCTCCACCACATCTCCGCGCACCCGGAACTTGCCGCGCCCGAAAGCAATGTCATTCCGCTCGAACAGCATGGCCACCAGACTTTCTAACAGCTGGTCACGACTGATCTGTTCACCCACCCACACGGGCACCATCATGCCCTCGTAATCATCCGGTGATCCCAGACCGTAGATGCAGCTCACCGAGGCGATCACGATCGTATCCTCCCGTGTCAGAAGCGAACCCATCGACGACAGGCGCAGCCGCTCGATCTCGTCATTGATGCTCGAGTCCTTCTCGATGTAGGTATCGGTCCGAGGGATGTAGGCTTCCGGCTGATAGTAATCGAAGTAGCTGACGAAGTATTCGACCGCATTGTGGGGGAAGAAATTCTTGAATTCCGAATAGAGCTGCGCTGCCAGCGTCTTGTTGTGGACCATGATCAGCGTAGGCCTGCTGATCCGGGCGATTACGTTCGCCATGGTGAAGGTTTTTCCCGATCCCGTCACCCCGAGCAGTGTCTGATGCGGATTGTCCGCCTCGATCGACTTGACCAGCTTCTCGATCGCCTGGGCCTGATCGCCCATTGCCTTGTAATCACTGACCAGTTCGAATGCCATCCGCCCCTCCTTAATCGCGAATCCCCCATCCCGCAAGTCGCGCTCCTTCAGAGATCGACTCCCAGACGCTCGCCCTGATAGCCGCCCTCCTCCACCGCCCTCACCCAGGCCTCGCTTTCCAAATACCACCTCACCGTGCGCCTCATCCCCTCCATGAAGTCCAGCGATGCGCTCCAGCCGAGTTCTTTCTCGATCCGAGAGGGATCGAGTTCATAGCGCCGATCATGCCCGGGGCGATCCGCAACTTTCTCGATCATTTCATCGAGAGCTGGAAAATCCTGAGTCGTTTCCAGCTCCATGAGCACCTCCCGAATGGCCCCGAGCACCTCGAGGTTCGTCAAAGGGCAGCGACCGCCGATGCAGTAGCTTTTTCCCGCCACCCCATCCTTCAGGACTGCCACCAAGGCTCGACAGTGATCCTCCACAAAGATCCAGTCCCTGACATTTTTCCCATCCCCATAGACGGGCAGCGGTTCGCCCTTGAGCATCTTTCTGATCATGAGCGGCACCAGCTTTTCAGGAAACTGATAGGGGCCGAAATTGTTCGGGCAATAGGTCGTCACGGTCGGCATGCCGTAGGTCTGATGATAGGATCTCACCAAATGATCGGCACCTGCTTTCGAAGCGCTGTAGGGGCTGTTCGGCGCGTAGGCGGAGCCTTCATGGAAAGGTGGATCATCGGCGCCGAGCGATCCGAAGACCTCATCCGTGGACACATGGAGAAACATCGCGTCCTTCCGTGATCGCGAGGCCAGATGTGAGCGGAAGGCCTCCAGCATTCGGAAAGTCCCCACCACATTCGTTTCAACAAATTCGTCAGGGCCATCGATCGATCGGTCGACATGAGTCTCCGCCGCCAGATGCATCACCGCATCGATGTCGTGCTCCATCAGCAGCTTCGTCACGAGCTGCTCATCGCCCACATCTCCCTCAACAAACCCATGCCTCGGGTCGCCAGCCACTCGGTCCAAATTCAGCAGGCTTCCGGCATACGTCAGCTTGTCAAGAGTCACGACCTTACCCACCTCGACCTCCGCCGAATTGAGAAGCTGCCAAACCAGGTTCGACCCGATGAACCCCGCACCGCCACTGACCAGAACATTCATTCCGACGGAAGTCTTAGCTCCAATGGCTCAACAAACAAGCCCGGCAGCAAACGCCAGGAAGATGGATTCTGGAGGGTCACGGACCTGGATGACTAAGATGCTCTGGATCAGGGCAACAGGCTCTCATCAGCAGGGCGATCAAGCTAGGGAAGAAATTGGACCAGGATGGATGGGATCAATAGGATGAAGACAACGAAATCCAATTATCTTGGTGATGACCGTCATGGTTGAACCTCAATTCTAGCCTGAACTGAAGACCATGATTTCAAAATCCTACCCACCTGTTCCGCCATAGCCTTGGCGACGGAGGATCCTATCCATCTTGGTCCGAAAACATTCAGCTGGAGCCGATTTTCTCCCTAACTTGATCGCCCTGATCCCATCAGCTCGATGTTCAGTTTGATGATCCGTTTTCCGATTTGTCCCAATCTGAGCGCCACGACTCAAAAGTCGACCCATCCGAGCCATCATACTGAGATGGAACCAATTTTCTCACTAGCTTGATCGCCCTGTTGAGTTTCGCGGCTTTTGCGTCTTGCTTGCCTTTCGTCATCTTGGCGAAGTAGCGGCGTCTCACCTTCCCCCGACATGCCACCCGACTTCCGCACCGCCCTCCGCTTCTGGTGGAAACTCGGCTGGATCAGTTTCGGCGGACCCGCCGGGCAGATCGCGATCATGCACAAGGAACTCGTCGAAGAGAAACGCTGGCTGTCCGACGAGCATTTCCTCCACGCGCTGAACTTCACCATGCTGCTTCCCGGCCCCGAAGCGCAGCAGCTTGCCACCTACCTCGGCTGGCGACTCCACGGCGCGAAAGGTGGCATCGCCGCCGGGGTTCTATTCGTGCTGCCCTCCGTGCTGATTCTCTTCGCCCTCTCGTGGCTCTACATGGCCGGCGGTCATCTCGGTTGGATCGCCGGAATCTTCCACGGCCTCGTCCCGGCCGTCATCGCCATCGTTTTCTCCGCCGCCAAACGCATCGGCGGCAAAGCGCTCAAAACACCCGCGCTGTGGGTCATCGCGATCCTTTCGCTCATCACCATCCGCTTCCTCGGCATCCCTTTCCCCATCATCATCATCGCCGCAGCGCTCATCGGCTGGTTTAGCTCCAGGCGTTTTCCGAAACAATTCCCCGCAGGAAAAGGACACGGTGCGATCGCCGACACCGAGCCTGCCATGGCCCTGCCACCCGCGCCGCGCGCCAGCCTGCCGCGCTCGCTGAAAATCATCACCACCTGCCTCAGCCTATGGTGGCTCCCAGTCGTCGCCACCGGGCTCTTGTTGGGCTGGAAAAGCGTCCACGCCCAGGAAGGCATCTTCTTCAGCAAAGCCGCCCTCATCACCTTCGGCGGAGCCTATGCCGTGCTTCCCTACGTCGCCCAGCAAGCCGTCGAAACCCACGGCTGGCTTTCGCAAACCCAGATGATCGCCGGACTTGGCCTCGCCGAGACCACGCCCGGTCCGCTCATCATGGTGCTGCAGTTCGTCGGATTTGTCGGCGCGTGGCAGCACCCCGGCGAGTTCACCCCCCTCGCCTCCGCCGCCCTCGGCGCCGGCATCACCACCTGGGTCACCTTCCTCCCCTGCTTTCTCTTCGTCTTCCTCGGAGCCCCCCACGTCGAAGGCCTCGGCGAAAAGCCCGCCCTCTCCGCCACCCTGAACGCCATCACCGCCGCCGTCGTCGGCGTGATCCTCAACCTCGCCCTGTGGTTCACCTGGCACGCCGTCCAGCCCGAAGCCGGTCGCATCGACTACTTCGTCATCGTCCTCGCCATCGCCGCATGGTTGGCAATCGAGAAAATGAAACTCGGCGTCCTTCCGCTGTTAGGAGTCTGCGCCGCGCTTGGATTGGCGTATTCGTTTTTATAGGAGGTGGTGTTGAAGCAGGAGTTCAGGAACGGGGACTGATCTGGATCGGGTTTGTGAGTTGCGAAATCCCAACATTCGAACTATGGAACCCTTTCTGACATCATGAAATAACCCCTTGATTCCATCACCGTAACCCGTATGCCCTGCCGTGTTCGACCCTACAAACTTGAAATCACGAAACCATGAAACGGGGACACATCCTGATTCTCTCATTGCTGCCGGTCACCGGGATGCTGTTCTGGTGGGGATGGTCGGTCGCCGATACTGGCCGCGCACCCAACGGCACTTCACGAGTCGAATCCACACGTGCGCTAGAGAGGAGACCCGATGTCCAATCGCAGACTCCTGAAAGGGTAAGAACTGCCGCACAGCGCAAAATCCCGGATGTCCACTTGGAGCAAAACGATGGAATCGCCTTTGCCGAAATCGACCCCCGAATCGATGAACTCGACGTTATGGAGATTCTCCTGGAAATCGAATCGAAGGAACTTGGAAAGGAGACAGCACCATGTTGATGATCACTGATCCAGTTACGAGAAACGGTAGAATTAAGGTTGATCCAGACCGTTCTGAGAACCTTAGCCGCCTCAAAACCGGCTATCCAAAATGGAGAGGGCGAGGGGTAAGTGGGAATGACGGCGATCTTTTTGCTGAATGGAGTGGAACACTGCCCGGAACTACTGCGATATGCGAATATGATCCAGGAAAGAGCGCGACTTTCGGGATTGTTGTATCGCCCAATCAAACCGTAGCCGTCGAGATAGACTCAAAGACGTTCAAAACGTATATTGCAGCTGCCAACAAACTAATCAATTCGATTAGTGAAGTCAAAGACCCTTTCAAGTTTAATGGAAGCCTTAAAGGAAGCTTATCCCATTGTGACATGTACGATGACGGCGAAGCTCTAGGGAGGAGTCTCACGCTTGGCGGAACGGATAGTATTGACTGCACCCTTCTAGACCTCAAAAAAGTTGTACCAGCAACCACTCCAGCGGTTTCATTAAGAGTCGGTTGGAAAAACCACGCGCTTACCATCTCTATTTCAGGAAATTTCGAGGGAAAAAGAGAGCCTTGGATTGCCTCTAATGGTTCAATCAGCGGAGGGTGTGGAGCAAGCCTCACTGGAGAGGGCAAACTGGGTCTTGCGACTGAAAAGGGGGATATTGGAGTGGTCCTCGGTGCTACCGGATCTAAATCGATAAAAGCGAACGGAATTATTACTGGAGAAAAACGCACGATCTATGCTCAAGGCAGTGGAGAGGCCGGAATGCTGAAAGTTGAAGGGTCTCTCAAAGTTCGATTTGGTCCATTGGGAGAGCGGCAAGTGGGATCGGTTGATTTTACCATTTTTGAGAGTGATGCGGGAGAGACCGAAAAACTGACACTTATTAGTTTCTAGTAATGAAAATGAAAGTTTTTGGAACGGCCCTTTTAGCCCTGATTGTAGTTCTTGTCTGGCTCATCGCATCTCAACGACTTCCTTCGAAGGTTTCTGGAGATCAATATATCAACCTTAACGTTGACGGGGTCCAATGTATCGTCGCCGCTTTTGAGATCCAGCCTATCTGGACCTTCTCCTCTCATGTTAAAAAGGATCCAGAAAAGACCGACCGATGGAAGTCCCTAGTTCTGGTGAGTCAGTCCGACATTCTCAAGTTTTTCGACAACCGAGAAGCTAGCGGCATGTACGGAAGGGTGGCTATAACTGATCAAATGATCGAAGAACAAAGGAGTTACGTCATCGATCGTTTCGGAGATCAATCACACGACCTCGGAGTCTCAAAGGTATTTATCGTTCTGGACCCTTCGGCACAAACAGCCCATTTGCTTGTTCCGATCAAAGGCCCACAGGGTGATTACTTCACGTCACTGGAATGGATCAATGGAGACTGGTATTTGGTGCCAGGGATGGGCGAAACCGCGTGGGCCGTATTGAACGCCAAGAAAATCCTGAAGACCTCAGAATCCCAAGACATTAAGAAACTGCCAAGTGAGCAAATTGAACCGGTGATGCGAAAGCTCTCAGCGGCATACCTCAAACGCTGAGTATTCTCACAGTAGGCAGGCCGAACGGCTCTCGATCGAGAAAACGAAACCCGGCGTCCTTCCCCAGTTAGCAATCTGCCGCGGTCACCGTCTTGGCATCCGGCTTCATCTTCAACTGAAGAATCAAGGGAACCATGTTTCCTTCTGGCAGCGCGACGTCCGAGACCAACGCATTCACCCACTTTTTCAAACTTGAACTTCGTCGGTTTCGAGGGTTCACCGCCGATCCCCGTTTCCGTCGTTCCTATGTCGGAGCAAACGCAACGAATTCACAATTACCAGAAGCGTCGCCCCCGTGTCGGCGACAATCGCCATCCACAGAGTCGCATGCCCTGCGAAAGTAAGCACAAGGAAAACCGCTTTCAGCACCAGCGCGAAGGCGATGTTAAAACGGATCATTCCCAGCGTTCGCTTGCCGAGCAAGATCGCTTCCGCCAGCTTGCCAATGTCGTCCTTCATCAAGGCCACGTCTGCGGTCTCGATCGCAGTATCACTGCCGATCGCACCCATCGCGATTCCCACGCTGGCTACTGCGAGTGCCGGCGCATCGTTCACGCCGTCGCCGATCATGCCCACTCGGCCATGGCGATCGATCATCTCACGAAGACGGGTGACCTTGTCCTCGGGCATCATGTCTCCGAAGGCCTCGTCCAAGCCTGCTTCCTTGGCAATGGCATCCACCGTCCGTTGATTGTCGCCGCTGAGCATCACGATCCGTTCGAGGCCCGCATCGTGAAGGGCTGCTAGAGCTTCTCCAGCATCGGCACGCAGCGCATCGCCAATGGAAAGAATGCCGAGAATCGCGCCGGAGTCTCCGTCCGCCGGACGGCGACCCACGATCGCCAACGACAGCCCCTTCGACTCGATCTCCGTCAGCTTCTTCTCCAACTCTTCGCCGCACATCCCACTGGCATGCGCCAGACGATGGTTGCCTACGAAATATGAACGACCCTCGATCAATGCCTCCGCACCCTGGCCAGTAATCCCGCGGTAGTCGCCTGACTCAGGAATCCTGACGCCCTCCGATTTGGCATGATCCACCACGGCTCGGGCAATGGGGTGCTCGGAATGCTGTCGATCGCCGCCGCCAGAGCAAGGACGCGACTTCCCTCCTCGCCACCTAGTGGCTCGATGGCAACGACCCGTGGTTTTCCCTCGGTGATCGTTCCGGTCTTGTCCACGGCCAGCGCCTTGAGCTTGCCCAGCGCCTCAAGGTGGATGCCGCCTTTCACCAATACTCCCCGGCGAGCCAGCGCCGTAAGTCCGGAAACAATCGAGACCGGCGTGGCGATCACCAGAGCACAAGGGCAAGCGATCACCAGAAGTGCCAGCGCCTTGTAGATCCATGGCTGCCATTGCGCACCAAGGAACAGCGGAGCGATCAAGGCCGTTAGAATGGCCGCGGCAAAAACCAGCGGCGTGTAGATCGACGCGAACTTGTCGACGAAGCGCTGGGTCGGTGCCCGGCTCTGCTCCGCCTCCTCGATCAGCCGTCCGATTCGTGCGAGTGTGGAATCCGATGCGATCCGGGTCACCCGGATTTCCAACGATCCCTCGCCGTTCACCGTGCCCGCATAGACTTCATCACCCACTTGCTTTTCGACTGGAACCGACTCGCCGGTGATCGGCGCCTGATTGACTGCCGAGCGTCCCTCGATCACCTCGCCGTCGAGAGGAATTCGTTGTCCACTGCGCACCAGAATGCGGTCTCCCTGAGCTACTTCGGCTGCCGGAATCTCATCCAACCCTCCCGTGTCCGATTTCCGAAGCGCCGTCTCAGGCGCAAGCGACATCAGCGAGCGAACGGCGTTTCGTGCACGTTCGGCGCTCAAGCCCTCCAGCCACTCGGATAAGGCGAAAAGGAAAACGACCGCCGCAGCTTCGGCGTGCTCCCCGATAAACCATGCACCGATCACCGCGACGGTCATCAGCACGTTCATGTCGAGCTTCAGCTTCAGCAGCGCCTTCCATGCTGCCGGGAATACCAGCGTTCCTCCCGACAGCGTTGCGATGGCGAAGCAAATCATCTGCCACGATTCCTGCTGACCGCTCCACTTCAGCACCAAACCCGAGCCGGTTAGAATGCCGGATGCCACAATCAAGGTCTTCTGCGGAAGTGGTCCTGAGCCGTGATCGTGCTCACATCCGCAGTCGGCTTTCTTCACACGCTCTATCTGTTGATGCATGGCTTCAAGGTGTTGGATGTTTGCTTCATTGAGATGAGGACGGGACCGTCCTGCTTTCGACCGAGGTCTCCTGCAGCACTTCCAGAAGTTCGCCCTCCAGACGACTGACGACCCTCATCGCCGGCACGACATCCTCGCCAAGCTTTTCGGAATTATGCTTTAGAAGCTCCCGCAACTCCCGGACGCGATCCATCGCCCGCGATGCTGAATCGGGCTCGGGGACCCTCTTCAAGGCACTGACCAGCGAGTTCACACTGGCCACGACGTCGGCGACCTCGCGATTTGCCACATCGCATTCGAGATACTCCAGCCGCCCGAGGGCAATCCGATTGAGATGAAGAAAAATCCGCGACGCCGGATCGACGACCGCGCGTCGAATCACCAGAACCAGGGCCATCCAGACCACCAGCCCAATCACCAGGACGTGAATCAGATGATGGGTGACGAAGTCCATCGCATCGCTTGGTCGATCGATGGCATACTCCACAAGGGAGTAGACCAACATGCCGGAGAAAACCGCGCCGAAGGTCCAACGGAGCATCGATTGATCGAGGGACGATTTCAGCGGATTCCTATCAAATGTTTCAGTCGCTCTAGTCATGAGTTGTAATGGTTTGGATGGCACCCGAAAGCCCCCTGCCGCGATTCAGCGCGACAGGAGGTGGTCCGGCATCGGGTCCTGACAGATCACTCAGTGATCATGTCCTTCGTGACCCTCATCACCATGATCGCAGGTGCAGGCATACTCCGCATGCTCGCAGGTCGGGCAATTGTTCAGGTTTAGATTGAACTTCTCGATGACCGACATCGCGTCCGGTGTCACCTTGACCTGCACCACGACCGGAAAGTCATTTCCTTCCGGGAAAGCCACATCCGAAACGAGTATGTCGCCCTGCTTCACAAAAATCATGCGAGTGGGTGCGGAGCGGTCACCCCCCATGACTTTCACCGACTGCTCCGCGATGGGCGTCGCTTTGCCGTGCTCGTCGAGCGCCGTGATCTGCACCTTGCGGTCTTTGGTCACGAAGAATTCGAGATGAGGTTCGACGCCATCAAGGACTTTGCCGCCATTGGGGCCGGCCTTGGCTTTCTTGTGGTCCGCATGTCCATTCTCACCCTGTTCTGCGTGGTCATGGTCTGCATGGTTTTTTTCTTCAGCCGTCAGACTTCCGCCACCTATCAGGGCAAGCGTGAAGGTCGAAGCGGCGAAGACTTTGAGGCGGTTGTTCAATTTGGTTTTCATGTGTTTATCTAGTTGTTGTCAGTTAACGCCCTTGCGGGCCTTGGGAGTTTATGCGGTCGCGGCGGAATCCTGTTCGAGGGACCTCAACGCGGCCTTGCGACTGAAGCGGTAGAAGAGCGACGGCGTCACCGCCAAGCCGAGCAAGGTGGAGCTCACCAAGCCTCCGACGATGACGATTGCCACCGGGTTCAGAATCTCTTTTCCAGGCTCATCAGCTGCCAGCACGAGCGGGATCAGTGCGAAGCCCGCCGAAAGGGCCGTCATCAATATCGGCACCAAGCGTTCCTCCGTTCCTCGCATCACCATCTCACGGGTGAAGCCTTCTCCCTCATGCTTCATCAAATGAAGGTAGTGGGAGATCAGCATGATGTTATTGCGGGCGGCGATACCACCGACCGCGATGAACCCCACCAGTGTCGCGATGCTCACATTATCCAATGTCATCTTTGTATAAAGGATGGCACCGATGAGAGAGACCGGGATGATGGTGAGCACCAGTATTACCAGGTTGAAGCTCTTGAAGAACGAGAAGAGCAGGAAGATGACGACGAGCAGAATCGCTGCCGACATGATGGCGATCGTCCTGGCCGCATCCTTCTGCGCCTGATACTCCCCTTCGTAAGAAATGGTGTAGCCCTCCGGCAGATCGATCTTTTCGTCGATGCGCGCCTTCAGCTCGTCCACCGCCGCCACCAAGTCCGGCACCGTCGGGTTGATGGAAACCACAAAGCGACGGCGAGAATTTTCCCGCAGAATGTTGTTCGGGCCGGTGGCTTGCCTGATGTTGGCGACGGATCCAAGTGGGATCAACTGATCGGATTTCGTATCCACGTAGAGGTTCTTCAGCCTCTCGGGATCCTCACGCCACTCGATCGGAAGCCGGATGACCAGGTCATAGACCCGGACGCCTTCATAGATCTCGGCGACCTTCTCTCCCCCCATCAGTGACGACATTTCCTCGGTCAGAGCGCCTGGCGTGACGGCATAAGCCGCCGCCCGCTCGGGGTCGGGCTCGATCCTCAACTGCGGAACCGGGGCTTGCTGCTCGGCCCGTGCTTCTTCCAGCCCGGGAATCTCTCTCGCGATTGCCGTGATCTCGTCGCCGAGACGTTTCAGCTCACCGAGATCGGGGCCGAAAATCTTCACCGCCACCTTCGCGGAAACGCCGCTGAGCATGTGCCCGACCCGGTCGGCCAAGGGCGTGCTCATGGCGCTGAAGGTTCCGGGAATCTCCTTCATCGTATCGCGAATTTCGGCGATGATCTCATCGCGTTCACGGCCGGAATCTTCGTCAAACTCAATGCCGAATTCGGTCGTTGAGACGGGCACCACGTGGTCACTCCGCTCGGCACGTCCGGCGCGAAACTCGACGGTCTTCACACCCGGAATTTCCAGGATCCTCTCCATGGCAACATCTGAAAGTTCGGTCATCGTTTTCAGCGAAGTTCCGGGATTCGATGTTGTCGCGACCAGCGCGGTCGGCTCCCGAAAGGCCGGCAGGAAATTCCGACCCATGTCCGAATAGGCGATGTAGCTCAGAGCGATCAACGCAACGGTAATCGCGATCACTAACAGCGGCTGAGACAGGGCGAAGCGAAGCCATACGGCACGGAAACCGGACTTCAGCCAGCGCACCAGAACGAAGTCGCGATGTTCCTTCCCCACCTTCGGATTGAGCATCAGCGAACTGAGAACCGGAATCACGGTCAGTGATACCAGAAACGAAGCCGCCATGCTGATGATGGTCGCGATCGCGATCGGCGTGAAAAGTTTCCCTTCCACACCGCTCAAGGCCATCAGTGGAAGAAACACCAGGATGATCAGGATCGTCGCATAAAGGATCGACGAGCGCACCTCGCTGGAAGCCAGCGCGATGACTTCAAGCTTCGACCTGGGATTCTCCAGGGCTGCATTTTCACGCAACCTTCGATAGACGTTTTCCACATCGACGATGGCATCGTCGACCACCATTCCAACGGCGACCGCCAGCCCTCCGAGCGTCATGGAGTTCACCGTCAGGCCCAGCATGTCAAAGGTCAGAACCGTAATCCCCAAAGACAGCGGAATCGCTGTTAGAGTGATGAGGGTGATCCTCATGTTGAGCAGGAAGAGGAACAGGATGATCGCCACCATGATCGAGCCGTCGCGCAGGGCCTCGACGAGATTGTCGATGGAGAGATTGATGAATTCCGCCTGCTGATAGAGAGGCACCAGTTCCGCTCCTTCCGGCAGGGAATTCTCGAGTTCCTTCAATGCGCCACGCACCTCCTTATCGAGTGCCAAGGTATCGAAGCCCGGAGATTTCCGGACACTAAGGACGATGCCTCGGGTCGAGAGGTTGCCATCCTTGTCCGGCGTTCCATCGGAAATGCCGATGGCGGCGTCACCGCGCATCGGCTCGACATCCCACACGACCTCCGCGACGTCACGGATGTGAATCGTGCGGTCGTTTCGGTAAGCCACAACCGTCTCGGCGATGACGTCCAGATCCGTCGTCATTGCCAGATTCCGCACCATGATTTCCTCGGAACGCTCGGTTAGGAACCCGCCGGTCGTATTCTTCACCGCTTCGGATGCGGCTTCCTTCAACTCCTCGAAGCTGACCTGGTGAAGAAGCATCGCCTCCGGATTCGGCTGAACCTGGACCTGCTTCACACCGCCGCCCATCGACAGCACTTCCGCGATGCCTGGAATCGACTGCAGGCGCCGCGCGACCACCCAGTCCGCGGTCACCCGCAGATCGCGGGCCGAGGTTTTCCCCGTGGGATCGCGCAGCCCGATCATCATGATGTCACCCATCAGGGATGACACCGGAGTCATGTAGGGAGTGACTCCATCGGGCAGCGACTCTGCCGCACCACTCAATCGTTCCTGTACGAATTGGCGGGCCTGATAGATGTCAGTCCCCCAGTCGAACTCGACGAAGATGAGGGACAATCCGATATCATTGGTGGCCCGGATCCGATTCACTCCGGTGACGCCCATCAGGGCATTCTCGAGGGGAATGGTGACGAGGGTTTCCACCTCTTCAGGCGCGTATCCTTTCGCTTCCGTGAGAAGGGTGATGGTTGGTTTGGTGAGATCCGGCAGAACATCCACCGGGGTTTCCAGGGTCTTCTTGACCCCGAAAACCATCAGGATGGCAGCCACCATCAGGGTCAGCCCTCGCTGCGCGAGCGAGAAGCGAATTAGTTGATTCAGCATGGGATCAGAGGGTTTCCGGGGTTTCAGCACCGCGCTTGGCATTCCACCAAAGTTGAGCGAACAGCAGCATGAGCGCGCTGGATCCGATGGCGTACCCGATCAGCCACCGGGGTGCCCCGGCCTCCTCACTCGCGTGATCGTGATCATCTCCGGACACGGCTGCCTTTCTGTCGGCATCGGTGAGTTCCGAGCCGTCCTCGGCGTGGGCGTGGCCATGAGCGGCGTCGAGCGCCTCCTTCAGGGAAGGCCCGCTTCCTCCGCCGACGAATCCCAGGGAGTAGGACCCGCGGGTCACCACCTCATCACCGGGGAAGAGCCCTTCTTTCACCTCAACCCATCCGCCACTTTTCTCGCCCGTGACCACCTTGGCGCGAACGAAGGCATTCGGAAGATCAAAGTCCTTCACATAGACCACGCGCGCCGCCGGATCTCCCTGGAGCGCTTCTTCGGGAACCGCCATCACGTTCGGGCGGCTCTTCACGATGATCGAGAATTCCGCACGCATGCCCGGCTGGAGTCGCCCTTGAGTGTTAGGCACCTGAAAGACGCCCTCGATCGCACCGGCCTCACGATCGGCCTTCACTCCGAAGCGCAACAACTCGGCGAGGACCGGCTCCCCGCCGAGGGCGGGAAACATGATCCGGGCCCTTGTTCCGGGTCCGATACCGGCGGCGAGTTGTTCCGGAATCCGGGCGACCACCCACATCTCACTTCGGTCTGAGATATCGAACAACTCCGTATCAGGCTGAACCGGCTGACCCTTCAGCACATGGGCCTCGACGACCAGGCCATCATTCGCAGCCTTGAGTTCGATGGTGGGCGGCGGGTTGCCCGGCTGGCGGCTCTCCACCACCGCAAGAACCTGGCCCTTTTTCACGCGGTCGCCGACAAAGGCATTCACCTCGACGGCTCTGCCTGGAATGCGGGACGAGACTGACAACTGGTTTCCGGGAACTTCCTCGACCCGACCTACGGCAAACACCGTAGAATCGAAGTCGCGTTCCTCGACCATCACGGTTTCGAGCCGTAGGTTCTTCACACCGACTTCGTCGAGAATGACGGTGTTCTTCTGCCGATCCTCAGCCTGGACGAGGCTGCCTGCCAAACTGGCGATCGACACGATTCTGATAAATGCGTTCATGTTAGATAGTAAATTTATGGGTTTCCCAAGGCGGTCTGATAGCGCACCCGCGCCAACTGGAAGTTTTCGAGGGCTTCCAGCCGAGCTGCCGCCAGCTCGAGTCGTTGTTCCTGTGAGCGCAGCACCGCAAGCAGGTCACCCTGCCCGTTGCGCCACGCCTGTTCGGCCAGATCGGTCTGCTCGGCAGCCTGGGGTGAGAGCGTCATTTCGATCTCCTTGGCCAGATTGGCCCATTCGAGCATTTCCGCCCGCGCTGCCTCGGCTTCCAGACGGATGCCTTGATTGAGTGCGATGACTTCCTGGCGCCGCCGTTCGGCCTTGGCTTCCGCCGCATCGATATTGCCTTCGTTCTTATCCCAAAACGGAAGAGGGATCTTGAATCGAACTCCGATGATGCCGTCGACCTCGGAGCCTTCAGGCTCGTCGATGCTGCGTTCGGCGCCGGCATAGACCCCGGCCTCGACATCTCCGTAGCGTTTGGTGCGTTCGATGGCGGTTTCCTGCTCTGCCGCAATGACTGCCAGCCGGGCCATTTCAAGCGCCGGGCGCTCCACCTCATCGGCTCCTTCCGGAACCCGCAGGGAGGGCAGCGATCCAGAAACATGCAGGGTTTCTCCAGGAAACATGCCTAACAGCGGCTTCAGTTCGCCGATGGCTTGCTGTTCCGCCGCGGCGAGCTGACGGCTTTGCGTCAGGAATCGGGACGCTTCCAGCTTCGCTTGCCCCGCATCCAGGCTTGAGGCCTCGCCTTTCTTCGCCACTTCCGCGATGAAGTCGGCGAGCTCGTTTGCAAGGTCGGCCTGCTGCTTGAGCAACTCCTTGCGCTGGCGCACGGCAAGCACCCTCACCAAAGCCGCCTTGGCATCACCGATCAATTGGTTGGTGATCTCCCTGACTTCGGTTTGGGCGGCTTGCACCGACGTAGCTCCGAGATTCTTCTCGAGCTTGAGCCGATTGGTAACCGGAAACCTCTGGCTAACCCCCATTTCGAAAAGCCCTTCCCGAAACTTCGTGTTGTGCTCCAATCCCACTTCAAGCTGGGGATTCTCCAGCCGACCGGATTGTCGCAGACGCCCGGCCGCTTCCTGAATAGTGAAGCGGGCCGCCTTCAGGTCAGGGTTCTGGGATCGGACGCGGTCGCCGATGCTTCCCAGCGTGACCACCGCCCCCGGTTCGGCCGCCGCCGGAAAAGTGAACGCCAGGCATGCCGTGAACACGGCAATACGATAAAAATACATAAAAAATAGATAATGAGATGTGTCGATAGAACCGTCCTCTAACAGCGAGAACCATGGTCCATGAGATGGGATCTAAACCGCGGACACGAAGGGGCCACGGTGGGACGGGCTACTCCACAGGGAGTCCCGGAGCGCAATCAAGGAGCGCTCAGATCAGAGGGGGCTTATCGAGAGAGTACACAGGCTCATCCGGCGACTTCTCGTCACCGGAAGAAAGTGTCGTTCTTCCCTCCTCAAGCACAGCAAGCGAGCAATGAGCGCCCGTTTCCGTCGTCAACACACCATTCGCACAGCAGTGGCCCTGATGGTGGTGGTGGTGGTGATGGGGTCCCGGCGGACAGTCTGGTCCGTGGTCGTCATCATGCTCATCGAGTGGCGCCTGATGATCGAGATCCGCATCACAACAATGCTCGGCTTCGACACAAGGGGCCAAAGGGACCCCTTGAACCGTCAGCAGACGGCCTCCGAGCCCGGCAAAAACGCCGAGCACCAAAAGCCATGTCGCGATTCGAAGCACGGCGCTAAAAAACTCCATTTTCCATAAGCGTCAAGATGAAAGCTGCCGGCCGATGGCGATCGAAAGCCTGATGCTTCGATCATTCAGACGCCCCAAAGGAGGGTGGATGGCGGAAAATAGCCGTAATTTCACGCTTCCCGGCGAAATCCGTTGGATTGACGTCGCGCAACCTGTGCGCTACGGCTTCGGCCGAATGATTGGCCACCGCATCCTCATAACCCTCGCGATCCTCCTCGGCTTCGCCGCCAGTGCCTCCTCTCAGGTCACCGTCGATCTCAAGTTTCCGAAGTCCAGCTACCTCCATGGAGAAAACGTTCTGGTCGCCGTTTCAATCACCAACATGTCCGGTCAGGATCTCGTTTTCCAGGGAAGCGAGCGTGAGCCATGGATTGATTTCATGGTCAATTCCGGTCGCGGAGTCCCGCTCACACCGGTCGCCCGCCCCGCCTTCGGAGTTGTAAAAATCCCCGCTGGAAAGACTGTCGCCCGCTCGGTTGAACTCAACAAGCTCTACTCCCTCAACGACCTGGGAAATTATTCCGTCTATGCCATCGTGCGGCCCCCGGGTCGCCAAGGTGCCGGATTTCAGTCGCAGCGCCACCTTTTCACCGTCAGCACTGCCAAACCCTACTGGTCACAGGTGGTCGGCGTGCCGGGCAAAGCGGGCCAGAGCCGCGAATATCGCCTGATCCAGTTCACTGGTGGACGCAAGTTGATGCTGTATGTTCAGGTGGCTGATGCGAAAACCGGCCATGTGCTGCGTACCCACGGGCTTGGCGAATCCCTCTTTTTCCGCAAGCCAACCATCACGGTGGATGGAGCGCTCACGATGCACGTGCTCTACCTCGCCACACCGGAAATCTGGGGCCACGTCAGAGTGAATCCCGACGGTGAATTCCTCGGCCGCGATCTATTTAAAAATTCTGAGTACGGCGACCCCTCCCTGATCAAACTTCAGGACGGCACCGTGCGCGTCAATGGTGGCATTCCCTACGATCCGAAAGCCGAAGCGGAACGCGAAGCGCAATCCAGAAAAGCCTCCGATCGTCCTGCCTTCATCTACGAATAAGGCGGTTACCTACCGCCCAGCTTGAATTTTTCTTTACATAAGAGCAGTTTTTTATTAACGAATCTGAATAGTTTTTAAAACTTAACTGACTCACCCTGTTTTGCCCATGAACCCGATGCTTCGCGCGGCGATTATCGCCCTGACTGGATTATTTTTACTCAATTCCGCCCAAGCACGCAGCTTCCGCACGGTGGTGATCGACCCCGGTCACGGCGGTCATGATAAAGGAGGCCAGTGGGGCCTCGTTTACGAAAAGCACCTCGCCCTCGACACCTCGGCCCGCCTCGAGAAGGAACTCAAAAAGCGCGGCATCCGCACGGTGATGACTCGTCGCAGTGACTACTTTATTTCCCTGCCCGAGCGGGTCCGCATCACCAAGCAGTACAGCGACGCCATTTTCGTCAGCATCCATTACAACTACACTTGGAAGCAACACGTCACCGGCCTCGAAACCTTCTATACGAGCAGCAAGAGTCAGCCGCTCGCAGCCTACGTCCAGTCCGGCATGATGAGCAAAGTCCGCACCGTCAACCGCGGCGTCAAATTCGCCCGCTTCTACGTCATCAATCACGCCACCTGCCCGGCGATTCTCGTCGAATGTGGGTTCGTCAGCAATGCCGGTGAGCGCGCGCGCATGAAGTCGGCATGGTGGCGCCAGTCCCTCGCTGAAGGCATTGCGGATGGCATTGTGCGCTACCGCCGCAGCTAGGCAAACGGCCGGTCACTTTCTTTTTTCTCAAAGCGGCACCACTCGACTTGGTGCCGCTTTTTCGTATCTTCACGGCATGAGTCATGTCGGTGCCCGGGAAATGCGCGCCATCGAGGAAGCCGCCTTCCTGCGGGGCGTCGATCCCGGTGAGCTGATGGACCGCGCCGGTGAAGGAATCGCCGCCCGCCTCCTCGACCACTTTCCCCTGCCCGGCACTGCCATCGCCTACCTCGGAAAAGGCAACAACGCCGGCGACGCGCTCGTCGCGCTGGAAATCCTTCAACGCGCCGGTTGGCAGATTGCCCTGCGCAGCGCCCATCCCGAAAGCGAGTGGAGCCCGCTTTCCCGCGCACGTCTCGACCGTCTCGGCATGCCACCTCGGGAAGTTCCCCCGCATCCAGCGCGCCCCCTGCTACTCCTCGATGGCCTTCTGGGCATCGGCGCCAAGGGGCCTCTCCGCCCTCCTCTTTCCGTCCTGGCCGAGGAAATGCGCGAACTCCGCCAAAGCCACGGAGCCATCATCGCCGCGATGGACCTGCCCTCCGGGCTCGATTCCGATAGCGGCGAACTCCATGCGGGCGGCGTAATCGCCGATCTGAACCTCACCGTGGGCATTCCGAAGTCCGGTCTTCTAACAGACTCTGCGGCAGGAGCCACAGGCCGTCTCTTTCTCATCCCCCTCGACGATCTTCCCATCCCCGACCGCCCCGGTCTGCAGCTCATCACGCCCGCCACCATCCACGGTTTACTTCCTCCACGTCCCCACCAGTTCCACAAGGGCGACGCGGGTCGCGTCGCCATCCTCGCCGGCTCAGAGGGGATGAGCGGAGCGGCCGCCCTGACCTCCACTGCCGCCCTTCACGCCGGAGCTGGTCTCGTCACCCTTCATCTCGGGCCCGACACCTCGATCAGCACACCCCCGGAGATCATGGTGACACGAAGTCCTGATAGAGTTCGCGAAGCATTCACCACCCGTGCCGACGCCCGAATCATCGGCCCCGGACTCGGCAAGGCGGATGACACCACCCGGAAAAGCCTGTTAGATCACCTCGCTGACAACGATCTCCCCACCATCCTCGACGCCGATGCCCTGAACTGGATTGCTGAAGCCAAGCGGCTTGATCTACTAGGTTCCCAGTACCTTATCACTCCCCATCCTGGCGAATTTTCCCGCCTTGCCCCCGACCTTGCCGATCTTCCCCGCGCCGAAGCTGCCGCGCGCTTTGTCGAACGCCACCCCTGCACCCTGCTTCTCAAAGGGGCCCGCACGCTCATTGCATCACCTGACGAGGAGATGCGCATCAACTCCACCGGTCACGCCGGCATGGCCAGCGGCGGCCAGGGCGACGTCCTTGCGGGCGTTTGTGGTGCCCTGCTCGCCAGTGGTCACACGCCGATGGACGCCGCCACCCTCGCCGCCTGGCTCTGCGGCCGAGCCGCCGAACGAGCCATCACTTACGGAGACGAAAGCCCCGAATCCACCACCGCCACCCACACCATTTCCAACCTTGGCGGTGCCTTTACCGACTGGCGTGAGCGAAGAAGATAGGAGGCGCAACACCTTGTCGCGCAACTCAAGCCCAACCCTGAAAGGGTCACTGATAGTAGCCCGAGGCACGAGCGCCGCCCCGGGTAAGCATTTCCAGATTTTCAGCGAACGAGCCACGGAAGTCCCCTTCACCCTTCCGCTCATCCGAAGTTCGCCCAACCGAAACCCGCCACCCTCCCAACCGAAACCCGCCACCCTCAATCCCGCGAATCCGCCACTCCGCCCTCCCGCACGCATCGAAAATAGTTCACCCCCAGCGGAATCATGATCAACAACGCTGTCAGGAAACAGAAGCTAATGTCCGCCACAAAGGTCGGATGCACATCCGGCCTGAGTTGATTTTTCGTCGCCGCCACTGCCAGCACCACTCCTAGAAACACATGGAAGGGGCCTAACAACCTCACCCATCCTTCGAATCGATGCGGCCGCATTCCCGCCAACATCGACGCAATCCCGATGCACCCAAAAGTCGCCGACGCCATCTTCAACCAATAGTCCAACAACGGCCGATACTCGATCCGCCCGGCTCCCATCAGATAGAGCTGCTCCGACGCAGATTCCCAAGACACAAAGGTGAACCAAAACGATATCCCCCAGCCCGCACTACAGAGGAACAAACCCAACTTCAATGTCCACAGCCACGCCTTTGACTGCGGGATAAGGCTCCTTCGATTGGGATTCAACAGAGCTTATGTTTCTGGGTGAAATCGTTGGAACGCTTTGCAGAATCCACGCCTTACGGCATCAGGGACTCACCACATTTCCAGCAGACTCCAAAAGTCCCGGGATTTGTCTCACCACAATTCGAGCATAGCAGCTCTTCCTCGACGCTCCCATTCGACGACTCGAGATAGCCACGAATCACGGCAACACCGCGACTCAGATCTTTTTCATCGAGAATGCAAAGGGCTGGAGTCACCTCAGGAATCGCAACCGTCGTGATCGCGGCAAATTCATTTCGATAGAGTGTTCGGATTCCCTCGGCTTCAAGAAGGCTCTGCAAGTGACCGACGGTGGCACTATCTCGACTGCGGAAAACTTCGGTCATGGTTTGGTTATTTGGCGGGTTTGGGGCAAAACACTTCAGGTCACAATCAACTGACCCACTCCTAAATGGAGCAGTTGAGGGCCGCGATGACAAGCGGTTTCAAGCCCACCTGGTTAGAGGCGCATTGCGCCAAATAGAAGGATGCCGGGAAGATCGTCGGGGCTTGCCGGGCTTCCGCCTCAAGAGGGATCTCACGAACAGAAATTGGAAGGGCCGCCCTGTGCTTCACCCCTCCACCAATTCGCCGAACACCATCACTCCGCCGCTTGTCTGAAGCGTGCTGATCACCAGCACTTCCTGAGTCGTGCCGATCTTCTCCACGGCGTGGTTCACGACAATCATCGTGCCATCCGCGAGGTAGCCGACGGCCTGGTGATCGTCTTTTCCCGTGCGCACCAGCGGAAGACGGAACTTTTCACCCACCACCACGGTCGGCCGGAGGGCATCGGAGAGATCGTTCAAGTTCAGCACATCGACACCTCGAAGCTTGGCGACCTTGCTGAGATTCTCATCCGTGGTCATCAGACGAGCGCCGAGCAGTTGGGTGATCTGCAGCAACCGGCCATTGATCGTTTCATCCGTCGACACCCCGCGCGCTTCTTCCAGCGAGATCTGAAGGTCCTTGTCCTCCTGCATCTGCTCCAGCGAGGCCAATCCCCGCTCAGCCCGCTGGCGGTTTGCCTGCGAGGGGGAGTTCGCGAGCACCTGAATGTCATCGAGCACGAAGCGGGGGACGATCAGCCGGCCGGCAAGAAATCCGGATCGCGCCACGCCGGACACGCGGCCATCCATGATCGCCTCGGCATCGAGAACCACGGGCTGGCCGGTGCTGCTGTCCTGCCGGAAGCGGACGTAGGGAAGAATGAAGGCAAAGTCATCGCGACTGCTCCGCAGCGCCAATACCGCTCCGAGAAATCCAAAGCTGGCATAGAGCAGCGAATTGACGGCGAGTGAGACCGTCAGCGCGATATCGGGCCCCGACAGGATCCTTCCGCTATCCAATTCAAACTCGCGATTCATTGCCGAGCTCAGCACCTCGGTCAGACCGACACGGGTCACCAGGAACGCGCAGAATAGTCCGACGAGCAGTCCGAAAGTTGCCGTGGAAAATCCGCGGAGCGTGAAGCCTTCCATCAGCTTTTCGACGAGGATGAAGAAGCCCGCCACGGCCAGGCCACCGAGCAAGCCGGCCCAGATCGGGATTTCCCAGGCCTCGTTCCCCCGGGTGCTGAAGGCCAATGCGGCTCCCGCCGCCTCGCAAATGAGGAGGTAGATCAGTCGAGCGATGTTGACGGAGGCCGGTGCGTGCATCTTCCGGTGACGACACTCCACTTTCAGCCCTCCAATGTGCAAGCAAACACTTGGCCGAAACCCCGACGGCGCCCTTTCGCGCGGGGTATTCCCAGATGTCGCCTCCACGACGGCGCGGCGGCATTTACGAGCTGGCGGTGCTGAGACTCGACAATTCGTCCGGATTGCCGCACCGATTTCCCTGCAGCTTGGAACGAACTGAGCTTCGCTTTTCCCGAAAATCTCCAGAATCCCGAAAATCTGCTCCAGGCCACCGCCACCGTTGCGGAAATCCCGGAGCCAATCCTTTTCCCAAGAAATCAAATCGTCATGACCAAGTCATTGCTCCCCGCGCCTTACGCACACCCCTACGAGATCGATCCGAAGTATGCGAAGAGCGCCGTTTATTTTTGCTGTGAGTTCGCCATCGATCAGTCCTTCAAAATCTACTCCGGTGGTCTCGGTTTCCTCGCCGGTTCGCACATGCGCTCTGCCGCCGCACTGAAGCAGAACCTCGTCGGGATCGGCGTCTACTGGACCTGCGGCTACTACAACCAGACCCGCGGCGAAGGCCGCGAAATGGCCGTCCAGTTCCGCAGTAAGGAATACGCCTTCCTTCAAGACACCGGCATCCGTTTCCAGATTCCAATCTATGGCAAACAGGTCTGGGTAGGTGCCCATTTCCTCCCGGGCGAAGTCTTCGGCACCGTGCCGATGTTCTTCCTAACAACCGACCTCCCCGAAAATGACGCTGATGACCGCCAGATCACCCAGCGCCTCTACGACAATGATCCTTACCGGCGCATTGCCCAGTACACCGTGCTCGGTGCCGGTGGAGCCCGTTTGCTGGAAGAGCTCAAGGTCGACCCTGAAGTCTGGCACCTCAACGAAGCCCATGCCCTTTCCGCCGCCTTCCGGGTCCTCGAGAGATTCAAAGGTGACGTCAAGGAAGTGAAGAAACGCTTCGTTTTCACCACGCACACTCCGGAAGAAGCCGGCAACGAAAAGCACGAGTTTGAACTGCTCAAGAAAGCCAGTTTCTTCGGCTCGCTCGACGAGGCCACCGTCCGCAAGGCCACCGGTATCGAAGGCGACACTTTCAACCACTCGCTGGCGGCACTGCGGATGAGCCGGGCCGCGAATGGAGTCTCGAAGCTTCATGGCGAGGTCTCCCGCAAAATGTGGGGCGGCTACGACGATATCTGCTCGATCGGTCATGTCACCAACGCCCAGAATGCCCAGTATTGGAAGGACCGCGGTCTTGAGCGGGCCCGAGTCAACAAGGACACCGAATTCCTCGCCGAGCGGAAAAAGGAACTTCGCCAGCAGCTATTCCGCCTGGTGGCCGACCAAACCGGCAAACTCCTCGACCCCAAAGCGCTGACCATCGTCTGGGCGCGGCGTTTCGCCGGATACAAGCGTGCTGATCTCATCACGCGCGATGAAAAGCTCTTCCGCGAACTCCTCAACATCAGCGATCGGCCTGTCCAGATCATCTGGGCCGGCAAGCCCTTCCCCTTCGACTACGGCGCCATCCACACCTTCAATCATCTCGTCCGTCTCACCAAGGACTACCCGAACGCCTCCGTGGTCGTCGGCTACGAGCTCGAGATCTCCCGACAGTTGAAATACGGTGCAGACATCTGGCTCAACAACCCGGTCGTCACCCGCGAAGCCTCCGGCACCTCGGGCATGACCGCAGCCATGAACGCGGCCGTCAATCTCTCCACCTTCGATGGCTGGGTTTGCGAGTTCGCCAAGGACGGCCACAACTCGTTCATCGTCCCGCCAGCCGATCCATCGCTCACACCGGAGGAACGCGACCGTCATGACCTCCTCGGCATCCATCGCATTCTCCGCGAAACGGTCATTCCCATGTTTTATGACCGCCCCGATGACTGGTGGAACATCGTCCTCAACTCCATGAACGAAGTCGTCCCCTTCTTCGACTCCGACCGCATGGCAGACGAGTATTACACCAGCATCTACAAGTAATCGGGAGAGGAGCGTGGAAGCGCCTGTGCCCTGATTCTGATTGCAAAGCCGGGTGGCACCACCCCGTGTCCCTGACATCAGAAAACCCAGACTCGCTCGCGTTTCTGGGTTTTTCGTTTCCCGCACCGGCATTTAAGCTGCGGCAAAAGATCCTGCTCATCGGAGACCGGAGCCCCGTTCCGCAAAAATCCGCCTTTCAGCCTTCAAAGCGCCGATCGTCCGGGATCGGCGCCATCAGACCGGGCAGGCGTGAACCGGGGACCCTGGCCCCAGAAATCCAGAAAGCACCTGTCTTCCACCTCCGTGCCTCCGCCTTTTTTGTGGCAAGAAACGCACCATCCTGCGCATCCCATGCGGAGCGGTTTTGCGGATCCGAGTCCAGATTGGGGCTGACCCAATGTCCTCACCCGCTTCCAAGCAGCCCAACCTCGATTCGGTCACCACGATCAACGAGGACGGATCCCGCTATTTTCTTCACCCGGCCGATGTTAAGGGCAAGTGGACCACGCTGCGCCGAATCTTCGGATTCACGCTGATCAGCCTCTACGTGGCTCTCCCCTGGATTCCCATCAATGGCGCCCCCGCACTCTTCTTCGACGTGGAGAACCGCCGCTTCCACGTCTTCGGATTGACGCTCGTCACTCAGGATCTGTGGGTGCTCTTCTTCGGCATCAGCGGCCTGGGCTTCACGCTCTTCTTCGTCACCGCGCTGCTCGGGCGGCTGTGGTGCGGATGGGCCTGCCCCTACACCGTTTTCCTCGATCACATTTTCCGCCGTATCGAGCGGATCATCGAAGGCGATGCCCCCGCACGAAAGAAACTTGCTGCCGCCCCATGGACCGCCGGAAAGGTCACCAAGCGCGTCGTCAAGCACTCGCTCTACGCCCTCTGCTCTGCGCTGATTGCCCACGTCTTCCTCTCCTACTTCGTCTCGCTCGAAAGACTTTACCGCTACATGAACGAAAGCCCGATCGCTCACGCGACCGCTTTCGGCATCGTCCTCTTCCTAACAGCCGCGCTGTGGTTTTGCTTCGGCTACTTCCGCGAGCAGTTCTGCGTCATCATGTGCCCCTACGGCCGTTTGCAAAGCGCCCTCAGCGATGACGACACCGTCAATATCGGCTACGACGAAGTGCGCGGCGAGCCACGCGGAAAGAAAGGCTCCACTGAAGGCGACTGCATCGACTGCCGGCGCTGCGTCAACGTCTGCCCCACCGGGATCGACATCCGCAACGGACTGCAGATGGAATGCATCGGCTGTACCGCCTGCATCGATGCCTGCGACGACATCATGCGCAAGATCGACCGCCCTACCGGCCTGATCCGCTACGACTCGCTGAAGGGTCTCGCCCATCAGAAGCGTCGTTTCCTGCGTCCCCGCGTCATCGCCTACACCATTCTTGGCCTGCTGGGTCTCGGATTCTTTGCCATTGCCGCCACGAAAAAGGCCAAGCCCTATACCGCCCAGTTTGCGAAAGTGGCGATGGCCGGCATGCCCTTCCAGGCCGATGCCGCTGGCGTCCGGAATTTCTATCAACTCCGCTTCTACAATAAGCGAAATCAACCCGCCTCCTTCCGCGTATCCCTCGTCGATGCACCGGAGGGCTTCATCCTCAGCGGTAGCGAACAAACCATTGAAGCTGCCCCAGGTGAAGAAATCAGTCGCCAATTTGTCGCCATCGCCCCTGCCGAAGCCTACAAAGGGCGGACATCACTCACCTTACAGGTCATCGCCAATCCCGGGGAGGTGACCATCAATCAAACCGTCACCTTCCTTGGTCCCAATGCAGACACTCTCAATCCCTAACAACTCCGAACCCATGTTCGTCAAACGCCCCTGGCTCATTATCGTCTTCGCCTTCCTGCTGCTCATTGCCGCCTGGACGGCCCTGATCACTATCGCCGTCAAGCACACCCCCGAGCGCATCGAAGTCAGCGCCCCCGCCAAATAGAAAGAAGTCTTCCGTCTTCTGTCTCAAAGTCTTCCTTCTTTAGCATGACCACCATCACCACGTTCGGCGCCCTCGCCGTCGGACTTGCCACCAGTGTTCACTGTGCTGGCATGTGTGGTCCTATTGCCTGTGGCGTCGGCACCCTTGCCAAAAGCGAGACCGAACGCCTGACCGCCGCCTCGCTCTACCACGCCAGCCGGCTCTTCGCTTACACCGTCATCGGCGCGATCTGTGGTGCGCTGGGAAAGGAACCTCTCAGTTGGTTCTTCGACTCTCCCGCCGTGCTCCTCCCCTGGGCCCTCGTCGCCGCCTTGCTCCTTCTTGCCAGCGGACTCGATAAGAAGATCCCCCGCCCCAAGATCCTCAACCGCCTGACCGCCCGTGCCCGTCTCAAGGCCGGTCGCTTTTCCGCCATTGGTGGTGCCACCACCATGGGTCTGCTCACGCCCTTCCTCCCTTGCGGGCCGCTCTACGCCGTCTTCATCGCCCTCATGGCCTCCGGCTCCGCCGCCCGTGGCGCCGAAGCCGCCCTCGCCTTCGGCCTCGGCACCGTCCCGCTGCTGTGGCTCGCCCAGCACCATTTCCACCGCCTGCGCATGAAGCTCACCCCCATCCGCCTCGCCCAGATTCAGCGCGGTCTGGCCCTCGTCACCGCCCTGCTCCTCGCCTGGCGCCTTCATGACACCCTGCCCGATTTCTCCGCCAAGGCGGATACCGTTCCCGCCGAAACCAGGGAACTCCCCAGCTGCTGCCACTAGGATCCAGCAGCGGCGGGTGCCTTCACGCCCCTGAGTTCGAACTGGATTCGCCCCGAGACAAATCTCGACATCACCGCCCAAGCGGCTATTCAACGGTGATATCTCATGAAAACCCCACCGATTTCGGTTCTCACTTTGGTTATTGGACTCGCCATCGGATTCCTCGCGACACGTGCCTTTGACTCGAGCCCGTCTTCAGGGACAGCCCATGCGTCTTCCAATCAGCAGGAGGGAAGTAGCATCCCGAAGAGGCCAGGCGCGGCCAGCACCAAGCCGAAAAAGCGGGTCCAATCCGCAGGCTTCGATGCCAGAGCCTCTGGCAAACTTGCCGAGCTCCTCGAACTGACGAGTCCCTATCACGGTGCCATGCCGACCATGGAATTCGCCCAAATGATCGAAAGTCTGGATGCCAGCGAGATCACGGCAATCCTCAGCGATCTGGAAGCCACTTCAAGCAACGATCCGCGGGCTTACAAGGTTCGGAATGCACTCTATGGACAATGGGCGACGATCGACCCGCTCGGCTCATGGACTTCCGCACTGGAGATGAAAAAGGTCGGTCTCCGAGGTCAGGCGCTTTCCGCCATTATCGGAGTCGTCACCCTGTCCGATGTCGAGCAGGCGAAGACCCTCATCGCAGAGTTGAAATCCAAGCAGGACAAGCAGGCGTCCATCCAGGCATTCGTCGGAGTCGTCGCCACCCAGAATCCAAAGCAAGCCTATGACTTCGTCAAAGATCATCTGGATGCGCGCAACAACTACTTCCTGCACACGCTCTTCTATACCTGGGCAAGCAATGACTCGGCAGGCGCGATTGCCGAACTCAGCACCATGAAGGGGTCCGCGGATCGCCAGCAAGCGGTGTCCGCAATCGCCAACGCTCTGGCAGCCGAAAACCCCGAGCGAGCCATCGAGTTCGTGATGAACCTCGAGAACAAGATGGAATCCCGCAACGCGCTCAACTCCATGGTCAGCACGATCGCCGCCACCGATCCCCAACAGGCCCTGAAGTTCGCCGAGTCCCTTCCTTCCGGGCAGCAGCGAAACAACGCCATGGCGGGGATCGGAAGCACTTGGATGCAAACCGATCCTGACGCGGCGCTGGCCTGGATCACGACTCTGCCGGACGCCGATCGTCTCAATGCCTTGCAGCACGGCATGCACCAGATCATCAGCAACGATGTAGGCGCAGCCGCGAAGCTGCTGGAATCCCTGCCTCCCGGCAATTACACCAGCCACTACTATTCCCAAGTCGGCTCGCAGTGGATTCAGAGCGATCCCGTGGGTGCAAAGGCCTGGGTGGACGGGCTCCCGCATGGCCAGCTTCGCAGTCAGGCAGTGAATGGCATCATCAGCTCCCTTTCGCAAAGCGATCCGGAAAAGGCCGCCAGATTCATCGAGCAGGTCGGCTTCGATCGAAACAATTCCTATCAGATCGGAAGCATCGTCGCCAACTGGGCCGCCAGCGATCGCAACGCCGCCATGGCGTGGATGGAAGGCCTGGACCTCCGCGAGAACGAAAGAAGGAATGCCATGAGCAACATGGTTTCCCAACTGGCGCATCAGGATCCGCAGGAAACCTCTGGCTATGTGCTCTCGCTCACTGACCCGAATGATCGCGAGAATGCCATTCAGTCGCTGGTCGGAGGATGGGCTCAGTCTGATCCTGAAGCCGCCCACGATTGGGTGAAGAACAGCTTGGATGGCGAAGCGAAACACGAGGCGATGAACTCGCTGATCCAACAACTATCTCATCAAAACATCAACTCCGCCATATCCTTCTATGAAGAAGCTACGGCGAATCTCTCTCCAAAGGAAATCAAAGAGGAGTTCTCGAACACGGCCGACCAGATCGTCAGCAATTGGGCGCAGTATGATCCCGCTGGCGCCAGCGAATGGCTGATCGCTCTTCCCGAAGGAGAGCAGCGCAGCAATTCCGTTGCCCAGTTGGTCAGCACCTGGTCCTACAGCGATGCCGCAGGCGCCGCCGAGTTCGTCCTGACCCTGAACGAAGGGAGCGAGCGGGATCGTGCTGTTGGAAGCCTCGTTCAGCGGGTTGCCGAAGAGGACCCGCAAGCCGCCTTCCAATGGGCGGAAAGCATCGGGGACCAGCAACAACGCGAGCAATCCGTCCGTCGGGCGGTCGATCAATGGAAAGACAGTGACCCGACAGCCGCCCGCAAGGCCGTCCACTCGGTCGATATTTCCGATAAGGTGCGGGAGCAGATTCTCCGCAGCCTCGAGCCCTAACAAAGCCCCTGAATAAATCCTCGCTTGACTCCGCTCAACTATTTGGCATTTTCGCCAAGTAATGCCTGCCGCCACTGAAGACCGTCGCATCGCCGTAATTAAGGCGCTGGCGCATCCGACCCGCCTCAAGATGGCGGAAGCCCTTGCGGCGAAGTCGCTGTGCGTCTCGGAAATCCACGCTCTCATTGGCGGTGATCTCTCGACCGTTTCCAAGCACCTCACGCTGATGCGCGAAGCTGGCTGGCTTGCCTGCGAAAAGCAGGGCCTGCACATCCACTATCGTCTCGCCTGCGACTGCCTGGATGAATTTCTCCGCTGCGTCGACATCCTCGCCACCTCTAACACCTGCTGCAAACCATGAACGTCTCCCAATTCCTCCAACTCCTCCGCGAGCACCCCGAGCACACGCTGACATTCGTCCTGTCCGATGGCAGCACGATCCCCCCGCACTACCACATCACCGAAGTCGGTCACGCGAGCAAGACCTTCCTCGACTGCGGAGGAAAAGGTCACCGCACGGAGTCCTGCATTCTCCAGGTGTGGATTGCCGACGACACCGACCATCGACTTCACGCCAAGAAGCTCGTTACCATTTTCGATCGCGCCACCGAACTCATCAGCGACCACGAGCTTCCCATCGAAATCGAACACGAAGCCCCCGTCCTCACCCAGCTCACCATCAGTCGTCATGAAGTGGCAGCTGACAGCCTGGTCTTCCATCTCAGCCACAAGCACACCGACTGCCTCGCCAAGGAGCTCTGCACCCCCAACTTCAACATCCCGGCCATCCCCGGCACCTGCAGCCCCGCCAGCGGTTGCTGCTGATTCCCCTTAATTATCCCGATTTCCCAATCAACCTAATCCCCACAACCAAGTGATCCTCATCCTCTGCACCGGCAACTCCTGCCGCTCCCACCTCGCCGAAGCCATTCTCCAGCGTGCCCTTGGCGACAAATTTCAAGTCGCCTCCGCGGGCTCGAATCCCGCCGGCTACGTCCACCCGCTCGCCCTCAAGGCACTGGAAGAGATCGGCATCGATGCCTCTTCGCACCACTCCAAACACCTCAACGAGTTCCTCGACAAGGACGTCCAGACCGTCATCACCGTCTGTGGCAACGCCGACCAGGCTTGTCCCGTTTTCCCGGGCCAAGTGAACCGCCATCACTGGCCATTCGACGACCCTGCCCACGCCACGGGAACCGAAGACGAGCAGTTCGCCGTCTTCCGCCGCGTTCGCGATGAAATTCAGGCCGTCTTCGGTGCCTACGCCGCCGGCCTGTTAGACCAATCAAAATCATGAGTCTTGATAAGTCCCAGATGGGTTTTTTCGAACGCCATCTGACCCTCTGGGTCGGATTGTGCATCGTCGCCGGCATCGCCTTGGGCAAGCTTGCGCCCGATCTCGCCAAGACGCTCGACGGCATGTCGCTCATGGTGAACGGCGCGCCCGTCGTCTCCATCCCCATCGCCATCTGCCTGTTCTTCATGATGTATCCCATCATGGTGAAAATCGACTTCGGTGAAGTCGTCCAGGCCAGCCGAAATCCAAAGCCGGTGATCCTCACCCTCATCGTGAATTGGGCAATCAAGCCCTTCACCATGCTGGGAATCGCCACGCTTTTTCTTGGCGTCTTCTTCAAGGATCTTCTCCCCGGCACCGAGATCATCAAAGGCGGAGCCGAAGTCGAACTTTACCGATCCTATATCTCCGGCGCCATCCTGTTAGGCATCGCACCCTGCACCGCGATGGTTCTGGTCTGGAGTCACCTTGTCAAAGGCAACCAGGGACTCACGCTGGTCATGGTCGCCGTGAACTCGCTCACCATGCTGCTCCTCTACGGTCTCATCGGAGGTTGGCTTCTCGGCATCAACAGCATGCCGGTGCCATGGCAAGCGCTGCTCCTTTCCGTCTCCATCTACGTCGGCCTGCCTTTGATCGCGGGCTACTACTCACGGAAATGGATCATGAAAGCCAAGGGGCCCGAGTGGTTTCAGGAGAAATTCCTGCATCTTCTCACCCCGGTTTCCATCACCGCCCTCCTTGCGACCTTGGTGCTGCTCTTTAGCTTCAAGGGTGAGACCATCCTCGCGAATCCCCTGACCATCGTCTGGATCGCCATTCCGCTGACGATTCAGACCATCCTGATCTTCGCCATCACCTATGCCGCCGCCCGCTGGCTTGGCTTCTCCTTCGAAAATGCCGCTCCGTCAGCAATGATCGGAGCCTCCAATCACTTCGAAGTCGCCATCGCCACCGCCGTCATGCTCTTTGGACTCTCATCCGGTGCGGCCCTTGCCACCGTTGTCGGCGTGCTCATCGAAGTGCCGCTGATGCTGATGCTCGTGCGCTTCTGCCAGCGCACCCGCGGATGGTTTCCCAGCACTTGAGCCAAGCTGAATCACTTCACCTCGACCGTGCGCTTCATCACGGTCGGGCCGCTCATCTTCATCGCACCGGCGGGTGTTTTCATCTCGATCTTCATCGTGCCGTCCATGTTGCGGACGAGGTCGACCTGATGCTTCAGGGAACGGATGATTTTGAAGGTGCCATTGAGGCTCATCGTTCCATCAGCCTCCGTTCCGCCGGGGGCTGATCCGCTCATTTCGATCTTTCCTGTTAGGAACGCGCATTCGGTGCCTTCGTGCTCTCCGACCTTGTCGAAGCTCATTTTAACGCTTCCATTCACGTCGTCCGCGGCATCCACCATCGCCATGTCCTTCGCGTCCACCGTCCAGGTATCGCCCGGCTTGCGAGGCTCGGTGCCGTAGATGTTCTTGTCTTCGATTCCAGAAACACTGCGCTCCACATTCGACAACTCCGCCTGCTCGGCTTCATTGAACTCCCCTCCATCTTCGCGCACGCCGCTCCACTCGCCGTCTTTCAGCGTCAAAACCAGCGGCATGCCCACCAGCGGAAGCATCTGTGGCGGTTGTGGCATCTCCTGACCGTTCATCGTCATCTTCTGCAAGGTCTCCGACCGGGTGACCTTCGCGATGATCTTCGATTCCGATTCGTTTTTCGTCTCAGTGACCTTCGTCGTCTTCATCTCCATGTTTCCCTCAAAATCCCCCTGAGGCGTTCCCATGCTGATCTTGCCGTTCTCCATCGACATCACATCCGAGATCGTGGTTTCCAGCCCGACGGGCCGTTCAGGATTCTCCGAAACCAGCACGTAGGATTTCCCGGCATTTGCTGGTGCCTCCGTTTCGGCATGACCCGGAAGGACGGCGCAAGCGAGCAGGATCGGCAGGAGTTTTTTCAAGTTCATGCTATTCCCTAACCCCGCTCTTTCCCTCAAGCAAGGAGCAAGCTTCGACGGCCGGCGCCCGATCAACACGAACTTGTAAGGAGGGATGGCTCCCTTAACGTAGCGGAGTGATCAAAACCATCACCACCGCCATCCTTTCGCTTCTTTTGCCCCTCTGTGGCCATGCCGCCGATGATTCCGCGAAAAAGAACGTCCTTCTCATCTGCATCGATGACCTGCGGCCCGAGCTCGGCTGTTACGGGAAGGACTACATCAAGTCACCGAACATCGATCGGCTCGCCTCGGAAGGTCGGCGCTTTAGCCGGCACTATGTCCAAGCCCCGAGCTGTGGACCCTCACGCTACTCACTGCTCACCGGACTCTACGGATCAGCTTCCCCCTCGAACGGCGAACTCTTTCAACGTGCGGAGAACTTGGAAAAGGCCGGCCCAAGCCTTCCGGCATGGCTCCGTGACCAAGGTTACAACACGGTCAGCATCGGCAAAGTCTCCCACCATCCCGGCGGCTGGGGCGGTCCTGACTGGGATGATACCAGCCAGCTCGAAATGCCCGGTTCGTGGACCGAGCAATTCATGCCCTGCGGACCATGGAAGCATCCGCGCGGCGCGATGCACGGTCTCGCCAATGGAGAAATCCGCGGGCCAGAGAAGCACAGCATGGCCGTCTTCCAAAGCCACGATGGCCCGGACGACGCCTATCCCGATGGCTTGATCACCGAAAAAGGCATCGCCGAACTCACGCGGCTCGCCTCTGACCCAAAACCCTTCTTCCTCGCGATCGGCCTGATCCGCCCTCACCTCCCCTTCGGCGCACCCGCCCGCTACATGGAGGGCTACAAGGACGCCAAACTTCCACCCATCCCTCACCCCGAGAAGCCGACGGGAAAAACCACCTGGGGACCCAGCGGTGAGTTCAAGCAGTACGATCATTTCGGCCACGATGCCTGGACCGACCCGGAGCATGCCCTCGCTGTTAGAAAGCACTACGCCGCTTGTGTGAGCTACGCCGACAGCATGGTCGGGCAGATCCTCGCGCAGTTGGAAACCCTCAAGATCGCCGACGACACCATCGTCGTCCTCTGGGGCGACCACGGCTGGCACCTCGGCGAACACGCCGTTTGGGGAAAGCACACGCTCTTTGAGGAATCCCTTCACTCCCCGCTCATCGTCCGCAGCCCTGGCATGAAGAAACCCGGTGAAGCGACCGATCAGATTGCCGAAACCGTCGACCTCTATCCGACGCTTTGCGAACTCGTCGAGATTCCCGTTCCCGAAAACCTTTCCGGACAATCACTCGTCGCCGCGCTCAACGGCGATGCCGCCAAAGAAGACTCCGCGCTTTCCCAATGGGGTGGCGCAAGGTCGCTGCGCACCGGGCAATACCGCCTCACGCTTCACAAGAACGGCTATGTCGAACTCTACGATCACGATTCCCCCGAGGGAGAAACGCGCAACATCGCGACAGAAGAAAAGGAACTCGTCGAGCAGCTCAAACTAGCGCTCGACGCCAAACTTCGTTAGTCAGCGATCTCGCGGATCCAGACGTTGCGGAAGCGCACGGGATTGCCGTGGTCCTGGAGTGAAAATGGCAGCTTGTCGGGGTGCGCCTTGTACTCCCCGGCGGAGTGAGGTCCATCCCAACCGGTGCCACCACTCAGCCTGACGTGATCTTGAACCAGCACGCCGTTGTGCAGGACGGTAAAGGTCGCACGCTTGGTTACATTTCCCTCCTTATCAAATTGGGGACGATGGAAAATGATATCATAACTCTGCCACTCACCCGGCTTGCGGCTCGCATTCACCAGCGGTTTGCTACGTCCGTAGAGTGCACTCGCCTGACCGTCGGCATAGGTGGGATTCTCGTAGCTATCCAACACCTGAACTTCATAAGTGCCCATTAGGAAAACACCGCTGTTGCCACGTCCCTGACCTTCCCCTTTTACATTTGCGGGAGCAGCCCATTCGAGGTGCAGCTGGCAGGAACCAAACTTTTGCTTCGTCCGGACGTAGCCAGCCTTCTTCACCGACTCCATCGCACCATCCACAATCTTCCACTGACTCGGAGTGCCATCGGTCGCCTCCCAATTCTCCGTGAATGACTTCTCGCTACCATCAAAAAGCACGATCGCATCGGACGGCGGCGCGCCGCATTTGTCCGGATCGCCCGGTGTCACCACAGGTGGGAGCGGCTGCTTCGTCACATCAGTCTCATGCACCTTGATGCCATCGATGTACATGTAAGGAACATCCTCACCCTTCTTGTTCTTTTTCGTCTCCTTGGTGATCACCGGCTTGCTCATGTCTTCGTGAGCCGATGCCAAGGGTGCTGCGACCAATCCCGCCGAGACGGCACCCAGCGACATCAGACGAAGCAAAGCCGAGTGATTACGATCAGTTGTTTTCATGACATGCACGCTATCTCCAAGCGTTCAGAAGAGTCAACGACCACCTCGTCAAATATCAGGTCACCAAGTACGGCGCCAGCTTTCCCCAATCGAACTCAACCCCAATTCCGGGCTGGTCCGAGGCGACGGCACGACCATTCTCGAGAACCAAAGGACGTTTCGTATAGCGATCGATCGGGAAGCTATGGATTTCCAACCAGCCCCCGTGCTCTTGGGACGAAACCAGGCCGACATGAAGTTCCTGCATGCCGTGGGCACAGACCGGGATGTTCCGTTTTTTGGCAAGCTCCGCGACCTTCAACCATCCGGTTATCCCACCGCAATTCGAGGCATCGGGCTGGACGTATGAAAGCTTCGACTGCTCGAAGGCATATCCGAATTCGTGGATCGTATGAAGGTTCTCGCCCATCGCGATCGCCACGCCGCTCTCGTCAGCGATTCTCGCATAGCCTGCATAGTCATCAGGAAGCGTGGGCTCTTCGAACCACAGAAGATTGAACTCATTGAATGCCTTGGCCGCCGTGATCGCTCTCTCCACATTCATTGAGTAGTTCGCATCGACCATGAAGGGCGCATCCGGGCCAATCACCTCGCGCACTGCACGGACCCGCTCAATGTCTTCTTCCAGATGAGTGCGGCCGACTTTGATCTTCACCGCCTTGACTCCCGTGGCGAGGTAGCCACGGACGTTATCAAGGAGCTTGTCGAGAGGATACATCAAGTCGATGCCGCCATGGTACGCCTTGCAGGTCCTGCCGCTTCCACCCGCCACCTTCCAGAGAGGGTCTCCGGCATTCTTGCAGCGAATGTCCCAGAGTGCGATATCGACTGCGGACATGGCGAATGAGGCGATGCCTCCCCGACCGACGTAGTGGATATGCCATTCGAGGAAATCAGCGATGCCTGCAATGTCGGTCCCATCCCTGCCGATGAGCGCCGGTGCCATGTCATGATCGATCATCGCACGGATTGCGCGCCCCCCCTTGCCCCCGGTATAGGTGTAGCCGGTCCCCATGCTTCCGTCTTCAAGCGTCACCGTTACCGTCACCAACTCGAAGTTGAAGTG
This sequence comes from Haloferula chungangensis, assembly GCF_042664875.1. NCBI lineage: Bacteria > Pseudomonadati > Verrucomicrobiota > Verrucomicrobiia > Verrucomicrobiales > Verrucomicrobiaceae > Haloferula > Haloferula chungangensis. Next base: position 62,304 of record NZ_JBHTBS010000013.1, on the reverse strand, counting down.
GTCGCCATGCTTGGCGTCCGACATCACTTCTGGAAGGGGAACTTCGAAAAGCTTGGTTTCGATCTTACAGATTTCGCTCATGAAAAGTTCACGTAGAAGGTCTTTTTCTCCAGGTAGTTATCCATGCCGTATTTGCCATCTTCGCCACCGGTCCCACTCAACTTGTGGCCATTGTGGAAACCCTGGCGCTGCTCACCCATTGGCCGGTTGACGTAGATTTCGCCAAACTCGAGATCGAGCACCGCCCGCTGAATCAGGCGCATGTCATGGGTGAAGAGGAAAGCCGCGAGGCCGTAGTCGCTGTCGTTCGCTAGTTCGAGCGCCTGCTCAAAGCTCGAAATTTTCATGATCGGACTGACCACTCCAAACACCTCATCCCGCATCACCTCCATCCCGTTGTGGCACTCGGTGAGAATGGTTGGCTCATACCAGTGGCCTTTCTCAAATTCGGCGCCTTGCGGACGCTTGCCGCCGGTGATCACCTTTGCTCCCTGAGCGACCGCCTTGTCGACGATCTTTGCAAGTTGCTCGGTCTCGTAGGCGTTGACCTTCGGCCCGATGTCGGTGCCTTCCTTCATCGGGTCACCGATCACCAACTTCGATACCGCGGCGGTATATTTCTCGAGGAATTCATCATAGACCTTCTCGTGAATGTAGAAGCGCTCAGGGCAGGTGCAGACCTGACCGCTATTGAGGTGACGGGAAACCGTTGCCGCTTCCACCGCCTTATCGACGTCGCCATCCTCAAGGAGAATGAACGGAGCCTTGCCACCCAGCTCAAGCCTCACGGCTGTTAAATTGTCGGCCGCTTTGCGGAAAATGTCCTGACCCGTGGCGGTGCTACCCGTCATGGTCACCAGTCGGGTAAGTTTGTTCGTCACCAGCTCCTCACCCATCGTCGAACCGCCACCGGTCACGATGTTCAACACGCCATCGGGGATGCCGGCTTCCTTGGCCAGACGACCGAGCTCAAGCACAGCCACCGGCGTGACCGAAGGTGGCTTGACCACCATCACGTTGCCAGTTGTTAGAGCCGGACCGATCTTGCGGCAGGAAAGCGCGAAGGGGAAATTCCAGGCGGCGATGCCCACCGTCACCCCATAGGGAACCTTGTGGATCCAGATGTGCTCGGAAGGGCTATCAGACGGAAGCAAGTCGCCTTCGATGCGCCGTGCGGCCTGAGCCGGGAAATTGATGAAGTCGGCGGCCACATCCACCTCACCCAGTGCGAGTGAGAGCGTCTTGCCCATTTCCAAAGTGAGGATGCGGGCCAAAGCCACGCGGTTCTCGCGGATTTTATCGGCGAAACGGGCGAGGATTTCCCCACGCTGCACCGCAGGCATGGCAGCCCATGGCTTCTGCACCGAAGCAGCACTCTCCAACGCCTTCCGGGCATCCTCCTGATTGCCGTTCGGCACCGTGTAGAGCAGTTCCTCGTTCGTCGGATTCTCAACTTCGATCGTTGTTCCTGATGACGACTCCACCCACTCGCCGTGAATGAACATGCGATAGTGGTCGAGGCCGTCACGGCTTTCCTTCATCATGGACATGGTTTGTAATATTTTAGTTTGAGCATTGGAGGACGTACTTCATGCCCTCGGGGTTGGCGTCGATGGTGGCGAAGACCTCCTGGATTTTTTCAAGTGGCGACACCTGGGTAATCAGCGGCTCAGACGGCACGCGGCCACTGGCCAGTAATTCGATGGCTTCATCATAATCACAAGGTTCATAGAGACGCGTTCCGATCAGTTGGAGTTCGCGCCAGAAGAACTTGAAGAGGTCGACCGGACGCGGTTGCGGGTGAATGGCGACCATCACGATGCGGCCGCGAGCGCGTGGGATCTGGGTCATCGCTTCAACCCCTTTCGCGGCGCCGGAAACCTCGAAGACCACATCCGCCATCGTCCCACCGCTCCATTCCGTGACGAATTCCGCGAGGTCGTTCTCGATCGGATTCACCGCATCGAGCCCGAGTTCCTTGGCAAAGGCGACGCGGTTATTATTCACTTCGGACACCAGCACCTTCGCGCCTTTATCCTTCGCCACCAACGCGATCAGCATGCCGATCGGACCACTGCCGATCACCACTACATGCTCACCGGCCTTCACCTGGCCGAGACGCACATCGTGGCACGCCACTGCCGTCGGTTCGACGAGTGCGCCGTTGAGCAGCGACATCCCTTCGGGAAGTTTGTGGAGGGTGTAAGCCGGAACCGTCCACGACTCCTGCATGCCGCCGGGAGAATCGAGACCGATGAACTTGAGGTTCTTGCCAACGTGGGCGTGATCGTTATCCGAAGGATCTTCATCGCCGAAACGCAGCGGACGAACCGCCACCGCATCGCCGACCGCGACATTCGTAACGCCTTCGCCAATCTCAGTAACCGTCGCGGAAACTTCATGACCGATGGTCACCGGTGGCTTGACCCGCGCATCCATGCTGCCGTGATAGACGTGCAGATCCGTGCCGCAAACGCCGCAGAATGCGACCTTCAGCCGGACCTCACCGGGACCGGGCTTCACCACTTCGCTCTCACCGATGGAGAACGCCTTATTGCCTTCGTAAACTGCGGATTTCATGCAAGTTGAGCTTTGGTGCCAAAGCGGAAAACGGTTCTCTCACTGTACTTCGCGCCTGCTTCGAGAACGCTGTTCGGCGCACCCGCGATGTTCGGACCGTTCGGATACTTCGAGGTCTCACAACAGAACCCCCTGAACTGCCCGAAGCGCACGTCGTCGCTGCGCTTGAGCTCATCCGAAGTGTAGAAGCCGGTGTAGAACAGCATGCCGGGTTCGCTGCTGGAAATCTCCAGGGTTCTGCCACTCACGGGATCCGCGAACGAGGCGACCTTTTCAAAAGCACCGAGCGATTTACTAAAGACGTAGTAGGTCTCGAAACCCTTCGGCTCTTCCGCGAAGGCATCACCGATCGGGCGCGACTGATTGTAGTCCCACACCGATCCAGCCACCTGCTTCTCGTCGCCGACCGGCACGTTCGTTTCGTCAGGCACGAGAAACTTGTCGGCAGCAATGCTCGCCTGATGGTTGAGCACCTTGTCCTGGAAGCCGCTGAGGTTGAAGTAGGTGTGGTTCGTCAGCGAAAGCGGTGTCGCCTTGTCCGTCACGGCCGCGTAGTCGATCGCAAGCTCGTTGTCGTTGGTCAGCGTGTAGGTCACGTCGACCGTGAGATTTCCCGGATAGCCGTTGTCGCCATCAGGACTGGTGATTGAAAGCTTGAGGCTCACGCCATCGCCAGCCTCCGACGTTTCCGCCGACCAAACGCGCTTGTCGAGCGCGTTGATGCCGCCGTGCAGGTGGTTTGGTCCATCGTTGGTGTCGACGCTGTATTCCTGACCATCGACCGTGAACTTGCCGTCCTTCACGCGCGCCGCGTAGCGACCGACGATGCAACCAAAGTAGGGAGAGTTGGCCTTGTAGGCATCGCTGAAATACTCATCGAGCGTCTCGAATCCACAGGCGACGTCGGCGAGTTTGCCATCCTTATCAGGCACGACGATCGAGGTAACGATGCCACCGTAGTTGGTGATCTTTACCACCATGCCGTGGTCGTTTTCCAGCGTGAACAAGTCGACGCCAGAGCCTTCAAATTGGCCAAAGGGAGTTTTCGAGATTTTCATGGCTGAATGAGCTGAGTTGTTTCGGCTGGCTCGGGAGTCGATGCCGCCATCTTGTTGCTGTAGGAAATGATCAGGATTCCGGCCACCATGCAGGCGAGCCCAGCGTAGAGGAGATTTCTGGCCTTCGCCGAAGCTCCCTTCCACTCACCAACGACAAGCCCGCTGACAATCGCTGTCACCACACAGGCCGTATTGAAGATCGCGTAGCCGACGGTGTTTCCGACACTTCCCAGCTTGAAGGCCGCGTAGGCAAAAACGGCGGAGGCGGCGTAATGAAAGAACGCCATGATGAAAATCAGCACGAAGTTCTTGCCGAAACTGGGTGTCTTGAAAGAGCCCCAAGCCTTTTTTGAAGTGAGCTGCCAGGCGAAGTAGCCAGCCATGATCACCCCACCACTGAGGAAAATCGGAAGCATCACAGCAAGAGCTGTCACCCACTCAGGGTTACCTTGAGCAATGGAGGCAGCATGAAGCGGTGGACGACCAACCGCATTGGCGAAGCTGAATCCTGTGGCCAGCAGCCCGCCTGCCACAGCAATCATGATCCCGGCAGCCATCGACTTCTTGCCATCTTCCGCTTCTCCGGCCTTGTCCTTCTCACGGGTCATGCCCGCCTTGCCGTTTGCAACAATTCCGATCAGCACCAGTGAGAGTCCGGCAACGATCGCCGTGAACACATTGCTCGGCGGGAGACCATCAACAAAGAAAGGAAGCAACGAGCCAACCAGGATGACCGTGCCGATGAAGATCGAAAATCCGAGGGACATCCCTATGTGGTGGATCGCCTTGCCCCACATCATGACCCCGATTCCCCACAAAACACTCGTCGCAACCATCTTGGGAAGAACCACTCGAACGTCCTCAGTGGCGTAGATTTCTCCGGCACCTTTCATGATCACGAGAGTCGCGATAATCGGCACGACAAACATCGTTAACATGAAGAAAAGCCCCCAAGTGTTCTCCTCCTTGAAGTCTTTGGTGAATTTCCCGGGAAGAGCGTAGAGCCCGAGCATGAGTCCGGCGACAAGCGCCCAGATGATTCCGATGGTCATGGTATTATGGGTTTAATTGACGGATGTATGCAATTTACTGTCAGAAAGAAACCCCTCTTTCGAGGGGTTTGAAAATGAGGTCGTCAGCTGACGTTGTTAGCGAGTAGCTCGGAGGCCAATGGCAGGTCTTTCGCGAGGATCGCGTTGAAGATCGCTTCGTGTTCGCGATAGCTCTCCATCCAGTCCTTGTGGCGGGCGTAGTTGAGCATCATGCGCGAAACGATTGGCAGCCACAGAGAGAGCAATTCCTGTTCGCCACTCGCTGCAAGAATGAAGCGGTGGAAGGCCATGTCGCACTGCACCACGGCACTCTGTTTTCCGCTCTCGCAAGCGAGGCGGAACTCTTCGAGTACTTCGCGGAAGGGCTCGAAGTTCACATCACCGTGTCGCTCGAAGAGTTTCCCCAGAGCCACGGCTTCGATATCGCGACGAATGCGGATGATCAGCGGTTGGAGCGTCTTGTCAGGCAGGGCCGCGACTTTCACCCCGCAATTCGGCTTGGCGACGAGCAGACCTTCGTTGGAAAGCTGCAAAAGAGCATCGCGAACCGGCGCCCGGCTCACTCCATATCGCTCCGCCAAAGCCTGTTCACGCAAACTCGTCCCCGCGGAGAGTTCCTGAGAAAGAACCTCAGAACGAATCCGCTCGGTGATCTGTTCGCGCATTGTTCGGTAGACTAACATCTCGTTTCTGCTATGAAGGTTCACGCACCCGAGGACTCGCAGCGCAGATTGAATATCGTATGCAAAAGACGATGGCGTCAACGAGAAAAAATCGGAGCCGTTCGGGCAGCGGATGCCATGAGCCACGATCCGCCCACTCTAACCACTTTGCGGCGAGCTTGTAGCCTGGGAGTCATTCGTTTTCAGGTTTTATCGCCGAGCTCCGAGCTCCTGCTGTTTCTCGCTTGAGAAGGCAATCGAACCAGGCCCTGACATCACCGAGGAAGCGCGAGAGCAACCGGCTTTCCCCTTCAGCGATGGTGCTTGCGGCCGCCTCATCTGCAGGTTGTGATCAGAGCATGAGCACGCCCCTCTTTCTTTCGTCATTTTTCGCCGGCATTGTTTGCGCGGCCAGTCTTCCCGCATTGGCCAGCGAATCCGTTCTTCTGAAAGAACCGGATCCTAAACTGGGCTTGGAAATCTCTTCCAGCACCGCCGCGGAAGGAGGAGTCGCAGAAACTTCCAGCTCCGCAGGTCACACCACCCAGTCCATCAGCATTACCCGTGAGCGCCTGATTCGTCGGACCATGAGGCCTGATGGGATTGGCGGAGTGGTTTCTTACCACATCCTTCGAGATGCGATCCACACATCGATCAATGGCACCTCAACTTCCAAAACGGGCGACCTTGAAGGCAAGACGGCCACGGCGGGCAAAAATGGGGCCGGCAACTGGTCCTTCTCTCTTCCGGAAGCCAGTGTCTATGGCGAAGCCGCCAAAGATCTCGAAATGCTCGGCGCCTTCGAGAACCGCAAATGGCTCCCCGGCCGCAAGGTCGCCATCGGCGAAACCTGGAATTTCAACCCCACCTTCATTCGCCGCGCCCTGCAACGCGACGTCCCGAATCCCCAGGTCATCGGCATCATGAAGCTTCGCAAGGTCGACAAAGCTCCTGATGGAAGCGATCAAGCGATCATCGACTGCTTCATCCGCGGCGGAGGTGAGAAGACCATGTCCGACGGCTCCGTAGCGGATGCCGAAACCGGCCTGGCAGGCACTCTAACCGTCAACCTCGACCAACCCGGCCGGATGCGCCTCTACCTCAGCGGTCGACTCAACACCGGCACGGTCAAGGGCGGCGAAACCGCGCGCGCGATCGTCCCCCTGAACATGTCGGTGAAAATCAACCCGCTCCCCTTGGCGCCCCCCACCCCCTGACAGATTGCAGCAAGACCAGACTGGATCAGGCCTTCCGCCCCAGTCCGATTGATTTGCAGTAGGCGATGCTGCGCTCGATTTCGCTGAGTTGGTACTCCTGGTCCGACTTCTTCTTGTCCTGACCTGGACGGGGTTTCGCAGGTTGCTGGGGTTTCCCGGTCTTCGCCCAACTACGAAGCTTCTCGTAGCTCGCCGGCAGGCCCTTCGGCCACGCTTTCATGAACTCCGGAGTGTCGACCTGGAATTCGCGGCTGACTCCCGAGATCGTTTCAATGTTCACGGCGACCTCGGGACAAAGCTCCGCGAAGCGTGCAAAGTAGGTCTTCCAATCAACCATCCCCTCACCCATCGCCGTCCATTGCACGGCGATTCCTTTCTCGGTTTCCCAGACCGCTGAATCCCGAAGACTTGTGGTCAGCACGTATTCGCCAAGGTTTTCGAGATTCTCAAGGGGCGTCTCCAGCGACCAAAGGGCGTTGCCGGCATCGAGATTCACACCGACGAAGTCCCTTCCCGCCGCCTCCACCAGGGATTTGAGTTCGAGGGAATGCATGTCGCCCGCATGGTTCTCGACTGCGATCTTCACTCCGGCATCGACGGCCTGCTGCTTGTTGCGCCGGAGCACTTTGACGGTGTCCTCGATCCTCGCTTCGATACCACCGTCTGTTAGACGGTCCCTGGCCGATCCGAGCACAACTCGCAGCACTGGCGAGCCCAGGGATTTCGCCGCGCGGATTCCGAGCTGAAGATGCTCATCCGCCGTTCCCCAGCGATTTTTAAAGGTCACCGAACTCGGACAAATGCTCCAGGTTCCCAACAGAAGACGCAGCTGCTTTTCCTCAGCAAGACGCCTTACCGTTGCCAATGCATCGGCTTCGAGGCTCTCAAAAACGTCCAAGTCCGTGATGAACAAGGTATCCACTTCCAGTTTTTCAGCGAAGCCCACCAAGGCTGCAGGGCCCCAGTCCATCGCTCGAATCGCATAGTGGTCGAAGCCGAGCGCAAGACCTGCGCCTGCCCCGCCACCGCTCTCCGCAGCCGTCGCTCTCGCAGCAAGCGCGCCCGCACCAATCGTCAGAAATTTTCTCCGCCCTAAGTTAATCATTGGCCATCAATGCCAACCGAATCCGCCTCACAGGACCAGCCTCAAGTTCAGGTCCAGAACTGACTAAGATTTTTGTTGCAGACCCGATCAAAAATTTTATTGTCGACAATATGCACGAAAAACAAACCCACCGTCGAAGCGGCTTCACCCTTGTGGAGCTCATGGTTGTGATCGTGATCATCACGATCCTCGCATCCCTCGCCTTCATGGGCGGGAGAAGGATTCTCAACAAGGGTCGGGAAGCCGCCGCCATCAACAACCTGCGCCAGGTATCCCAAGGCCTGTTCGCGATTCAGGCGGACGGGGGAATTCTCGGGCCTCACAAACTCCGTGGATCCTTTCCCGGAGAAGGCGGCTATTCAAAGCCCGGTGGGGTTCACTACTCCTGGTTCTCCGAGGTCGCCGAAAGCATGGGCTACGGTCACTACACCACCAACACCTGGGGCGCCAAATGGGTATGGACCACCGACCCCAACGAAACCGCCTTCCACGATCCGACGGCTGATTGGGAATTGGGTACTAATGGCGATACCACCAGCCGTGGTGAGGACAGCTTCTGGCAAACATCGCATTTCGCCTACAACATCATGCTCGGCGCCTTCGTCAATCCATGGGGGACGAGCTACTCGAAGGGCGGCGGCGGCTACGACAACGACAAGCAGCACCTCATGTCACAAGTTCGCTTTCCTGCCGATCTGATCTATCTGTCCCAAGCCTACGGAAGCAAGCAGCGCTCGGCCAAAGAAAAGTCGATCGCAAAAGACATCGGCTTCAGCGCCAACAACAATGGCTCACTGCTGGTAACCCCTTGGAAAGATTCGGACGGCACACCTGCCATTCGTGTTCGTGGAGGCGCCAACGCCGTGATGTCCGATGGCAGCGTCCGCTGGATCAACACCAAGAAGCTCTACGAAGGAAACTGGGACTCCCCTCATTTCAATCCCCTCTCGAAGAAGCCCCGTAAGGACATCTATCAATAACAGTCCTCGATCTCGATTTTCCCGAAGCCATCCAGCAACCCACTGGATGGCTTTTTTTGATACCCGCTTCGGGATGCCGTTCCTTCCGTCATCTTAATCCAGCTTGAGACCTTCCGAGTGGATCAGATGCCGCAGAGCCTCCTCCATGGTTCGCCTCACCTGGGCTGTGGTCCGATGGAGAAACGCATGCATCAGAGCGTCCTCTGCATTTCTGTCCTCGCACTCCGCGCTATATTTTTCAAAAGCAGAGAGCGCCTTGAGCAGCTCAGCCATGTGCTGCGGGCACTCGCACTCGATCGTCGATGAAATTCTCGAAAGCCGCGCCAGTTGATCGGCTTCGTACAAGCGTTCCGGGATCGGCCCCGCCTGCCTGACGGCCGGATTTGCCTCTCCACCGCGCAGCGAATTCAGGAGCACCAGGCACTCTCTTCTCAACTGAATGTCCGTCAGGGGTGCCTTCACCAAACGCACCCCCACAATCGCCTTCGCCAAGGCCGTCACGGTCTTCGATGAAGCAAATCGATAGACCACCAAGCTGAGCTTCGCATCACATGCCTGCACGACATTTCGCAGGGAGGAAATCGTCTCCGGAAAGAGCGCCTCCGCTTCGACGATTAAAAGATCCAGCTTCGGAAACTCCGGATCCTTCGCCGCCATTTCCAGACTTTCAGCCTTACCTACCACGTCGGCCTCGAAGAGATCCATGTCATCAAGCATCTCGGCAGGTCCTGCGCTCACGATTCCCACCTTGCGTCGGGGCTGCCCCCCACCATCACCTCCTCCGGGAATCTCGCTACCAAGCGACTCATTCAAAAGCGTCTGCAAAGACTCAAGCCCCAGATGCGCGATCCTGCTGATCGCATGCCCTCGATCCGTAAGCTTTTTCATCAAGCTCAGACGCTCCACATCTTCACTTCGATAAACCCGACGATTTGTCTCCGTCCGCTCCGGCACCACCGCTCCGTAGCGCTTTTCCCACATCCGGATACTCGGGGCCTTCAGCCCCGTCCGCTCCGCTACAGCCCTCATTCCATAGAGTCCCTCATTCATGCTCTCCTTACTCACAGGACCAATCTACCGACAACTCATATTTTCTAAACAAAAAATAAACAGCACCACCATTTACTTCGCTTTGTCGACATTCTGTCTCCTTTCTTCTTTCATTGCGGCGAATTCTCGGCAGTTCTTGTTTAAGCGCAGCGGATCCCCCCGGAAACCTCTCGACCCCACGCAATACCATGGCAAGCAACCACCACTCCGACCCCACCCTCGCCCTCTACATCAGGGAGATCGCCAAAACACCCCTTCTCACACGCGAAGAAGAAGCCGAACTCGCCTCGCGTGTCATGGCCGGTGACAAGGAGGCCCGCGACCACATGATCAAGGCCAACCTCCGCCTCGTGGTGAAGATCGCCAAGGACTATTCCGGCTACGGACTTTCCCTTTCCGATCTCATTTCGGAAGGAAACATCGGACTGATGACCGCCGTCGATCGCTACGACCCTGACAAGGGTGCCAAGCTCAGCAGCTATGCTTCCTGGTGGATCAAACAATCCGTCAAACGCGCCCTCGCGAACCAAGGCAAGACCATCCGCCTCCCGATTCACACGGTCGAGAAGATCGCCCGTGTCCGGCGCATCACCGCCCTCATGACCGAAGCCCTCGGGCGCGAGCCAACCAACGAAGAGCTCTCCGAAGAGACCGGCATCCCGATCAAGAAGCTCTCGATGATCCGCCAGGCGTCCCAGCGCCCGACCTCTCTCGATGCGCCGCTCAACGAGGGAAAACAGACAATGTTCGGCGACCTCATCGGCGACGAGTCCGCACTCGATCCTCTTGAAGCCCTAACAAACAGCAACCTTCACGAACAACTCGACGAACTTCTGGGGCTTCTCGACGAGCGCGAGACCAGAATCATCAACTCGCGTTTCGGCCTCCATGGAAGGAAGCCGATGAATCTCGAAGAGGTGGGTCGGGACTTCGGCGTCACCCGCGAACGCATCCGTCAGATCCAGAACAAGGCACTCGAAAAGATGCGCCAAGCCCTTCATCGCAAGGATCATCCTCTACCGAAAGCGACAAAGGCATGAGCTCCGAAAGGGTCAGACCTCGTTCCCGTGAGCCTCATTGTTAGAGAAGCCGTTTCGGACGGCTTACCGGCGTGATCAAGCTCAAGAGTTCGCGCCATTCCCCTTCCGTCCCTCACCGAAGTACTTCTCGCTGCGATAGCGCAGCCACACCCTCAACACTTGGGGGACCTGCTGGCGTTCGTCAGGCTCCAGAGTTTCATAGAGCGCCATCGCCCGCTCGCGCTCACGCCGACACGCCGCATTTTCATGCGCATTCCATTTCGTGCGGGCCAATCGGATCAAGCGGTTTACTTCCTTGATCCTGTTTCCTCCGACAAGCAGCCGCTTCTTGTGTTTCTTCGTCGCCACGATTTCGAGTGCTTGGGAATATGACCCCAATTTCGTAATTTCAAATGCCCAATTTCCCCCCTTGGATCATGGCATGACCTCTCCGAAGCCCTATGCCGCGCTGACGATCACATTCGCAGCCCTACTGCTGGGTCTCATGGTCTTCGCTCTCATCAAATCGAGCCGCCGAACCGAGCTTAAGCTCTCCGCCGGTCAATCCGGCGGAATCTACAACCCGATCGCCACCTCCATCGCCCAACTCATTGAGCAGGCGGATTCCGACATCAGAATCGAGGTTCTCGAAAGCGATGGCAGCGCCGAGAATGCCACGCGACTCTCCCAGGGAACCGCCGATCTTGCCTTGCTTCAGAATGACAGCCCTGGCGACGACTCGATCCGCTCCCTCGTTCCCCTCCGCACCGGAGCCCTTCACTTTCTCGCGCGGAAGGATGCGAGGATATCCAGCCTCGGCGAGCTTGAGGGAAGAAAGGTCGGCGTTGGTCTCGCCACCAGCGGCAGCCACCGACTCGTCACCGAACTGCTCCACCACTTCGAGGTGGATCTCGACAAGGTCGAGCTGCGCCCCCTAACGATCCAGGCTGCCAGCAAGCAGCTTCGCGAGGGGGAAATCGATGCCCTGCTGATGGTCATCGGTTTTAAGACTGATGTCATTGATCAAGTCATCGCCAGCGGTGAGGTCGAGTTCGTTCCGATCGGCCGGCATGCCGGACCAGGCAGTGTCATCGAAGGCTTCCGGCTCACCAATCCATTCGTCGAACCCTGGCTCATCCCCCGATATTGCTACGCGATGCCTCACGGAAATCTCCCTGGCGTCCCCGATGAAGCCATCCCCACCCTCGCCGTTCGCACGGTGCTTGTCGCACGCCAAGACGTGCCCAACCCCGTCGCCCGGCAGATCACCAAGCTTGTCATCGAGAACCGCAATCGCCTGACCCGCATGCATCGCGACCTCCCCCTGATGGAAGACAAACTCGATCACTCCAAATTTCAGTTCCCGCTTCATCCTGGTGCCACCCAGTATTACAACCGCAACGAGCCCGGCTTTCTGCTCCGCTACGCCGAAGTCATCGGCCTGCTCGCCTCGTTTCTTTTCACCTCATACGGTCTGATCCGCACCGGTAGGCGCTGGTTGCTGCAGCGCCAAAAAGACCGCATCGACGCCTACTATTCCGAGCTCAACCGTCTTCTCGACCACATGCTCAAGCCGATGACGCTCGATCAGGTGCGCGGGGTCGAAGTTCAGCTTCATCGGATCCGTTCGACCGCGCTCGACCTTCTTTCCAGAGAACGACTGCTCCCCGACGAGTCCTTCCGGATCTTTCAAACCCTCCTCGCCGAGGCCAGCGCCCAAGCTCGGGCCAAGCGTCAGGAAGCCAAACCGCAACCCGCCGGACCTCAGAGCGATTGAAACCGCTCGAGGACCTAACAGGCGATGCTGTTCAGAACTTGCGCTGAGACCGCGAATCAGACCCCAAGCGTTTCCAGCAGCTTGTCGCGGACCTGATCGTTGCGGACCAGACCAGAAAAGGCTGCGCTGCCCGGGCCGAAAGAGCTGATCACGGTGGGGTCAGCGGTGTGACTGACTCCGGTCCAGCCGGTCCCGGTGTGGTTGCCGGAAATCTGGCCTAGCAGCCCCGGTGGATTCGATAACTGATGCGACCATTCGGCAAACTCGCGACCGGCAAGGGTGTCGAGCAAGGCCGAGGCCTCCTCCTTCTCAGGAGTGAAGCCGAGGCTCTTCTCGATCAATGCGACGAGATCCGAAGTGTCACCCGGCTTGGATTTCCAGCTGGCAAGAATCGCCTCATGGGAGGCGCGCGCTCTGGCAATGCGCTCGAAGTGCTCGTTGGTTCGGCGGTAGGCCGCCCCGGTTCCGTTGAGTGCCGGGTTGGCATTGCCGTGATCCGAGGTGATCACCACCAGAATCTCCGGATGCGCAGCCGTCATCGCGATGACTTCTGCCAGCGCGTCGTCAAAAGCGAGTTGATCGTGAAGCAAGGCCCCGATGTCATTGGCGTGCGCCGCATGGTCGATCCGCGCCCCTTCGACCTGCAGCAGGAACGGCTTGTCGGAGGCGAGGAAGCGGTCGAGCGCCGCGCGGGTCATCTCAGCCAGGGTCGGAACCTTTTTCGCGAGCTTCGGGTCAGCGGCACGGTCGATGGAGTACGGCAAATGGTCGGAAGCGAATGTCCCGAGGAGTTTCGGCGAGTTCGAGGCCAGCAATTCGTCGCGGTGGCGCAGCACCTCATAGCCGGCTTTCCGGTATTCGGCGAAAAGGTCACGTCGATCGCCGCGCTTGGCCGCATCGAAGAACTTGGATCCCCCGCCGAGCACCAGTTCGGCGCGATCGAGGTACTGGGGGGCAATGTGATCCTCATCGTTGCGATCCACCGAATTGGCGGCAAAGCCCGCAGGGGTGGCGTGGGTCACTTTCGAGGTCGTCACCAGACCAAGACGCACATTCTGCGTCCGAAGGGTCGCGCCGATCGACTCCAGCTCGCGACCTTTGTCGGAAATGTTTACCTGCGAATTCGGGATTCGCTGTCCAGAACTCCACGCCGAAGAGGCGGCGGCGGAGTCGGTCACCAGCGAGTCCGACGACGCGGTGTCCATCAAGCCATGGACCGTGGCGGGGCCGCTCAGCAGTTGCCACCAAGCGGTCGGGCGTTTGCGGAGTTGTTGGGAGAACGCCTCACTCATCGGCAGAACCCCCGAGCTCATGCCATCGGAGACCATGAAGATAATTCCTCGGGCTCGCACAGGGGAGGATGCCCCGACGCTGGCGGCGCTGACAGGCAGCATCGAGGCGAGCGAGCCCGCGAGGCCCGTTTGGAAAAGTCGGCGACGTGAAAGATTCATCGGATGCAGATTGAGGTGCCGATTCTTCGGATCAACCTTTTTCAAACGTCGCAATAGTCACAATCGCAAGGTTTTCCCCAAAAGGAAACTGGCCCTGATCTCATTCGTTCGGAACTTGGACATTGATGCCGTTCGACGAGGAAATCAGGATCCGGCTTCTATCAGAATGGTTACGAGCATGGAAAATCTTCGTGATGTCCGCAGGGCATGGTTCTCAGCGATTGTCGTCGGCTTGACGCTGATAAGCAATGAGTCGGCAGCCGCCACCGGCTTCCAACTTCCGAGCGAGGAGGTCGTCGAGCTTCTCACCACCCCTGAGCCACCGGAAGTTCTGATTCATCGGGCATCGGCTTCCGTAGCGCTGCTCACCGAAGAAAAAGTGCTTTCGTGGAAACGTCTATCGATGCCGCGGCTCGGATTGGCAGGCTTTCGTTTCGAGCCAGTGAGTGGTGTTTCCGGAATCGATGAGCTGGTGAAGCAGATCGAGATCGTGAGGACCGACCGCCCCCCGGATCAGCCGCCACATCGCTGGCAGGCACCGGAAGGTCTGGCCTGGTCGTCAGTGCAGTTTTCTCCTGACGGCCGCTATTTGTCCGCGCTTCAGGTGACCTTGGATCAGCCGGCGCAGTTGGTGCTGATTGATACCATGAACGATCGCCTAACAGCGCTTCCCGCACCCGTCCATGCCGCCTGGGGCAATCCGCTTCAATGGGTGGATGACGAACGCATGCTGTGCCGGGTCTTGCGCCGGGATCGAGGAGCGGTCCCCGCGCCGGTTCCCGGGCCGATAGCGCTCGAGCACGAAGGGCCGCCCTTGCCCACCCGCACCTATCCGAACCGCCTCACCGATGAGAATTCTGTTAGAATGTTCGACTACTACTTCTCCTCGGAATTCGCCTTCATATCGGTGGATGGCACGATCGACTACCTCGGCGTGGAAGCCGGACTTTTCGGCAGTTTCAAGGCCTCGCCCGACGGACGCTATCTCATGCTCAGCCGCCTCGAGACGCCTTATTCAAAACTGGTGAGAGCCTCGGGGTTCTCACGCTGCGTCGAAGTCTGGGATTTGGAAAATCAACAGCGTCTCTATCGATCCGATACGGTCGGGTCGGGTCAAGAGGAAGAAGGCGGGGAATCGACGATTGATCCCGAAAGCCTCGTCTGGGCGCCGACCGAGCCGGTCATGGCAGGCTTCATTCGCCAACGTAAAAACGAGCAAGAGGAAACGCTGCATGAATGGCAGGTCGTGAAGGCACCTTTTTCAAAAGGCAGCGAAAACGTCGACACGCTCGCCACCAGCAAGCACTCGATCAAGGAGTTCGGCTGGACCAGCGCTGGCACTCCGTGGTTCATTGCCGGGACGGGAAAACGCGGCGAGGTTGCCATCTTCGTGATTCCGGACGGTAAAACAAAGCAGATCTGGAAGGGGCTGCGCGGCAGTGCGGACGACGCCAAAGCGATCCGGGTCAACGGCCGCCAAGGCGCCGTGCTGGAGTCCGAAGGCGAAATTTTTCTCACCAGCGATGGCCTTGGCGGAAAGGAACCCCGCTCAAGCCTGACCGCCATCGATCTGGACAGCGGCGAGACGCGCTCATTGTTTCGCTCGAAACGCGGCGTCTACGATCCGGTGCTGGCCGTGCTCGATGACCAGGGCGAAGTCCTGCTGACCCGACAGGAAAGCGCCTCGCTGCCGCCGACATTGTTGAGAGTCGAGAAGGGAGAGAACGCCGTCTTGTATCGCAAACCCGAGCCCTATCCGCAGCTGAGCAAGTTGAGGCGCGAACGGATCGAATACACCCGCAAGGACGGCATGCCGCTCTCGGCGCTGCTGTATCTTCCCGAAGACGCAGACGAGAAGAAGCCCCTGCCAACGCTGATCTGGATCTATCCTCGTGAATTCCAAGGCACGGCACTCGTCGACCTGCTCGATGTGAGGCATTTCCAGCATCACCGCATCAAGGGCGTATCACCTGTGGCGGCGGTTCTGGCCGGTTACGCGGTCATTCAGTATCCCTCGATCCCGGTGGTGCATGAGGGCGAGGAAAGCGAGGACTACCTGCCCGAGCTACTCGCAAGCAGCGATGCATTGTTAGACTATCTGGTGGAAAACGGGATCAGCGATTCGGATCGGATTGCCGTCGGTGGACATAGCTTCGGCGCCTTCTCTTCAGCGAACCTGCTCGTCCATTCCGACCGCTACGCCACTGCGGTGGCCATGTCCGGTGCCTACAACCGCACGCTGACGCCGTTCGGATTCCAGCACGAGAAGCGCACCTTCTGGCAGGCACGGGAATACTATGCCGACATCTCCCCGTTCTTTCACGCGGACGAATTCGACAAGCCGATCTTGCTCATCCATGGCGGCGCGGATCCGAACCCTGGCACCCCCACCATGCAGACCCGGCGTTTCTTCCATGCGCTGGTAGGCGAAGGCGTGACCTGCCGATACGTCGAACTTCCGAATGAAGAGCACAATTACAAAGGGCGGGACACCGTGCTACACGCCGCATCAGAGTTGATCGAATGGCTCGACACCTATCTGAAATAACGGCCGCTCATTCCTTCTCGGGCTGTTGGCGGTAGGCCGCCACTGCAGCGGCCAGTTGCTCGTAGTGCTTGCTCTCTGGCGCCACTTTGCCGCTGACCGCCGACATGGTTTCACGCAGCGGCAGGTGGGCTTTGGCTACGACCACTTCGATCCCCCGAGCCCGCAAGCGCTCCAGGAAATCATGGAGTTGCTCGGCCGCGGTGATGTCGACACTCGGAATCGCGCGGGCATCGACGATCAACTGCTTCACCGGGTTCTTCTCCTGACGGATGAACTTTTCCACCCGCTCGATGAAGAAGCGGACGTTGGCAAAAATCAACGGGCCGTAGAAACGGTACACCACGAGCCCGGGGATCGTCTTGGCCGCCGAATCATCGCCGACATCGTGCAGCGTTTCCGAACCCTCAACGCAGCCTAACAGGGCATCATTCGGTCGCACGATATTGGCCAGAACTCCGAGCAAGGACAGCAGCACCCCGAGGAGTATGCCGGGCAGAACCCCCACCCCAAGCACTCCGATCGTGGTGACCGCCGCCACGATCATGCTGAAACGGTGCAGCTTCCAGAGCCGCTTGTAGACGCGCATGTCGATCAGGGTTATGCCGGTGAACACGAGGATCGAAGCGATCGCCACCGAGGGAACCTTCGCAATCCATGGCGCTGCCAGAAACACGAAACCCGCCGACATGCCTGCAGCCAGAAAGTTAACCATCTGCGTGCGTCCACCCGTCGCATCATTCAGCAGGGTGCGGGTCTGGCTTGAGCCGATCGGAAAGCTGAACACCAATCCCGCCGCCGCATTGGACGCCCCGAAGGCAATGAGTTCGCGATCCGCATCGATCTCGTAGCCATTCCTTCGCGCCACCGAACGACCCAGCACGACGCCTTCGGAAAAGACCAGCAGGGCAATTCCGAGCGCGCCAGTGAACAGCGGAGTCATATCCGCCAGCGCCAAGTCCGGACGCACTGCCTTCGGCACCCGCAGATCGACGGTTCCGATCACCGCCAGACCTTGAGCGGAGAAGTCGCAGAATTGTCCCGCGATCATCGCCAGCAGGAACACTGCCACCGCACCGGGAACGCGACGGATGCCCCACTTGCAGATCGCCAGCACCACGATGCAGACGAGGCCGACGCCGAGTGTTAGACGATCGGTCTCTCCGATCCGGCCCGCCCATTCCCAGAAGCGCAGCAAGGTGTTGTCCTTTTCAAGATTGATCCCGCAGAACTTTCCCAACTGACTCCCCACGATCACCGCCGCCGCCCCATTCATGAATCCGAGCATCGCCGGGCTCGAAAGGAAGTCCGCCGCGATCCCCAGGCGCAGCTTCGCCATCAGAAACAACACGCCGGCGGTGAGAAATGAGAGCACCGTGGCAAGTGTCACCGCCTTGCCTGGATCGCCTGCCGCGAGTGGTCCGATGGCCGCGCCGACCAACAGCGCAATCGCCGCATCGGGCCCCACATTGACGTGCCGTGAGCTCGTGAACAGGGCGTAGACCACCATCCCGACCACCGCCGCGTAGAGCCCGGCGGCGGGCGCGCACTTTGCCAGATCTGCGTAGGCGAAGGCCGAGGGAAGCAGCACCAGCGAGACAACCAAACTCGCCAACAGGTCGTGCCGGAAATTCGCACGATCGTAGTTGAAGATCACTGCTGCGCCCGGCAGCCATTTGGCGACTTTTCCCTTCACCACCCTGAATCCAGTCCTTTCATAAAATGCTCAAGTAAGCGCCCTTCATCATTTCCTCCAATCGCCCGACCGTCCAGCACCTGCTTCGTCAGCCGACAGCCACGCCCGTTTGATTCCCCACAACCTAACAACGCCCAAGATCCGTCTCAGCGGAAGCGGCCTTGCGAGCGCCACGTTTCGACCATCGCGCGGAAGGCATCGGCCGCCGGGTTGCGGGCATCATCCGACCACACGAGCACCAGGGGAATCGTCTTCCGCGGCGTCAGCGGCACGAGACTCACCGCACGCGATTCCAGCTGGGCACACTCCGGCACGATTCCATATCCCGCGCCGCCTTCCACATACTTCAGGATCGTACCCATCAGGCTTGGTGTTCTGATGATTTCAGGAGTCACCCCCGCTTCATGGCAGGCTGCAAGGATCGTGTCGTGAGAACCCGCGCCCTCCCTGCGGGCAAGCAGGATGAGCGGCAGCTCCGACAGGGATTTCCACGACAGGCTGCGACGGACTGCTAGAGCGTCGCCACTTGGCACGGCGAGACACAGTCGCTCTTCGCGCAGCAGAAGCGAACGCGGACTGAGTTCGTCATGGGGGCGCACGGGTCGGGTAAAGCCGAGCGAAAGACGACCTTTCGCCACCATCTCCCAGACGCGTTCCGGCGTGCGCTCTTCGAGAAAGAGATTCACACCCGGATGCGCGCTGCGGAATTCGCGCAACAATTCCCCGAGGAAATCTTCCGTCGGCGGTCCGATGTATCCGAGCTTCAGTTCGCCCGCATCGCCCCGCGCCGCTTCGCGCACCCGCCGGATCGATTCATCGAAGCGCTCGAAAAGCACCCCGCACTCACGCAACAGCGTCTCGCCAGCGGGCGTCAGGGTGATCTGGCGGCGCGAGCGGTCGAACAGGGAAACACCAATCTCGTCTTCGAGTTCGGCCACCGCCCGACTCAGAGCCGGCTGGGCAATCCGTAGCCGACGCCCCGCATTGGAAAAACTCATCTCTTCGGCCACCGCCTGAAAATAGCGAAATTGTCTCAGATCCATCGATGCCGAAATCTTATCGAATCCATGCCAAAAGTCTATTTCCGTTACTGGTCAACTTTCGCTAGCTTCGCCCCTTCAGCTTTCCACCGATGTCAATCTTACCTGCACCCAAACGCCGATTGTGGATATGGTTCCTCTGGCTTGGCCTGTTCTACACCGTCTGGCTCTGGCTGGTGGCGATCAAAGGCCTGTGGCCCGAGGCTCGGGAGAACTGGCCGATGGCGCTGGCCATGGCGATCGGCAGCTACGCCGCGGGCTCGACGCCGATGGGTGGAGGCACCGTCGGTTTCCCGATTCTGGTGCTGCTCTTCAACAAATCGGCGGAACTCGGCCGCGACTTCAGCTTCGCCGTCCAATCGATCGGCATGACCAGTGCCGCCATCTTCATCCTCGCCCGGCGCCAACCGCTTGCCGGAGCCCTGCTGAAGGGAGCGCTGATCGGATCCTCGATCGGCCTGCCCTTGGGGATTTTCCTGGTGGCCCCCTGGGTGCCCGCGCTGTGGATCAAGTTGGTCTTCGCGGTGGTCTGGGGAAGTTTCGGCATCCTCCATCTCTGGCGGGTCAATGAAATCGCCTCCCATGAAGGCATGACCGACTTCGATGAACGCTGGGACACGCGGCTCGGCGTGGTGGCTGGCTTCGTCTCCGGCGCCACGGTTGTCTCCGTCTCCGGAGTTGGGATCGACATGGTCATTTACACCATCCTCGTGCTCGTTTGCCGGGCCGACCTCAAGATCGCCATCCCCACCTCGGTGATCATCATGGCCTATTGCTCGGTGCTCGGAATTCTCACAAAGATGGCCTTTACCGGGGTGCAAAGCGAAGTCTTCGGCAACTGGCTGGCCGCCGCTCCGGTGGTCGCCCTCGGCGCACCGCTCGGGGTTTTCGTCGTCGATCTGATCGGACGGAAGCCGACGCTGCTGGTCGTCGCGGTCCTCTGTGTCGGGCAGCTGGTCTGGACCTTGGTGCGCGAGCAGGCCGTCCTCGGCGTCACGGGACTCGTGCTCTCGGTCCTTGCGGTGCTCGCCTGCCTTTACGGATTTGAACGGCTTCGCGCCTGGGGTGCCGTGCTTGTGGGAGAGATCCGGAGGAAAAAGGAAGAACTTCCCGCTTCAAACGAGGCCACCAAAGAGAGTCCCGAGATTCGCCCAACGGTCGTCGATTCCTGATCCATTCTCCCGCGCGGAGCAGGCGGCTAAAGGGACAGAATCGAGCGAGCCTGTTAGGAGAATCCATCTCCTGTAGGCGTCTTGCTGACCCCTTGCCCGGCGATCTCTGAGGTCGGCAATTCAGCGATGCGCTGACGATCGGGACCGGATCCGTCTTTCCGCGACAGCTCGCCATTTCATGTTGCCTCCGCCGGAATGCACCCGAAGAGTAAAGACATGATTCAATACTCCAACTACATCAATGGGACATTCGTCGACAGCGAGGGAGCCGAACGGATCACCGTCACCAATCCTGCCACGGGCGAGGTGATTTCCGAAGTTCCTGAGTCATCATCCGAGCAGGTCGAAGCTGCGATCCGCGCCGCCGAGGCGGCCCAGCCCGGCTGGGCTGCCCTGCCTGCCGCAGCCCGGGCAAAGCATTTGCACCAACTCGCTGCCAAACTCCGCGAAAAGGTCGAAGCTCTGGCCCGCGTGATCACCGAGGAGCAGGGCAAAACGTTGCCGCTCGCTCGGGTAGAGGTCAACTTCACCGCCGACTACATCGACTACATGGCTGAGTGGGGACGCCGCATTGAAGGAGAGATCATGGAGAGCGACCGCCCCAAGGAGAACATCTTCCTCTTTCGCAAACCCCTCGGTGTGGTGGTTGGCATTCTCCCGTGGAACTTCCCCTTCTTCCTCATTGCCCGCAAGCTCGCGCCCGCGTTGATCTGCGGCAACTCCATCGTCATCAAACCCAGTGAGGAAACCCCGAACAACGCCTTCGAGTTCTTCAAGGTCCTCCATGAAACCGATCTCCCCGCCGGTATCGCCAACCTCGTATCGGGTTATGGCGCGTCGGTTGGAAGAACCCTCACGGAAAGCCCTAAGGTTGCCATGGTCAGCTTTACCGGCAGCGTCGAAACAGGCACTCGCATCATGGCCGCCGCCGCCGAGAACATCACCCGAGTGAACCTCGAACTGGGCGGAAAAGCACCGGCCATCGTCACGGACAAGGCCGACCTTGAGCTCGCCGCGACAGCGATCCAAGCCTCACGCGTGATCAATAGCGGCCAGGTCTGCAACTGTGCCGAACGCATCTACGTCCAGCGGGGGGTGGCCGAGAGCTTCACCGCCAAGTTGGTCGAGAAAATGAAAGCCGCTCGCTACGGCAACCCGCTTGAAGATGAGACGCTCGACTTTGGTCCGATGATCAATCAGGCGGGCTACGAGAAAGTCGTCGACTTGCTCGATCGCGCCGTGAAGGACGGGGCCAAAATCCTCTGCGGCGGCAAACGCGGCGCGGGTGACGACGGCTACTTCTTCGAACCGACGGTTGTCGCCAACTGCAACCAGCAGATGGACATTGTGAGAAAGGAAATTTTCGGACCGGTCGTGCCGATCGTCGTCTTCGACGAGCTCGATGAGGCAATCGCCATGGCCAACGATACCGAATACGGACTGACTTCCTCGGTTTACTCGAACGACATCAACGAGGCGATGAATCTCGTCGAGGCGCTCAAGTTTGGCGAAACCTACATCAACCGCGAGAACTTCGAAGCCATGCAAGGCTACCACGCCGGTTGGCGGAAATCGGGCATCGGCGGCGCCGACGGCAAACACGGTCTCTACGAGTTCCTGCAAACCCAGGTCGTCTACCTCCAACGCTCTTAAGCCTGCATCGGTTTGAGACGATGCCACGGTCCTGTGACGAAGCCGCTTGTTGAAGCCCGGGCTATGATCCGCTAGTCGCCTTGGGTTTCGGTTTCGGTTTCGGTTCGACGATCTGCAACCACTCGGCAAGCGCTGCGGAATTCGGGAAGGATTGGGCCCGGGAGAGTCCACTCTTGAGAATGCCGGCCGCATTCTTTGTTTGCTTGGCGTGTCGGGCGATGGCCGCAAGGTGAAGGTACTGGCGGATCTGATTGTCGGCGCTTTGATATTCCACCAAAGCAGCCTTGAACCATTTCTGTGCCTCGCCCCGCTTGCCCTGGGCAAGCGCTTCGAGTCCCGCCGCCTCCGAAAGAATTCCGGATTTTTGCTTCGCGGCCAAGGTCTCGATCGCCTTCAGACGTTGCCCCGGATCCGAGTTCTTTCGCGCCAGCTTCACGAGGCTGCGGAAATCCCGGTCCCTTTCGATTTCCTCGCCCGAGCCATCGAGATGATGAAAGGGTCGATAGAGGGGGTCACCGAGTGCGACGGATTGCCAGGAACTGACCGGCAAGGCTGCGCACGAGGCTTCCGCCCAAGTCCAGCCTCGCATCAATCGGTCATTGAGAATGTCGAGACGATGGGTGAGTTGAAGGAAGGGCTCGTTGACGTTGCCAACGGTGGCGGCCGCTCCTTTTTCCAACAGGGGTGCGCTCCAGTTCCTTGATGCATCGCGCAGTTGGGCCGCGCTGTAGGAATGGATATGAATGGCGACCGATCCTGGGCGGAGCCGGAACTGGGGATTGAGAAAGGGCCCACTCACGGATGAGTCATACCAACCGTAATAGAGCGCGGCATCACTCAGGGGATAGTTTCGGGGAAAGCTCTGATTGAATCGGTCGGCCACCGTGGCAAACCCTTGGGCACGGCACTCGTTCTGGATCGAATTCAGCCAACTGGTGCCCATTTGATGGCGGTTCGAATAATCGATGTAGGCCCGGCCCCAGAGCCCGGTTTTTTCGATCTGAATGGCATCGCGGATCATCCGCTTGCAGGTCGCGACGGTTGCCGCGTCGATTCTCGAAATCAGCAGCATGAAGGAGAGCTTGCTGTCCTCGAAGCGCTTTTCACCTTCAAAGTAGAAGTTCGGGGCGACTCCCTGAATGGGCGCATCGAGTCCTCCGAGAAGCAGCAATTCCGAGTCCACCGCTGCTTCGTTGCGCTTGCTGATCGGATCATCGGGGTCGGACTTGAAATCCGCCGGCAGCGGCGACCCTCCAATTTTCAGTGGGACGCCACGGATGATGGCGAGCACCGGACGTCGATTCACAAATGGCAGGGTCTGCCCCGACTGATTCTTACCCAATTCCCACCATTGACGATCTTCGTATATCTTGCGAAGCGGATCACGAATCGTCCGGTTGTACTCGTCCCGCGATATCTGCGGTTTCTGCGACAATGCCAAGCCGACCAGGTTTCCTTCCGGGATGCCTCGGGCCTGACGGTAGTACTGAGCGATTTCCTCCGATTCCGGATCACTTGAGTTGTAGAGAACAACGACATTTTCAGGGACCAACGCGGCCGCCCGAAACGCCATACCAAACAGCAAGCTCAGGAGAGTGAGTTTCCTCAAAGCATCACGCACAAAGAACATGCTGCCACCATGCCCCAATCGCACATCCATGCAAGAAACTCCAATGGGTGACGCGATTCATCATGGGGAAGCCTGCGCGGAATGATGGCGATTCACTCGAGTGTCTTGAGCCATTCGGCGAGCTCGACAAGATCCGCCACCTCCTTGTCCGCCGGAATGGCAAGAGGATAGGTGCTCTTGCCGGGACGGGCGACGAAGACACCGGTCATGCCCGCAGCCTTCACGCCGGCGATGTCCCAGCCATGTGCCGCGACCATCATGGCCTCCTCGGGTTTCACTCCAGCCTTCTCCATCGCCCAGCGATACGAGGCCAATGCGGGCTTGTAGACCTTTTGGTCCTCGACGCTGAGTCGCTCTTCAAAGAACTCCATCAATCCCGCATTCTCGAACTGGGTCTGGACGCCTTTGTTGGACGAGTTGGTGAAACTGATGAGACGAAAGCCCTGATCCTTGAGTGACTGAAGCCCTTCTTTCACGTCCGGGTGAGGAGGCAGGCTTCGCAGGGGCGTGACAATTGCTTCACGCGCAGCCTCCTCCGTGAGAGCGATATCATTGTTCTTGGCAACCATCATTAATGCCGCCACGCCAATGTCGGCAAAACCATGATAACGTTCGGTCACCGTATCCACCAAGGAGTAGTGAAGCATCGTTGAAAACCAAAGAGGAAGTAGCTCCTCTTTCCCATCGAGCGCTTTGCCAACCGAGGCACGCATCTGGGTGAGATCGAGAAGGGTCTCATTGACATCGAAAAAAATGACTTTGGGACGCCCAGGCGTTTCTTCTGCAGCAGGCAATTGAGGAGTCATGAGAAGGAATGCGGTGCAAATAATGGTGAATATCTTCATCGTTGTGGGTCTGGGTCGCATAGGATGCTCGAACCACTCGGGAAATTCCCAAAAGTCGTCGACGGAAGTGAAAACACGAGAACGAGAGTGACCTCATACCAAAAGTATAACACGGCACGAAGGCCCGCGGTCATCCCCCTTCCAAGGGGGCAGAATCTTTAGGGGGCGGCTGAGGCTATTTGACCCGGCCGACTTCTTTTGGTTTCCGATTCGTCGGAATCAGGCTAATCCTCAGCTGTTGTTAGAACGCGTTCACTTCCGTCCTATTCCCATCACTCATCGACTCATCCCTCCCATCCCTCATTTCATGAAACAAAAACTCATTCCCGCTTCCATTGCAGGATTTCTCGCGTGTGCTTTTACTTTGCCATCGGTGGCCTGCACGGGCCTCCGCATGATGGCGGGTGACGGCGCCGCAGTCGTTGGCCGAACCATGGAATTTGGTTTCGACGTTCAGTCCGACGCTGTGGTGGTGCCGGCAGGCAGCAAGCTCTCCAACTCTCTCGCCGATCCATCCAAGGGCATGCACTACGTTTCCAAATACGGCATGGTCGGGGCGAACGCTCTGGGAATGCATGTAGTGGTGGATGGCGTGAATGAAAAGGGGCTCTACGTCGGGTCATTCTACTTTCCCGGCTACGCCAGCTATTCCGATCCGAAACCCGCCGACCACGCCCGCTCACTGGCGCCGGAAGATTATGGCAGCTGGCTGCTCGCGAATTTTTCCAGTGTCGCCGAGGTGAAAGAGCACTTCGATGAGGTCGTTCTTGTGCCCAATCCGATCCAAGCCATCGGCGGGGAGAGCTTTCCGGGGCATTTCGTGGTCCACGACAGCAGCGGTGCCTCGGTTGTAATCGAGCCGCTCAACAAGTCGCTCGAGATTTCCGACAATCCACTCGGCGTGATGACCAACTCTCCGACCTTCGATTGGCACATCACCAATCTTCGCAACTACATCAATCTCAGCGCCACCAACGTGCCCGCGGTGGAAGCGGCCGGCATCAAATTGGCCCAATTCGGGCAGGGATCGGGATTGCGCGGACTTCCCGGAGATTACACGCCACCCTCAAGATTCGTCAGAGCCGTGGCATTCTCCCAGCTTGCCCGAAAATTGCCGACGGCCAGCGAGACCGTGAACGAGGTATTCCACATCATGAATGCTTTCGATATTCCCATTGGGGCCATTCGCGATGTTGAAGGAAAGATCACCAGCTACGACTACACGGTGTGGACATCCGTGTCCGATCTCAAAAACATCCGCTGGGATTTCAGGACCCATAAGGACCAGTCGATCCGTAGCATTGATGTTAGAAAGGCGCTGGCTGCTGCGGGAAACAAGGCGCAGGTCATCAAAATGGATTCCGATCAAACCATCATCGAGGTCTCCACGGATTTCGAGTGAACCCCGCTTTCCCCGCCCACAGGGCTGCCAGAGAATGATGGGCGGGGAAGAGCGCTCACCGGACACTTCCGCAGTTAGTGACTGCGGCGGCGGCGCAGCAGGCCCGCACCCATGAGCAGCCCCACCAAGGCGCTGGTGGGCTCGGGAACGCTTGCGCCGGCGGACCAGGTAATCGTCGTGCCGGATACACTGAATGACCCACGGGATGAGGTGACTGGATTGTTGGAGGCATCGACCACTTCCCAATCACCAAAGCTCCCAACCACACTGCCGAAGCCCTTAAAGACATCGTCCCAGGTCTGGCTGCTATTCCAAAAAGCGACTCCGGGATCATTGATTCCTGCGAGCGCATCTGAGCCAAGCACGATCCTGAAAAGCGGATCGGAGGCGAGGGAGTTGTCAATCGTTAGAGTGCCGCCCGAGGTGCCAACTACCGTGTCAAAGCCGCTTGTCGTGCTGCTGGCATTGAGGTCCCATGAGAAAATCGAAGCGCCGACGTAGGTGAGGTTGCCAGTGAATTGCTGACTGCCCACAGTCGCCGGAGCCCCACCAGGGGAGTGGATGCCACCTCCCTGGATGGTGGTCGCACCTGCGATCCTTCCGCTGCCTAGCAGCGTGCCACCACCATTGACACTAACCGTGTTACCGCTAGCGAATGAGCCATTCAGAGCCAGCACTCCGCCGTTGATAAGCGTGCTGCCGGTGAAGGTGTTGGTTCCATTCATAACGGTGTGACCGGCGCTATGGACCAGTTGCGCACGGCCTGTGATATTAATGGGCGTTCCGGCCCCATCACCACTCGAGGAAAAGTGGTAGGGTGCCGCTGCCGTGCTATTGTGATTGAACTGGACGGTGGCTGATCCACTGCCGCCATACACGTTGGTGGCACTGAGAATTCCAGGACTGGTCGCCGTGCCCGACGCAGGGGCACCGATGTTCAGCGTGCCATTCGCCGGGCTATTATTGAGACCCAGAGATAGAGCGCCGCTGCCAACCTTGAGCGTCCCCCCCTCGGTGAGATTCAAAACGCCCGTCCCGTAGTTGCCCACAAACATGCCGCCGGTGGTGGTCCAATTGGTGCCGGCGCCGCTGATGGTGGCCTGTCCGGTCGCGCCCACCTGGTCACCCACGATACCGCTCAGAGTGTTGGCTTTGGCACCATGATGCATGAGGAAGTTGCCATTGTGACCGGGCAAATTGCCGACGACAATGTAGGACGAGCCGTGGGTGATGGAGCCTCCATCGAGTTCGAGCATGCCTGCGTGGACCGACGTGCCGATCTCCGGGTTCGCGGCGGTCACCGTCCCTGTGAAACCCGTGTAGGTATGAGCACCGCTCAAGACCAGGGTTCCCGTGCCCGACTTGCCCAGAATTCCGCCATTACCCGAAATGATACCGCCGTAATGGAGGGTGGCGTCGGGGCCCACATCAATCACACCCTGACTGTAACTCGCGGAGCTGCTGTTGAGCTGGATGCCGCGGTTGGAGTTCAAGCTGAAGCTGTTGGTGGTGCCGAGTTTGGTTCCTGGGTTTAGAACGATTTTCCCGATACTTGGGCTGCCGGGAGCCTGCCCTAAGGCGGCATCGCTGCCGATTTGAAGCGCCCCGTTCCTAATCGTGGTGACTCCGGTGTAGGTATTGGCCCCGTTCAAGGCGAGGGTTCCATTGCCGGTCTTGGTGAGGTTGTTTCCGGAGAGCGAGGCAGAGATTTGCAGGTCGATGGCGGCGGCGCTGCTATCTCGGACGTCGAAAATTCGTTCGCCCGAGCCCATCGCGATGTTCCCGGCGATACTTGCTCCACTTGAGATGGTCGAGGAACCGTCGCCGGCGTTGTAGGTGACATCCCCTCTCAGGGTGAGGGTGTTGGAGCCCGTATCAAGTCGCGCGGTGGTATTGGTCGCCCCGCCGCCGAGCGCCAGGGAAGTGACCGAATGGTTCTGACCGAGGTTCAGATTTCCCGAGTAGACGATCATCGCGCCGGTCGAGAGTGCGCTGGATCCCTGCAGATTCAGGGTTCCCGCATTGCCCCCACCAGAAACTCCAAGCGTGGTGTTTCCGCTGTAAGAAGGATTCAAGAGGGTTGCAGTTCCCGAACCGACCTTGTTCAGGCCGCCCGTGCCGAGTACCACCGCCCCCCTGAGCATCAGATCCCCGGAGCCGGCGAGGGTCAGGCTTTGGCCGGAGCCCGTTACGTTTCCTGACAGCTCCATCAACCCGTCGGTCGAGCTGATACGGGTGGATGTGTTGAGATTCACGGCACCAGTCCACGAGTTGCTTCCGGAGAGGTTATTGATGGATCCGAGCGAGACATCGCCCGGAGTATTTACGGCGATCGTTTCTCCGGCCACGGCGATTCCTCCTGCAAGCTGAAGGGTGCCGGCATTGATCACGACTCCTTCGGAGCTGGACCCCAGTGCCTTGTTGCTCACCACCTGCAAGATGCCACCGTCGGAGATGTAGGTCGCTCCGGTATAGGTATTATTACCAGAAAGGGTCAGGACTCCGCTACCGCGTTTGCTGAAAATGATTCTTCCACTGCCGTCCTCAATCGTTCCCGCGTAGTCGGTGCGCTGATTATTAGAGCCTGCCCGCAGGATGATGTCGCCACTGATCCCGCGGCTAATGAGTGCACCACTGCCGCCGCTAAGTGATCCGAGCTCCACCGCGCCTCCGGTGCCGCTATTCAGTTGCAAAGTGCCGCTGCTGAGGAAGTTGAAAGCTCCGGTGGTGCTGCCAAGGGCTGTCGCCGAAGTGATTCGCAAAGTTCCAGCGGAAAGATCGGTGCCGCCGTTGTAGCTATTTGCTCCTCCCAAGGTGAGCATCTCGTTTCCGGCTTTCACCAGTTTACTACCACCCGCCAAAGTGGAATTGATCGTCGCCGCATGATTGGCGGTGACGGTCGAGACACCACCTGTGCCCGCCAAGGTGAGCGTGCCGGAGGAGACCAGGTAGGGGCTTGTTACTGTTTCGAAGCTCACGTTGCCCACGGACACGCTGCCACTGACCGTGATGGTTCCTCCCGCGCCACCTGCGCCGATGACCGCGTCGTTGACCGACAAGTTGTTCCAAGTGAGATTGTTGGAACCATCATTCCAGGTATTGCTGGACGTGCTCCAAACTCCCGAACCGTCCTGGATACCAGCACTGCCAGGAGTCGCATCCCACTTCAAGGTCGCCGCCGTCGCAGTGGCTAACAGACCTGAAGTGAGGAGCAGAAACACGGAGACACCACTCTGCTTTGAGTCACGAACATCAGGGCGAAAAAGGGGGGAGGTCGTTTTTCTCATGATGCCGGGACGCTAGGAGCAAGGCGAGATCGGGTCAATCAGCTTAATAACCTTTCTGCGAAAGCGCATGGCCACGGTGAGGGGGTGAGGGCATCCTGATCGGCTTGAATACGCCCCCCCCTATTTCGGATGCGCGAGGTAGATGCAGTGGCGCGTGCGCTTTGACTTCTCATGCGGCTTCGCAGGAAAGGCCTGCACCTTGAAACCCGCTTTCTGCAGACCTTTCTCAAAGCGAGGTGTCGGCATCGCCAGCCAGTAGGCGACACAGCCGCCCGGCCTCAAGGCTTGCTTGATCTTCTCAAGAAAGCCCGGCGTGTAGAGTCGTCCATTCACCTCGGTGATCAGCATTTCCGGCGTATCGTCGATGTCGATCAGGATGGCGTCATAGCTCCCGGCACGGCCCTTCATGATCAAGTCATAGAGGTCGCCCAGATAAATCTTCGTGCGTTCGTCTTCGAGCAAGGGGCCATTGTGTTCGACCAGAAACGTTCGGTTCCACTCAATGATTTCCGGAACCAGCTCGGCCACTTCGACCGTTGCCGGTCGGCCGATCAACTCAAGCACCCGCTTCAGCGTGAAGCCCATCCCCAGTCCACCGATCAGAACCTGTGGATCCTTGGGCCTCGACGGATTCCCCTCCAGAAGTCCTTCGCATCCCTTCTCGGCCAACAACTGCTCCGAAAAGGTCAGCGCCGTGCTCATCAGATCGAGCCCATTGTATTTCAAATAAAACTTCCCATCGTGCTTGTGCAGCGAGAACAGGGTTCCATCGGGCAGACGTGCCTCGGCGAGATTCACAAATGGCTTCATGCCCGCCAGCTTCGCCAGATCATCTCATCCGACAAGTGCCGCTTTATTCGAAGCACCACAGTGACTCATGGGTCCGAACAAATAGCTTCGATCCCACGGCCACGGGCGAGGCGATCATGGTGTCTTCCAAATCACTCTCGACCACATCGGTCAACCCCTTCGGGGTGATCGTGCCGCAGAAGAGCACTCCATCCGAACGCCCGGCGTAAATCTTGTCTCCTGCAATCAAGGGTGAAGCATAGTAGATCGCGGCGCTGCGCGGAAACTTGCTTTGCCATTCCTTCTTGCCGGTCTGTGCATCAAGACAGGTCACCATGCCGCGGTTCGGACCTTTGTCATTGAGGACATAAAACTTCCCATCCTTCGCCACGGGGGTAGAGGAATCGCTTCCAATCCCCTTGTGAGTCCAGAGTCGATTCTTCCCAGTCGTGTCACCCCTTCCCCCAAGCTTCACTCCGGCCACATGGTCTCCGCGGCCGAACGGCACGATGGCGATTCCCTTGGTCTCAACTGCCGAAGCTATGACCCGCCAGTTCTTCTTCTGTTGAGGATTGAAGTCGCCATGCTTCCAAAGCTCTTCGCCGGTCTTCGCATCATGACCGCTCAAGTGATCACAGCCCCAGGTCACGATGGTTTCCACTCCATCGATTTCGGTGACAAAGGGAGTGGTGTAGGCGTCCTGAGCTTCCGCAGGGGCGTCGTAGTCCCGGGGCGTCTTCCACACTTCCTTTCCGCTTAACTTATCAAACGCCAAAAGGAACGAGGGATTTTCGTTGTGCAGCAGGGCGACAACGACATTCCCTCCTGCGAAAATCGGAGAGGTGCCGAGATCCCACTTCAGTCCATCCGGTGAATACTCCTGATGAAGGTTCCGCTTCCAAACTTCCTTCCCCTCCATCGTCACCGCCGCCAGCGTGCCTGATTTGAAGTAGACATAGATATGCTTTCCGTCTGTTAGAGCCGATGGATTGCAGCCACTTCCTGCATTTTCATGTCGCACGCCTGCAGCCTTTCCGAAGGCATGGCGCCAAACCTCCTTCCCTTTCTGATCATAGGCCAGCACTCCATCCTTACCATGGATCACACAGGTCACCACGATCAGATCTTCCCACACCACCGGCGTCGAACAGCCGCGGCCCGGCAGCGGTGCTTTCCAGAGTTGACTCGATGAAACCTTGCCCGGAGGGCTGGCTTCACGGGCCACGCCGGCACCTTCTTCTCCCCGCCAGTTCGACCAGTTCGTCGCATTCAGATGCCCGACTGAAAGAAGCGCCGAAATTAGCATGAATTTCATTTCCCCCATTCAATGATCCGCGCCGGAATCTGTCGAGAAGATCCGCCGCCACTTGCGAACACGCGCATGAAGGATGAGGATCAAGCGATTGCCATGAAACTCATCGAAACCATTGAGGACGTCCGCGAGGGAGCGAGGTGGCTGGGCGACGCCGTTCCTGAATTCTCCCACGCCCTGAGCCTGACTGGCGAACTTCCGCTCCGTCGCCGCAAGGACGGCTTCGAAGCCTTGCTCGATGCCATCGTCAGCCAGCAAGTATCCGTCGCGGCCGGCGATGCGATTTGGAAACGCCTGAAAAAGGCCCGACTCACCGGCCGCCGGAAAATCGCCGCAGCCAGCGACGAGGAGCTCCGTGCCTGCGGGCTTTCCCGGCAAAAAATCCGCTATGCCCGGGCTCTCGCCGAAGCCGGCATCAACTACCGGGCGCTGAGGTCGCTCAGTACCGACGAAACCGTCGTAATCCTGACGGAAGTCCCCGGCATCGGGCGCTGGACGGCTGAAATCTACTCGATGTTTTCGCTTGGTCACGCCGACGCCTTTGCCGCTGGCGACCTCGCACTTCAGGAATCCGCGAGGCTCCTTTTCGCCATGAACGAGCGTCCCAGCGAATCCGTCCTGCGATCAATGTCCAACGAATGGCGTCCATGGAGAGCGGTCGCTGCGCGAATACTGTGGCGCTACTACCACCTCATGAAAGCCCGCTCAGGAGTTCGTTGATGACCAGAGCTTGGCTTGTCTCTCCCCACTGCTGACGCATTATTTCGACCATGAAACTCGGCTACTGCCTCATCCCATCGCTCGGCCTCGCCCTTGCCGCATTCGCTCAAATGAGCCACCTGGAAGGATCCAAGTGGGAGCAGGTCAAAGGCGAGGGCAATCCTTGCAAGCGCCACGAACACGCATTTGTCGAAGTCGACGATCAGTTCATCGCACTCGGTGGTCGCCGCATTCAAGCCGTCGATCTCTACAACCCCGAGACCAGTACCTGGTCCACGGGAAAACAACCCCCGGTCGAACTCCACCACTTCCAGGCCCTCAGCCATGATGGCAAGGTGCTCGTCGCCGGCGCCTTCACCGGAAAATACCCGCGCGAGACACCTGTTAGTCATCTCTATTTCTACGACCCGAGCGCCGATGCCTGGAGCAAAGGACCCGAAATCCCCGAAGAGCGGCGACGCGGTTCCGCCGGTGCCTTCATTAAGGACGATAAACTCTATCTCGTCTGCGGCCTTACCGATGGCCACCGCTCCGGCTGGGTGCCGTGGTTCGACGAGTATGACTTCTCTACCAAAACCTGGACCAGGCTCCCCGATGCCCCCCGCGGCCGTGACCACTTCCAAGCGGTGCTCATCGACGAGCAACTCATCCTCGCCGGTGGCCGTCGCTCCGGCGAAGGAGGCAGCGTCTTTGCCCCAGTGATCAAGGAAGTCGACGTCTTTGATTTCAAATCGAACACCTGGAAGACCCTCGATCAACCCATCCCGACACCCCGCGCCGGCACCAGCTCGCTCGCCCTGGGAAACGAATCCCTGGTCATCGGTGGCGAAAGTGCCCGCAAGGAAGCCCACATTGAGGTCGATGCCCTCGATCCAAAAACCGGCAACTGGCGCAGCCTCCCAGCCCTTCCCGGTGGTCGCCACGCCACTCAGCCCATCCTCTACAAAGGAAGGATCTACCTTCAAGCCGGCTCAGTCACACGCGGTGGCACCGAAACGAATACGATGCTGCGCATTCCTACTAGAGACCTCGTAGCAGGCAATCGGACTGAGGACTAAAGGACCGGCTATTTCAGCGGCTTGATCCGGATGTTCCTGTAGTGAACCTCACTCCCCGGATCATGCGCTTGGAGCGCGATCGCTCCTCCGTTTTTCTGAAGCTTGTTATCCTCTCCCTTGGGGGTGTAATTGACGAGTTCCCTGCCGTTGACTGAGACCGTAACGACACCCTTCTCCACACGGATCACATACTTCATCCAGGTATTGTCTTCGAATGGCTCCTTGTTATCGACGACTGCATAAAGCCCGCCCGATTTCCGCCAGTCTTTCTGGGTGTTGTTCACCTGCACTTCATAGCCATTCCGCGGCCATCCACTCTCAACCCAGTTGGTATGGAAGAACACACCTCCATTGGAGTTTGGCTTGGTCAGAGCCTCAAGCCGCAGCTCAAAATCCACAAATGTCGCTGCGTTGAAATCGCCCACATAAAATGCGTGTCCACGCGGCCCATGTGCCACGATCGCACCATCGGTCACCTTGAAGGAATCGGGGTGTTCCGAAACCCTCCAGCCATCCAGAGTCTTTCCATCGAAGAGTGGCGTGAAGCCTTCTTCCGCCATGGAAGTCGGCGCCATCAGAACAAAAGCCACCGAAGTCAGAAGAGTCGTGATCGATTTCATCATGGTCCAACTCTACGGAATCCTCGTCTCCGGTCTAGCACTCAAAATTCCGCTCCCCAAACGGCCCTTCGGAATCCAATCTCTGCCTCATGTGCAACGCCTACGAACTCGGAAAGCGCGGCGGCAGCTTCTCATCGAAGATCAAAGCCACATCGATCCGGGAACTACTCTCGATCGACTCCTTCCGCCTGATCCGCCGCACCGACAAGGCCCCGGTCATCACCGCCGATGGTGAGCTCGTCATGATGCGCTGGGGCTTCGAACGCAAGGGGCTCAGCCCAGTCAACAACTCCCGCGCCGACAAGCTCGACTTCCCGATGTGGAAGCAGTCCTTCGAGGAAAGACGCTGCCTCATCCCTGTCGCCGCCTACTACGAATGGTCCGGCCCGAAAGGCCTGAAGCGCACTCATCGCTTCAGCGCGCCCGATGACTCGTGGCTCCTGATGGCTGGCATCTGGGAAGAGTCGGGAACTCAGGGCCCCTGCTTCTCCATGATCACCACGGAAGCCAACCTGACGGTCGAGCCGATCCACCACCGCATGCCCGCTATCCTCAGCGGGAAAGAAGTCGACGTCTTCCTCGCCGGCGACATGCGCACATTCGCGCCACCCCCCGATGCCATCCAAGTCGCCGACGCCCCCAATCCCTTGGTAAAGAAGAAACCGCCGCCAGCCCAGGGTGAGTTGTTCTGAGTCCCTCCTTCGTTATCTTCGTTTCCTTCTGTAAAAAAATCGAATCATCAATCATCAATCATCAATCATCAATCATCAATCATCAATCATCCCCGAAACTCCAGAAGAACTCCGGAGCCCCATCAGGTCGAGCCTCCGGCCCGAGCACGAACAGCGCCGTCGCCCACGCATCGGCCGTCGCGCAATCATCCGCCAAAACCGTGACCGAACACCGAGGCCGAAGCACCGGGCTCCCCGTCTCCGGATCGATGAGGTGACTCGCCAATCCATTCCCGGTTTCCCGAAACTGCTGGTAGTTCCCACTCGTCGCCACCGCGCGATTCGTGACGGTTAGAATCTCCGCATTCCCATCGATCAAAGGGCTTTCGATCGCCAGCTTCCACTCACCATCGCCCGCAAGCACCTCGCCGCCGAGTTCAAAAACGAATCGATGAACGCCCAGCGATCGAAGCCTTTCTCCCACGCGGTCGACCGCAAAACCCTTCCCGATTCCGGACAAATCCACACCCTTTCCCTCGGGACCAAATCCAGAGGCATGGACTTGTTCAAGCAACTCGTAGTCAAAGGCCGAACCGCT
Source organism: Haloferula chungangensis (assembly GCF_042664875.1). Classification (NCBI taxonomy): domain Bacteria; kingdom Pseudomonadati; phylum Verrucomicrobiota; class Verrucomicrobiia; order Verrucomicrobiales; family Verrucomicrobiaceae; genus Haloferula; species Haloferula chungangensis. Next base: position 27,315 of record NZ_JBHTBS010000013.1, on the reverse strand, counting down.
GGCCACCTTCATCGTCTGCGCCAGCGCGATCACCCTCAGAAGCTCCGCACTGGCCGCTTCACCTCGATTGAATCGACTCAGGTCCGAGTCTTTCCTCCACTGACTCATCACCTGTTCCCAAAGCTCGAGTTCCTCCGCCACCACCCGCCGGACATCCGCTGAAGCATCGCCTTCATAAGCCAGCGACCAAGCGCAGCCCATCGCCTGCCCCTCCAATCGAACCACTTCCGACTTCCGACCCTTGAAAGCGATCATCACGACCGCCGACAGGATCAAAACCAGAAGTGCCACCCTTTTCATGAGCAGAGAACGAAGACCCAGGCCAATCCGACAAGCGTCGCCGCGATCGAGTCACGTCGCGTCCAGCGGCTGGGTGAGTGGGTGAGGAACTTCAACAAAGCCCCGGTCGGACAACCGTAGTGGCAATAGGCCTGCGGAAGAAACGCCGCACTGACCAGCCCGACTCCGAAGATCAAGGTTGGCATCAGGGCAAAGAATCCGGCGCTCCAGACTTCGAAGGGCTCGGCATAGGTCGCGGAAAACGAGCTTCCCGCCAGTGCCAGCCCCCACAGCGCGATCAGCCCCAGCCAGGGCACGGTCACCAGCATCCGATGCAGCTTTCCCGGCGGCGCGAAGCGACGCTTGTGGGTCGCGCCGAGCAAGGTCTGCGCTGCGCCATGCGGACATAGGTGGGCACAATAAACATTCTTCCCAAAGATCGCCGGCACGAGAATCGCCGAGGCGCTCAAAACCAGCATCGCCATGCCCGTACCCGAAAGACTGCCGCGTTTCGCCCAGGTAATCCATTGATCCTGCGCCACCATCCAGCCGAGCCACAGCCCGCCCAGCGCCATGCTGAGCACCGCAAACACCAGCCGCACCCGACGCTTCGCACGCAGCTTTGTTAGACCGATCGTCACCCCCGCAAGCACCCAGATCAACCCGACCCCGAGTCGCCAATCAAAGCTCGTCGCAAGCTCCGTTCGATCGTGCCGCCGCACCAACTCCAACACACTCTCCGTGACTGAATGGGCCGTCTTGCTGGCGCCACTCACGACAAATCTCTTCGCGGGACCCGTTTCCAACAAGCCGCCCGTTGACTGGCCGACGAAGGGATCCGCAAACTTCAACTCATCGGCCACGTCGAGAATGTAAGGCTTGTTGTCGCGGCTCCCCAGCATCCGCACCCCCACGATCTCATCATTTTCCAGGCCAACGATCAGATCACTCGGCCCCTGAAAGCCGCGCACGGCCACCCCGGCGCGGCTTGTCCTCAGGATCAACTGTCCTTCGCCGCCACTGACCTGATAGACCCCGAGTTCCAGCTCCTCGAAGCCACTCGCCTTCGGGAAAATCGAACGCACCTGCTCGATCGTCAGCACATCAGGAAACCATTCGGCCGCATCCTGTGCCCCGAAGCGCCCCGCCATCCCGCGCGCGATCGCCTCACTTGTTAGAGTCGCACCACTGACCACATCCGCCTCTTCCAACACGCCGAGACTTGCCGCATGTCGGCCGTTCCATTGGGTGAAGAAACTATCGTCCTTCTTGATCTTGTCGACATGCCCCGCCGTGTCGGCACTTTGGAGAAGCACGCTTCCCACCACCCGACGGTCAGGGTTGAGAACGACCAGCAGATTGCTCGCACCCGCATAGCCGGTCACTTTGGCGGCCTCCGGGAAGGTCTGCGTCGCCCAGCCAAGCAACTCGTCATTCGCATCGAGCACCGAGGTCAGAAGATCATCCTCTTCCGGCTCCCCAAAATGATCCGCCGCTGGAAGCCATGGCTTCACTTCGTTGATCCAGCTCGCATCCAGCCCGTGCTCAACTTTATCGACCCGCCATCGATGCGCCTGATGCACGCAAAGGAACGCCGCCACCAGCAGCGCCAACCGCCACACGGGAATCGCGAACCGCAGCAGTCGCTTGCGACCTTTGCCCGGACGTTTCGGATGAGTGTGGCCCTCGGGATTCATCAATGATTCGAGGTGCTGCTTTTCCGGAAGAACTCAGGGACCAAGGCCATGATCGGCAATGTGCGGAAATAGGAATGGGTGAGGCAAGACAGAACAACGCACCCATCGGTTCACGACCCCACCGCTACGGTTTGCCCGCCTTGATCCGCTCACGCTGCTTTTTGCTCAGTCCCTGACGGTAGTAGACATCCGGACGATGGTTCACGCGATGCTCCTTCATCTCGGGGTCGTTCACGTCGAGACTCAGGTCGCAGTCGAAGCGGACGAGGATCGAATGATACTCCCCCTTCCCTCCCTGATTGATGAAATGTGCAAGCCCCCAGGTGATGCCGCGGCCATCCTTGGTATCGGAGAAGGCATCCGCCACATAGGGCGCGGCGGCGTAGGGCATCAACTCGGTGATCGAGGCGATCGAGAAGTTCACGCCGTCCTCGGCGTATTGGATCGTGTTGTGCTCGGGGCCGTCCTTGTAAACCAACGCCGCAACCCCTTCCTTGAAGGGAAACAGCGAGGTCTCGTGCCCGGAAGTGATCACCGGATTCAAGGGATGCTTCGTGAAGGGACCAAGCGGATCTTCGGCAATAGCGAGACCCTGCATCCTGACCTTGTGAGGGTCCCTGCCAAAATCGGACTTGTAGTAGATCCATATCTTCCCGTCTCTAACAAGTGGATAGGGATCGTGGATCGAATACTGGTCCCACGCCCCTTCCGGACCGTTCGGGATCACGACCTTGTTGGCTGGCGTCCACGGACCCTCCGGCGAGTCCGCGTAGGAAACCGCCACCGGACAGTCGTCGCCGCGCGTGCCGCTGGCCTCCATGAATCCCTGATAGTAGAGGTAATACTTGCCCTGCCATTTCAGGATGTCGGTGGTCGTCACCGAGCGCCAGCCGACCAGCGGCTTTTCCGGGCGCTTGATTGCCACGCCCTGCTCCTCCCAGGTAAACCCATCGACGGAAGTCGCATACCAGATTTCGGACAGATCCCAGTCGGCGGAAGGAATCTCATCCGTCGCCTCGGCCGCCCGCTGCATGCCGACCGGCGGCTCCTTGGTATCCCGCTTGGTATACCAAACGTAGTACTTCCCGTTTTCAAAAATGATTTTCGATGGATCCCGACGCGAGACCGTGCCGTCTCCGCCATGGTAATCGAAACCCTTCAGCTCGGTGTATTTGAACTGGCTGAAAAGCTCGTTATCCTCAGGTTGCGGCGCCGGGTAGTTGTCGTAGATCCGCTCCATTGCCTCGCTCAACTTCCGATCCGGCTTTTCCTTCGGCAGATGGTAGGGAAAGGGCACTTGCTCCTCCGCCAGCAGGCATACCGAGGAGAACTGCGCAAGCGCGAACGTGATTAGGGTGGGTGCGTTTTTCTTCATCGGATTAGCAGATTTCAGAACTTGAGTTTCTTATCGTCCGCACCCCTTGCAAAGTCACTGCGGAAGACCTTGGTGCCATCGGCCTTCGGCCCCCAGCCAACTTCAACTCGCCCATCTCCGAGCACGATGCTCAGAAGCTTCTCCTTCATCTTCTTCGCCACGCCCTGATACTCGGGATTGAAAGCGAGGTTGTTTGTCTCATGCGGATCCGAAGGCATGTGATAGAGCGCCGGATCGAGCTCCTCGTCGCTGGCGTTTCTGGCCCAATCCATGTTCTTGCCGCGATTCCTGTCAGGCCGCGTCTGCAACGAGTAAACGAAGTCCTTCGTCCGGATGTAGGCCCGCGGACCGGTCACGGCGTGGCTTTCGCCAATGGCGTAATCGCGAGCCGGAATCTCGCCGGAAGTGATTTCCGCCAGATCATACCCATCCAGATGCCCGAATTTCCCGCTCCCCAGATCCGCTCCCGCCGCACTCAGAACCGTCGGCATGATATCCACGAACTCGGTGAATCCGGTCACGACCTTGCCAGCTGGAAAAGCCTGCTTGTCGGATGAAACCACCACAATCGGATTGTGGCTGTCGATATCCCATGGCGTGAACTTCGACACCGATCCGTGCTCATTAAGTTTCCAGCCGTGGTCACCGCAGACGTAGACGATCATCCATGGTTGCTGGTGTTTTTCGCTGTAGGCGATGAAAGCATCCGCCGCCTCGCCGACCAGCGCGTCACCGTAGGCGCAGAACGCGTAGTAGTCCTGGATCATCGCCTGCTTTTCCTCGTCGGTTAGATGATCCGAGTAGCCGTTCGAGACCATCCTCTTCAACTGTTCGGGCATGGTCTTGAGTTCCTCCTCGTCGAACTCGGGAACCTTGTAGGTGTGCTTCCGGAAACGCTCGCGATAGTCGGCGGGCGGAAGAACCGGGGTGTGCGGAAAGTCAAAGCCGAGGTGGCAGAACAGCGGCTTCGATGGGTCGACCCCGCCATACCTCTTCGAGCCGACCTTGAATTTGCGGTTCTCGTTTTGAAGGTAGTCCCCGAGAATCGACGTGTAGGATCCGTCGCGAGTCTTGCCGGCCGGCTGCGAACTGACGCCCGCCAGGATCATCCCCGAGTCGATGTTCTTGCCCTTCTTTTTGTTGTAGTGGCGCAACAGATCATACTTCTCCATTGTCGCGGCGGCAGAGCCGGCGAACCTCGGCATCGCCTTCTCGAGTTCGAGGTTGGCGTACTCGACCGTTCCATCCGGCGAAACGAAGAATTCGATGTTCTGAATCGGCTTCTCGAGCTTCTCGCCCTCGATTTCGGTAAACCACAGCTTGCCCCAATCGGTCAGCCAGTCCTTCCACAGGTTCTGAAAATAGAAGTCGGTTTGATAGAGCTTGTGCGGACCGACCCGACCGTCCTTCACCGACTTGACCCGCACCCCGAGCTTGCCAACGTGGGTGGTCTGGTAACCAAGGACAGCCATCTCTTCCGGGAGAGAAGGACGCATGTGCTCCGCGTTGTTGTTGAAATACTCGAACTCATAGATGCCGGAGCGGAATGGGTAGCGGCCGAAGTGCATCGACGCGCGCGACGGCGCACAACCCATCGCCTGGCAATAGGTGTTGATGAAGGTCGTGCCCATCGACGCAAGTCGGTCGGTCTGCGGCGACTCGACGTAGCCGAGCTCGCTCATCTCACGACCGTGGAGCATCTTGTTGAATGCGCGGATCGAGTCATACCGATGATCGTCTGTTAGAATCCAGAGGACGTTCGGCTTTTGCTTTCGGACAGCGGTTTCGGCGTGCACCAACGATGGCGCCAGCATTCCTAACAGGCCGACAATAGCGGATGGGAGACGTAAGTTCATGAGCAAATGGTTGTGGATGGTCAGATCGAGGGGATCAGCTCGACGGGGATGTTCACCTTCTTGTCGTCGGCGCCTTTGGCGAAGTCGCTGAGGGAGTAGCGGTTTTCCTGCGTCCAGTCGCATTCGACCCGACGATCGCCGAGCACGATGTTGCCGAGCTTGTTGCGAAACCATGCGGCGAGTTCGCGGTAGGCGGGATCGTTGGCGACGTTATTGCGTTCGAGCGGATCGTGTTTCAGATCGTAGAGCGCGAGATCGACTTTCTCCAGCGGCGCTTCGAGCGCCCACTTGATATCCTGGCCCATGTTTTTCGGATTCACCTGACCGGGAAACGGCCGACTGCGCATCGAGAAGCGGAATCGTTCGGTGTGCAGGTAGGCGCGAGGTCCGGTGACGAGGTGGATCTCACCGAGGATGTAGTCACGCTGCGGGACGCTGCCATCCCTCACATCGAAGAGACTCACGCCGTCGAGAAAGTCGAGTTCCGGGTCGTCAAGGTCCATGCCCCCGGCGGCCAGCATCGTTGGCGCAAAGTCGACGAACTCGACCATCGTGTCGCAGCGACTCCCGGCCGGCACGAGTTCCTTGTCCGAGGAAACGAGAATGGCGGCGTTTTCCACCGACTGACGCCAGGGACCGAACTTTGCCTCGATACCCTGTTCTCCGAGATGCCAGCTATGATCACCAATGGTGAAGAGAATCAGATACCCCTGTTCGTTCGCCTTGCAGTACCTTTTGAAAGCCCCAACCGCCTTGCCGATCTGCGCGTCGCCATGGGCGCAAAAGGCGTAGTAGTCCTGGATCGCCTGCTGCTTCTCGACGTCGCTCATGCCTTCGATCTTGCAACTGTTGTAGAGCTTCATGAGCTGTGGCGGGAACTTCGCCAACTCCTCATCGTCGAAGTCCGGGACGCGATACTTCTTCGACTGAAAGCGCTCACGCACCGACTTCGGCGGCAGTACCGGCGTGTGCGGAAAATGGAAGCCGAGGTGGATGAACTGCGGCTTCGAAGGATCCGCACCCTTGAGCTCTTTGCCCCAAAGCGTCTTGTAGCTTTTCCCGGCATTCGCCAGGTAGTTCATCATTTCCGTGGCGATGTGCGCGTCGGCGGTATCGTCGGCGGGCTTGGGATTCACGCCACCGAGGATCAAATTCGGATTGCTCCGCGTGTGGGAACGCAGGATGCCGAACTCCTCATTGGTCTTCGCGATCTCAGCCCGGTCGGCCTCGGAAATGTCGCCATCGTTTCGAGTGAGAAAGTAGCTCCGCTTGCTGCCATCCGGATAGAACACCACTTCGATTCCGCCTTTGCCGAATTCCTCCAGGCTGGCGATGTCGCCGATGCCTCCGCGCTGCAGACCGTTCTTGTTGTGCACCTTGACATCGTAAAATCCGGGGTCGTTGTAGCCCTGACCCGGTCCCCATTTGTAGATGTAGGGATCATCTTTTCCGAACGCGGCGGTGGCATAGCCCTGCTCGCGCAGCAGTTGAGGCACCACCGGACGCACGAAGTCCGGCGCCTGATGCGTCAGCTGGAAACCGTAGTGGCCGATCCGAAAAGGATAGCGCCCCGAGTGCATCGATCCACGCGAGGGACCGCAGACGGGCGAGTTGCACATCGCGCGGGTAAACATCACTCCCTCGGCCGCAAGCTTGTCGATGTTCGGCGACTCGACGTATCCGAGCGGGCTCTCATCCGTGCCGAAGACCAGACGGTTGTAGGACGCCACCGAATCGGGACGCTGGTCGTCGGTGACGATCCAGAGGATGTTCGGCTTGGCGGAACTTTCCTGGGATTCTGCAAGACCGGGGAGGCAGGCTGTTAGAGAGAGCAAGGCGAGGCCGAGGCACTGGTTTGAGAATGATCGTTCCATAAGGCTTGCTGATGGCGGAAAGAGAAGATCCAAACGAGCACGGTCGCCTGGACGAGAATCGATGGGCTATAGGAGTTTTGAATTACTCGGACGGCAGCGAGACCTTCAGTTCCTCGAGCGACTCGAATCGACTCTTACCCGGGAGCAGCCAGAGCTGCTTCATTTCATCGAGATGCTTCTCGTAAAGCTCGCGCGGCGTGCAGTCGTGAGCCGTCGCCAGCGCGGCGGCCTTGCCGACCACCACACCCATCATGCCGATGGTGTTCATCACGCGGATCGTGCCGAGTGCGTGACGGTCCACACTGATGTTGCGACCGGCCATGAAAAGGTTCGGCACGTTCCTCGAATAGAAGCAGCGGTAGGGAATCGGGTAGCCCACGTTCTTGTCGATCACCCGGTCATGGATCGCGCGGGAAATGAAAGGACGCTCGGGAGCCGCGGCGACGAACTCCTCCTGCGGCACGTGGAGATCGATCGACCAGGTCGTCAGGACGACCGCATCCGGAAATTCTTCGTCCGCTTTGATCGCCTTTCCTGTTAGAATCACATCGCCGAGGATCTGCTGGGTTTCACGGGTGCCGCCGACGTAGGCGAGCCAGGACATTTTGGCGTTCTTGTGGCCGTTCTCATCGCGCTCGGCGTGGGCTGCGTGGTTCTTGATCGAGTTCCAGGCGCTGTAGGAGACGATCAGGTTCCAATCGCGAATCTGCTCGAGTTCCTTGATCGGATGTTGGTCGAATCCGCCTTCCCAGAACCACTGCGCATGATTGCGAACCGGATAGGGAAAGTCCTTGGCCTTGAATGGCATCATCCATTCTTCCTCGCGGAAACTCACCGGAGCGTCCGTGTTTTCCCACATCCACATGTTGCTCATGCCCATGCGGCCCTTCTCCTCCATGGTCGTGTCGGCACCGGCCCACTGACCGATAAAGCCATGACCCGTGCAGTCGGCAAAGAACTTGCCCGAGACCGTCTTGACCTTGCCGGTCGCGACTTCAAGAAGCTTCACCGAGTCAATCTCATCGCCCTCCATTTCCAGGCCGTAGGCATGGTGGCCGAGGAAAAGCGTGATGTTCTTTTCCGCACGCACGACCTTCTCCTTCTTGTCGTCCTCGAACTGCTCCGCCGGTGCGGGCGAAGCTTCCGCCGAATCGCAGATCTCCTGAATGATGTCGGCGACCGGATACTTGTTAGGGGGAAAATTTCCCATCGCCCAGACCCGGACCTCCGAGGACCCGTTGCCACCGAGCACCTCGCGATTCTGAATCAGCGCCACCTTCGCGCCCATCCGAGCCGCCGAGATCGCCGATCCGAGTCCACCATAGCCACCGCCGATCACGACCAGATCAAAATCTCCCGCGTCCCCCGCCATCTCCGGCGCACCGGCGATCTCCCAGCTCGTCCGTTCGGCCAAAGTTCCGACCGTCGGTGGCGTAAAGTTTTCTTCGTTACTCAGCAAAATCGCATCCACCCGGCCATCGAATCCGCTGCCGTCCTTGAGCGTCAGGGCCGTCGATCCCGCCTTCAAATCCGCGCTGCCGACCAGCTCCCAATCCCACTCCGGCTTGCCCTTGCCAAGCTCACCGCCGAGCGGCTTTCCGTCGGTTTCCATGCTGAAACGACCCGCCCCTTCCGCCCGGCCCATGCGCTCCGACCAGTCGAGCGTCCGCACCCAGACTCTGTAGCTGCCATCCTCGGGGATCTCCACTTTCGTGCTCGCATCCCCCACCGGTGTGCCCATCCCATGGGCGATCAAATACGGCGATCCCATGGACTCAATGAACTGAGTATCAACCATCCACCCGCCTTTCTCGGCAAACGTTTCGGCTTCAATCAGGATCGAGGAGCCGGCAGCGAGTCCGCTGAGACCAAGCAGGGAAATCAGTGAAGTAATATTCATATGGCAGTTGCTGGCCGTTCCTACGCAGCACTGTCATACAACTTTCCAAAAAACGCGAGATTGTCGACAATTTTCATTTAGCCTACTTCAGCTCATCGCGAATGTCCTCGATCGGATAGCTCCAGATCTCCGAGAGGGTCGGATGGTACCAATGCACCTTGAGCAAATCGCGGACATTGGCTTTCAGGCTGACCGCCACGGCCATCGCGTGAATGAGCTCCCCCGCATCCTTGCCCACGCACTCGGCGCCGAGCACCACTCCCTTTGTATCCGCCAGGACCTTCACGTAGCCATACTTCGCCTCCATCAGGATCGACTTGCCATGGTCGTCGAATGGATAGTCCGCGGACAGATGGTCGATGCCCCGCTCCTTCAACTCGGCCTCACTGAGTCCGACATTGGCCACCTGAGGATCCGTAAAGACCACGCCTAACAGGGTGTCGTAATCGACTGCCTCGGCCGACCGCCCCGTGGCATGCTTCGCCGCCGTCTCACCCTGCATGATCGCGATGTGCACAATCTCATGCGGTCCCGCGACGTCGCCACAGGCGTAGATCTTGGGGTTGCTCGTTCGCTGCATTCCATCGCATTTGATGTGACCGCTCTCACGAAGTTCGACGCCTGCCTCTTCGAGCCCGAGCCCATCCGTCGCCGGCCGACGTCCCAGCGCGTTGAGCAGGTACGGGGCTCTAACAAGCTGCTCCTCACCACCATGCTTGAAGCGAACGACGAACCCTCCCTCCGCTTGTTCGACCGATTGGAGCTCGGTATCGGTGAAAAGCTCGATGCCTTCGTCGCGAAATGCCTTCTCCACCACCTCTGCCGCTTCCGGCGAAGTCTCCTTGAGAATCCGCGGGCTGCGCTGAATCTGTACCACCTCGGCACCGACACGGCGTAAGAACTGGGCCAGCTCACAGGCCACGATGCCGCCACCGAGGACGATCACTTTTTCCGGAAGGAAATCCAGATCCAGCACATCGTCACTCGTCCAGCAGGGCAATCCCTCAAGCCCCTCCACCGGCGGCACCGCCACCTTCGAACCCGTCGCGATCATGAAATGATCGGCCGTCAGCTTCGTCCCGTCACTCAGCTCGATCGTCCCCTCATCGATGAACTTTGCCCGACTGCGAAAGAGCGTGAAGCGATCACTCCGCAACTGCTCCTGACGGTAATCCGAGAACTCCTTGATGATCTCCAGCTTCCGCTCGTGCAAGGCCGGCATGTCCGACCGCGCCTTCGGAATATCGAGTCCGAACACCTTCCCCTTCTGCGCCAGGTGCAGCACCTCCGCCGAATAGATCAGGGTCTTGGATGGCATGCAGCCTTTGAGAATACACAAGCCACCGAGTTCCTCCGCGTCATCAATGATCGCGACACGCTCCCTGGTTTCCCGTGCCGTGCGCGCTGCCGCATAACCGCCGCTGCCGCCACCGATGACGATGTAGTCGAAATGTTGAGTATCCATTTGGTTCTTATGAAGGTTTTGGTCTGGCTCATGCTAGCGCAACACCAAGAAGGATCAACACACCCATTCCTGCGACCCTCCACGACTCGCTGGCGATCAACAGGGAAACGACAAAACGCCTTTTTCCGAAGGCCCACAACCACTAGCGGTTTCGCCTGCGCTTACCTTTGGAAACCGGCTCCAACCCCACATTCCCCAACCTGCCATGTCCCTAAGGCTGCTCGTCCTCTGCTTCGTCTGCTTTTTTTCGAAGACCTTCGGCCAGAACGTCGTCAGCTCGCTCAGCCAACTTCTCCCCTATCTCGATGACGACAATGCCAGGGTTGTCATGACGCCGGGGACCTATCGCATCACGCCCGCCGATGTCAGTTCGGGACTCTTCAGCTCAAATACGCTGCTCAACTTTACCGGCCACAACAGCGAGTTCGATTTCACCGGAGTCACCATTGAGATCGACACCCGTGTCTTCCGATCGTTTGGAAACATTGAAGTCATCGAAGTCGCCCTCCACGGCGAGGACCTGGTTCTTAGAAACCTGACCCTCGTCGACATCGGAAATACGCGCCCCTACCGAACGGCTCTCGGCGTGCTTCTCGATGGACGAAGGAACCTCGTCGAGGGATTCAGCCTGACTGTTAGAGGATCCTACCCCTATGGCTACGGCGACATCTTTGGCAAGGGCACGGGCTACGTCATCAAGCACTTCAAGCACTCCGGAATTCTGGTCCGTGGCGACAGCAATCACCTCAAGAACACCAGCATCTTCCACCGCGCCTATGGCCACGGCATTTTTTGCCAAGGCTCGCTCGATGCCGTCATCGAAGGCTGCTACGTGGAAGGTGAAATGCGATCTTCAGACGAAGTCCTAGCCGAAGCAGGCACCGGCTCGCCCGCCGACGACGTGGACTTCGAAACCGCCTGGGCCCAGGATCCATCCGCTGAAGACAGCCCCGGTTACCCCCTCCAGCCCGGCTGGATGTTCAGCCTTCAGGAGGACGGCATCCGCGCCTACAACGCCGGAACCGACCCAGACGGCAATCCCCGAAACACGCGCAACCTTACCGTGAAGGACTGCACGGTGAAGAACATGCGCTCCGGTGTGACCATCGGTTTCTGCGACAACACCAAATACGTCGAAGGCTGCGTCTCACTCGGAAATGAAAGCGGCTTCTGGGTCGGATCCAGCGGCCAGATCGTCAACTGCAGCGGAAACGCCCAGTTCGGCCCGGTTTATCAGAATAATTATCAGACCGACCGGAACAACGTCGTCGACATCACCATCCTCGACAATGAAGAGACCTATGGAAACCATGCCGTCGCCTACATCGGCGGCAGTGGCCACAACCTCACCTTCAGGCGCCCCGATGCCAGCGTGGATCAGAACATGGTGATCATGGTCGGCGGTGTCCGCGATGGCCTCAGGGAGCACGTCGTCAATCCCACCTACAACGATCTCTCGACCAGCAGCATCACCCTCAACAACCTGTCGAACTACCCCGTCATCATGGCCGCGCAGAGCTCCGGCACCCGCGGTCAGTCCGCAGGCAAGGTGACCAACAGGGGATCTAACAACAACCTCAGCACGACCGCCCTCGGTGGCTCCCGCGGCTTCGGCATTCTCCAGACGGTTCAAGCCGAAGACTTCTCCGCGCATGACGGCGTCACCATCGCCCCAAGCCCCGGCGGCGGCAGCCACGTCGAATCGATCGAAAGCGGGGATTGGATTCGTTTCGACGATTTCTTTTTGGGCGTCGGCCCGAGGAGATTTCTTGCACGCGTTTCGAACAGTCCGAGTGGCGGAAGCATTCAACTTCGCCTCGGCAGCCCGACCGGCACGCTCATCGGCACCTGCGCCGTGCCCGCCAGCTCGCATCCAACTGCGTGGCAAACGGCCACCCTCGACCTCGAACAAGCCCGCGGGCTTCATCAGCTCTATCTCGTTTTCGTGGGCGGCACCGGCCCGTTGATGGATCTCGATTCCTTCAGGTTTGATTACTGGCAACTCGATCCTGCCAAGCGCGACGCCGAACACCTGATAGGTCACTGGAAGCTCGACGACGCCACCGGCACCTTTGCCAGCGATTCTTCAGGAAAAGGAAATCACGGAACCATTGTTGGAGCGAGCTGGGTCGAAGGTGTCAATCAAGGTGCCCTGAGTTTTGATGGAAACAACGACCGCGTTGTCATTCCCTCTTCAGCATTCAGCACGGTCGACCAGGAGATCACCATCGCGATGTGGGTCTACGGCGACGGCTCCCAACCGCTCGCAGGCAGCACCTTCTACGCGGCGAACTCATCCGGCTCCCGGGTCCTCAACACCCACATCCCCTACAGTGATTCCAACCTCGTCTGGGATGCTGGAAATTCCAGCGGCTACGACCGCATTACCCGCTCGGTGAGCGCAGATCACTACAAGGGGAAGTGGAATCACTGGACCTTTACCAAGAACGTCTCCGAAGGCACCATGAAAGCCTATCACAACGGCGTCCTTTACAAATCCGCTCCCAACCTGAGCAAAGGGATGAGCGGCATTGCCAACGCGGCCTTCGGTGGCCAGCTCAACGCCGCCAGCTACACCGGCCTTATCGATGAGGTAAGGCTCTACGACATCGCACTTACCGAAAACGAAGTCGTCTCGCTCTACACCGCAGGACTCGGCAACGTGGCGCCGCAAGCCATCGCCGCAAGCGCAAGAGTCATGGCAGGCGAGTCCATCAAGCTCACCCTTACCGGCACGGATGACTCCTCAGAACCCCTCCAGTATCTCGTCGTCGATGGACCGAGCCAAGGTTCCCTGAGCGGAACCGCGCCGGTGCTCGACTACACGCCCCCTCCCGGATTCAGCGGCATCGATAGCTTCAGCTTCACCGTCAACGATGGTGAGCTCGACAGCCTTCCGGCCACCGTCACGATCACCGTTTGGGAAAAGCAACTCGTCGCCCACTGGACACTCGATGAGATCGATGGCGCGACGATTCCGGACTCAAGCGGCAACAAGCATAGCGCGACACTTGTCTCCGGCACCCCAGTCTGCGGGGTGAAGGGAGGAGCCATCGATTTCACGGGCAGCAGCGACTCGATCACGCTCCCGGCCACGGCCTTTGCCGAAATCAACGAGGAAATCACGATCTCCTTCTGGGCCTATGGTGATACCACACAGCCACGCAGCGATTCGATTTTCTACGCGGTGAATGGTTCGAGCCGCGCCCTCAACATTCACCTCCCTTGGAGTGACTCCAAAGTCTACTGGGACGCGGGCAATACCACCGGCTACGACAGGATCAGCAAGGCCGCCACCAACCCTGAAATCAAAGATCAATGGAATCACTGGGCGTTCAGCAAAAACGCCATCACCGGCCTCATGCAAATCCACCTTAATGGAGAACCATGGAGCAGCGACACCGGGAAGAACCGACTCATGGGCGGCATCACCGCCGCCACGCTGGGAAGTCAGATTTCAGGGCTTGGATATGAGGGCATGATCGATGATGTGAAGCTCTATAACTACGCCATGAGCGATGCGGAGGCCGCCAGTGCTTATGCGGATTACCGTCGTCCATTCGACACCTGGCTCGCAGGATTTCCCGATCTCAACGACACCTCGTGGGAAGGCGATCCCGATCGCGACGGCATCCCGACCGGTCTCGAATATGTGCTCAATGGCAACCCGGAACTCTCCGACACATCCATTCTCCCACGAGCCAGCACCGACGGTCTTTCTTTCATTTTCACTTTCACTCGACGCGTCGATTCCGCCGAGGACAGCGTGCAAACTTTTCAGTTTGGCTCATGGCTTGGAGACCATTGGACCAACCTGAGCATCAGCCCCCCGACCGCCCCGGAAGTATCGTTCGGCCCAGAAATCGACGGAGCCCAAAGCGTCACCATTACCATCAGCAGAAGTCTCGCGATCGACGGGCGACTGTTCGGACGCTTGAAGGCGGAGTGAGGATACGAAAAAACACTGGATTCTCCCAAGGCAGACCTGATTCAGTATTGAACTGTCGACAATCTTCAATACCCTTATTGAATGATCCGTGTCGCCCTCGCCATTCTCCTTATGATTTCAGGCGGCGAGGCAGCCGAACAAGGTCCGCCGAACATCGTCCTGCTCTTCGCAGATGACGCCGGCTACGCCGATTTCGGCTTCCAAGGTAGTCGGCATTTCGCGACGCCGGAACTCGATAAACTGGCGAAATCCGGCGTGCAGCTTTCCCAATTCTACGTCAGTGCCGCGGTTTGCGGTCCCTCGCGGGCCGGGCTGCTCACCGGTCGCTACCAGCAGCGCTTCGGCTTCGAGGAAAACAATGTGCCGGGATACATGAGCGGGTCCGGCGCGACCGGCGATGACATGGGCCTGCCGCTCGGCATCCCGACGATGGCCGATCATCTCAAGATGCTCGGCTACCGGACCGCGATCTTCGGCAAGTGGCACATGGGCAATGCCGACCGCTTCCATCCGCTCAAGCGCGGCTTCGACGAATTCTACGGCTTCCGCGGCGGGGCTCGCAGCTTCTTCCCTTACGGCGAGGACGAGGATGTCGCTCATGATCTCAAACTCGAGCGTGATTTCGCCAATTACCAGGAGCATCAGGGCTATCTAACCGACGCGCTCGCCGATGAAACCTGCGCCTTTATCAAACGCAACGTCGACCGCCCCTTTTTCGCTTTCGTTTCCTTCAACGCCGTCCACACCCCGATGCAGGCCGACCCGAAGGACAAGGAGCTCTTTCCCGAACTCCAGGGCAAGCGCCGCACCCTCGCGCAGATGACCCTTTCGCTCGATCGAGCTTGCGGAAAGATCGTCGGACAACTCGAGGAACTCGGCCTAACAGAGAAGACCCTCATCGTCTTCACCAACGACAACGGCGGCCCGACCGATGCCAGTTCGGCAAGCAACTACCCGCTCAGCGGCACCAAGGCCAATCACCTCGAAGGCGGCATCCGTGTCCCCGGGATTGTCGTCTGGCCCGGAAAAATCTCCGCCGGAAAGGTCTTTGACCACCCCGCCAGCACTCTCGATCTGCTGCCCACCTTCGTCGCGGCAGGCGGCGGTGATCCCGGGGAAATCGAGGGTCTCGACGGCGTCGACCTCCTCCCTTTTCTCAGCGGAGAAACAAGCGACCGCCCCCATCAGACGCTCTATTGGAAGAAAGAAAGCCGCGCGGCGATTCGTGAGGGCGACATGAAGCTGCTGCGCTTCCCCGACCGGCCCGCCGAACTCTACGACCTGTCCAAGGACGCTTCCGAAGACCACAATCTCGCCGACGAAAATCCCGAACTTGTCCGCCAGCTTTACAAGAAACTTTTCAGCTGGGAACTCGAGCTTGAGCGCCCACTGTTCCAACTGAAGCGCCTCTACGAAGGGGCCGCCATGGAACGCATGGACAAGTACCGCAAACAACAACCCTGATCTCATGGAAAAGAAACTCAGCGCCGCCACCCTGCGCGCCAAAAACTACCCGAAAGGCCCCGAGTGGTACTGCGAAATCATCACCAAGCCGATCACTGGCGACCTCGCAGAAAAGAAGGATGAGATGGTCCGTCGCGATCCGAGCGCGGTCATCGAAGTCGATGGCATTTTCCATGTTTGGTACAGCAAATCGACCGGTCACAGCTACGGCTTCGGCAGCGGTGATCTTGAGAACAAGACTTTCCCGTGGGACCACTGTGAGCTCTGGCACGCCACCAGCAAGGACGGCTGGCATTGGGAAGAACAAGGCCTCGCCGTTGCACGGGGCGAAGCGGGTTCCTACGATGACCGTAGTGTTTTCACTCCGGAAATCCTCGCTCACGAAGGCCGCTACTACCTCGTCTATCAGGTCGTGAAATCGCCCTACCTGCGTCGCTCGTTCGAGTGCGTTTCCATCGCCGTCGCCGACTCCCCCTACGGCCCATGGGAAAAAGTTCCCGGTCCCGTTCTGGAACCCACTGGCGATGGCGAATGGCTCGGCGAGGAAGACAACCGTTTCCTTGTCGCGAACAAGGGTGGCTTCGACAGCCATAAGACCCACGACCCGACGCTGATGTTCTTCAACGGCAAGTTCTACCTCTATTACAAGGGCGAGCCGATGGGCGAAGAGATGTTCATGGGCGGCCGCGAAACGAAGTGGGGCGTCGCCATCGCCGACAAGCCCGAAGGGCCGTATGTTAGAAGCGAATACAACCCGATCACCAACTCCGGCCACGAAATCTGCGTGTGGCACTACAAGGGAGGCATCGCCGCGATGCTCACCACCGACGGCCCCGAGCGCAACACGCTCCAGTGGGCGCCCGACGGCGTGAACTTCGAGATCATGTCCTATATCAAGGGCGCTCCCGAAGCCAATGGACTGTTCCGCACGCCGGATCACGAAAAGGGCCCGCTCGAAGGACTGCGTTGGGGGCTTTGCCACGAAGTCGATGGCCAGAGCGGTCACCTGCGCCGCTTCGAAGTCGACGAGTCACTCAAGCACTCCTTTCTCCGCCGCGAGACCTACGAATAACGGAATCCCGCCTCACCCGACTTTGGGCGAATCTTCGTGGGGAGTTTTGTCATCCAGCTCAGAGGCCGCGGTCTGGCTCATTGTCAGACCCACTCTCCGCGCTGCTTGGAACCCAGGGCGATCAAGCTTGGGAAGAAATTGGACCAGGATGGATGGGATAAATGGGATGAAGACAACGAAATCCAATTATCTTGGTGATCATCGTCATGGTTGAACCTCAGTTCTAGCCTGAACTGAGGACCATGATTTCAAAATCCTACCCACCTGTCCCGCCATAGCCTTGGCGACGGAGGATCCTACCCATCTTTGTCCGAAAAAATCAGCTGGAGCCGATTCTCTCCCTCACTTGATCGCCCTGGCTTGGAACCCTCGATTTCCTCCTTTATCTCCCGTCGAAAAATCACGAACTTATTCCCATGACGCCACCAAAACCCATGTTCGACCGCCGCCAGATCCTGAAAGGCGGGATCGCCTCCGCCGTCGCCTGGTCAGCCCCGATGATCCTCTCCTCCCGCGTCCTCGGTCGCCAAGGTCACACCGGCCCTAACAGCCGCATCGCCATCGGCCTGGTCGGCTGTGGCCTGATCTCAAAAGGCCACCGCGGCTACTGCACGACCCAGGACTCCACTCAGGTCGTTTCGATGTGCGATGTGAATGCCAAGCTCCTCGCGAAGTTCGTCGCGGAAGTGAAGGCCGCGCAAGGATCCTGCGACAGCACCGCCGATTACCGCGAGCTCTGCGCCCGCGAGGACATCGATGCGGTGATGGTCATGACTCCCGACCACTGGCACGCCGCCATTTCGATTGAAGCGATGCGCAACGGCAAAGACGTCTACGTTGAAAAGCCGATGTCGCTCACCATCGAAGAAGGCAAGGCGATGCGCGCCGCCGTCGAGCGCTACGGCCGCGTCCTCCAGGTCGGCTCCCAGCAACGTTCCGAAACGGCTTTCCGCAAAGGCGCGGAACTGGTGCGCAATGGATACATCGGAAAAGTCCACACCGTGATTGCCAAGCTTGGCCAATTCCCTCCCGCCACTCAGTTCAAGGAGCAGCCAGTTCCCGAAGGATTTGACTACGACCGCTGGCTCGGCCCCGCACCTTGGGAGCCCTATAACAACGAGCGAGTGAAGGGAAATTACGGCGGAGGCTGGCGCCGGTTCTGGGAATACGGCTCACGCAAGAATGGTGACTGGGGTGCCCACCATTTCGACATCATTCAGTGGGCCTTCAACATGGACGACTCCGGCCCCACACTCATTTCGCCGAAGGGCTATGAAGGTGGTCCGCAATTCCACTCGTATGCCGATGGTGCCAAAGTCATCCGCGATGGCGATACCAAGGGAGCAATGATCCGCTTCATCGGTGAAGAAGGCGAAGTTCGTGTCGGCCGCAGCCGCTACTTCGAAACCACCCCAGCGTCCCTGAAGAACGTCAGACTCAAGTCAAGCGACACCCACCTCTACGTTTCCAACGATCACCGCGCCGACTGGCTCAACTCCATCAAGACCCGCAAACAACCGATCGCAAACGTCGAAGTCGGACACCGCACCGCCACCATCTGCCAGCTTAGCGGCATCGCCGAAAGGCTCGGACGCCCGATCAAATGGGATCCGAAGGCCGAGCAGATCATCGATGATCCCGCCGCCAGCCGCATGATGGATCGCCCACGCCGCGCACCCTACACCCTCCCGATCTAACAAGTCGCTTACCTCCAACCCAAGCCCATGAAATTTCACCATCTCTTCCTCGGCGCCTCCCTCATCGCCCAGCTTCAAGCTCTCGACTCGGGACAACTTGCCGCC
Source organism: Haloferula chungangensis (assembly GCF_042664875.1). Lineage (NCBI taxonomy): Bacteria > Pseudomonadati > Verrucomicrobiota > Verrucomicrobiia > Verrucomicrobiales > Verrucomicrobiaceae > Haloferula > Haloferula chungangensis. The sequence continues at coordinate 8,582 of NZ_JBHTBS010000013.1, read as the reverse complement.
GTTTCACAAAAATTTGCCCAGGAGTCCGGCGATGCCCAGTATGAAGCGCGCATGGAGCTCAACAAGCTCGTCGACGAAGCCACCGCACCCGGCAACAAGGACACGGCCGAAGTCAACAAGCTGCTCATCGAGACCCTCAACGCCGAACAAACCCCGGCCGAGGCGAAGAAATACATTCTCCGTGTGCTCTGTCGGACGGCTGGTGCCGACGACGTCGCGGCCTTGAATACCATTCTGATCGGCAGCGACCCTCTTCTGAGGGAGGAGGCACGCCGCGCGATTGAGTCCATCCACTCGGATGCATCCGTCGCGGCGCTCATGAACGCGCTCAGCGGCGAATTCTCAACTGAAGACAACATCGGCTTGATCAACTCGCTCGCCGCTCAAGGGTCGACCGATTCGGTGAAGGCGCTGAAGCACTTCATCTTTGATGAACAGAGCGAGGTCGCCCGTGCCGCCATCAACGCCCTGGGACGAATCGGAGGCTCATCGGCGATCACAACATTGAAGGAGGCCCACGGAAGCAACAAGCTCAGCCCGGCCATCAAGCAGGACCTCGAATGCGCCATGCTGCTCGTCGATAATGCCGACCACGGCCCGGCCTCCTTCGTCTACAACACCACCGCGTCCGAAGCCCTGCGCGTCGCGGCCTTCCTCTCGCTCACTTCGGGGGATCTCACTCCGGAAAAATCCGCCCTGCTTGAAGATGGGCTGAAGAACGCCAACGACGACATCCGCCAGGCCTCCCTCCAGCAAGGCCTCCGCGCCGGTCTGCCATCCCTGCAGGAACGTCTCACCAAGGACGTCGCTCAGTTCAGCCCCGCCGATCGGCTCGTTATTCTGGCCAACCTCCAGTTCCTGAAATCCAGCGAAGCCGCTGAAGCCATCGCCAAGAGTCTGCTTGACTCCGAAGACGAGGCCGAGCGCATCGCCGCCCTAACAGCCCTTGGCCATCTAAGCACGAAGTCCGCTTTCACGGCCGTCCTGCAAGCCCTTGCCGCTCGCCAACCTCGGGTGAACCAAGCCGCCGGCAGCGTCATCAGCGACATGGATTTCCCCGCAGGAGACGCCATTCTCACGAGCATGCTGGAGAGCGGATCCAGCGAGGACAAAGTCCTCGCCATCAAGGCGCTCAACTACCGCCGGCTTGAGAACTCCAGCAATTTGCTGCTCGGCATCATGTCCGGTTCGGACAAAGCGGCGGCGCAAGAGGCCATGAAGAGCCTCAATGCCTCCGCCGACCTTGAAGATCTTGCGAAACTCTGTGAAGCCGCCCGCAACACCAGCGACGCGGATCGCAGGAAAAGGATCGTCTCGATTTGCCAAAGGATCGCCAAACGCCTCGACAGCGACGAAGCTCGCAAGCTCATCGAAGGTCTCTGACCCGTGAATTCGGTCGTCGCTGAGCCCGATCGCCACAGGCATCCTGCGATGGTGCCTGCGGCTTCTGGCTCCTCGTTGCTCTGACGATTTGCCTTGCCCGAAAATTGGCGGCCCTGAGCCCGCGAATCCCGCACCGCCATTTTTGCCTTTGCTTTCCGCGCTGCGTCTGACTCTTTCAGCCCGCCAAGCAACCAAGTAAATCCATGGGTAAACTCGAAGGAAACGTTCTAATCGCGCAAGGAGGCGGCCCGACCGCCGTCATCAATCAATCGATCGTCGGCGTCGCGCTGGAAGCGCGCAAGTTCCCTCAGGTCCACCGCGTCTATGGCGCGCGCCACGGCGTCGAAGGCATCCTCAATGAGGACTTCCTCGACATGACCCAGGAGACCACCAACAACCTCGAACTCGTCGGAAAAACTCCAAGCTCGGCCCTGGGTTCCACCCGCATGAAGCCGACGGAAGATCAGTGCCGCCAGATGTTCAAGGTGCTGCGCGCCCACGACATTCGCTACTTCTTTTTCGTCGGCGGAAACGACTCCGCCGATGGCTGCCGCATCGTCAATGATGAAGCAAAAAAGTGCGGCTACGAACTCCGCTGCATCCACGTCCCCAAGACAATCGACAACGACCTGCCCGGCAACGACCACACACCGGGCTTCGGTTCGGCCGGTCGCTTCGTCGCCAGCGCCTTCGCCGGTGCCAACCTCGACAACCGCGCGCTCTCCGGCGTCTACATCGGCGTCGTCATGGGTCGCCACGCTGGCTTCCTCACCGCGATGGCCAGCCTCGCCAAGAAGTATCCTGATGATGGCCCGCACCTCATCTATCTCCCTGAGCGCACTTTCGATCCTGAAAAATTCGCCAAGGACGTGAAGGCGGTCCACGACAAGTATGGTCGTTGCGTGATTGCCGTGAGTGAAGGTATCCACGACGAAAGTGGCGTGCCGATGGTAACCAAACTGATGGACTCCATCGAAAAGGACGACCACGGCAACGTGCAACTTTCCGGCACCGGTGCCCTCGGCGACCTGCTCTCCGCCATCGTGAAGGAGAAGACCGGTATCAAGCGCGTGCGTTCCGACACCTTCGGTTACATCCAGCGCTCGTTCATCGGCTGTGTCTCCGACATCGACCAGAACGAAGCCCGCGAGGTCGGCGAAAAGGCCGTTCATTTCGCCCTTTGGCATGATCTCGACGGCTCCGTCGCCATCACCCGCACCGGCAACTACTCGGTCGACTACTCGCTTCAGCCGTTCGAGAACGTCGCCGCCCAGACGCGCACGATGGAAGACGAGTTCATCAATGCTGAAGGCAACAACGTTACCGACGCCTTCCTCACCTACGCCCGTCCGCTCGTCGGATCCGGCTTCCCCCGTCCTCACCGCATCCGCGCCCCGAAGGTCGCCAAGATCCTCGGCTGGGGAGACGAGTAAATCGCTCTAACAAAAAGGGAGGCGCGCAAGCGTCTCCCTTTTTTTGTGCCTGGCCCCAATCCCGATGACACCTCACTCCTTGAACTGATTCGCCAATCCGGTGATCGTCTCTTTCGCATCCCCGTAGATCATCCGGGTATTGTCACGGAAGAACAGCGAGTTCACGAGACCGGAGAAGCCGGCACCCTTGCCTCGCTTGAGCGCGAACACCGTTTGCGCCTGATGCACGTTGATGATCGGCATGCCGTAAATCGGGCTGCTCTCATCGTCGATTGCTGAGGGATTCACCACGTCATTCGCACCGACGACGATCGCCACATCGACCATCTCCATGGTCGCGTTCACATCGTCCATCTCGCAAAGCTGTTCGTAGGCGACGTCCGCTTCCGCAAGCAGCACGTTCATGTGGCCGGGCATGCGGCCCGCTACCGGGTGAATCGCATAACGCACTTCGGCACCGTTTTCTGTTAGAAGCTCACCCAGTTCCTTCACCGCATGCTGGGCCTGCGCCACCGCCATCCCGTAACCTGGGACAAAGACCACATTGCGGGCGGCTTCGAGCACGTAGTAGGCATCCTCCACCGAAAGCGCCTTCATCTCGCCTTCCACGGCGGCGCCCGCCCCATTCGCGGCCCCAAAGCTGCCGAAGAGCACGTTGCTCAGCGTCCGGTTCATGGCCTTGCACATGATCACCGTCAGAATCAGCCCGGAGGTCCCGACCAAGCAGCCGGCGACGATCAGCACGTTGTTCGCGATCACAAAACCCGCCGCCGCCGCCGCCAGTCCGGAACAGCTGTTCAGCAAGGCGATCACCACCGGCATGTCGCCCCCGCCGATCGGAATCACCGCCAGCACGCCAAGCACCATGGCCAGCACGATCACCGCGTAGAGAAGCGCCGGCGTTCCGCTGGAAATCCACATCGCACCACAAACCAGCAAGGCCACAAACAGGGCCGCGTTGAAGATCTTCTGACCGGAAAAGGTCACCGCGCTTCCGCTGATCCTTTCCGAGAGCTTCGCCCAGGCCACCATCGACCCGGTAAAGGTGATGCCGCCGATCAGAATCGTCGCCCACACCGCCACACCCGTGAAGCCATCGATGTCGACGACTCCCGCCACCTCGGCCCAGCCGACCAGCAGACTGCCCAGACCACCGAAGCCATTGAACAAGGCCACGAGCTCCGGCATTCCGGTCATCTCGACCTTCTTCGCGCTGACCAAACCGATCCCACCACCGAGCACCAGACCCGCGAGCACCATCGCCCAGTGCATCTGACCGCTGGCAATCTGTCCGACCACCGTCGCCAGCACGGCGATCAGCATGCCGATCGATGAAAGGCGGTTTCCCTTCCGGGCGGTGTCCGCCTTCCCGAGCATCTTGATGCCGAGAATGAAAAGGATCGACGCCCCAATGTAGGCGAGGTTCTGAAACTGTTCGAAATCCATAAAATCCGGGTGTTACTTTTTCCCCTTCTTGAACATGGCGAGCATCCGATCCGTGACCACGTAACCACCTACGACGTTTACCGTAGCCAGAACCAGCGCGGCGAATCCCAGCCAGCGACCGAGCTCCGAGTCCCCCATCGTGGAGGTCGCAACGATCGCACCCACCACCGTGATTCCGGAAATCGCATTCGATCCCGACATCAGCGGCGTGTGAAGTTGCGAAGGAACTTTCGCGATCAGCTCGAATCCGAGGAATCCGGCGAGCGTGAAGACGAACAACAGGAGGATCAGTGTCGATGGGTCCATGGTTACTTATTGAATGCTGGGTGCTCGTTTACAAATTTTCCATCCCGGGTCAGAACCGCCCCTTTCAGAATCGGATCCTCATCATCGAACTTGAAGGTCGAAGCTTCCTTGTCCCAGAAATGCTCCACGAAGTTCGCCAGGTTGTTCGCGAACATCCCGCTCGCATCGCGTGGCACGAAATTCTCCAGTTTGGCGTGTCCGATGATCCTCACGCCGTTCTCCGTCACGACTTCCTCACCCGCGACCACGCCTTCCACATTGCCTCCGGTCTCCGCCGCCAGATCGACGATGATCGACCCGTGACTCATCGAGGCGACCACATCCGCCTTCACGAGCAACGGTGCCTTGCGGCCGAAAAGTTTCGCCGTGCAGATCACCACATCACTGTCGGCACAGACCTTGCCCTGGGCCGCACGCTGCTTCTCCAACTGCTCCGGCGTCAACTCCTTCGCGTAGCCCTGATCAGTCGATCCCGTCTCACCGAGATCAATGCGCAGCGCCTTCGCGCCGAGCGACTCGGCCTGCTCCAGCGCTTCTTCCCGGGTGTCGAATGCCGTCACCCGCGCGCCCATCCGCTTGGCCGTCGCAATCGCCTGCAAACCCGCCACGCCGACCCCGATCACGAACACCTTGGCCGGCGAAATCGTGCCGGATGGCGTCATCATCATCGGCAGAATCTTGTTCAATCGCTCCGCCGCCAGCACCACCGCAACGTAGCCCGCGAGGTTCGCCTGAGAACTGATCGCATCCATTTTCTGCGCCAGCGTCGTGCGCGGCATCATCTCGACCGAGACCCCGGTCACCCCAGCCTCCAGCATCGCATCGATCCTCGCCTTCGACGGCGTATCGCTCGGCGCCTCGCCGGCGCCCAGGTGGACGTGGAAGGGCTCCAGGAAACCCAGCAGCATCGCGCCCCTCTTCATTTTCCGGAGCTCCTCCGGGCCCAGCGGATTCACGCAAAAGACCATGTCCGCCGACTTCAATCCCTCCTCACGATCGATCTTTTGCGCGCCTTCGGCAAGATACAGATCATCCGGAAAATCGGTGGAGTCACCGAGACCCGCCTCAATCCGGACCTCGATCCCCAACGCCTTCAGCTTTCGCACCGTCGCGGGAGTCAGCGCCGTCCGGCGCTCGATTTTCTCTAACTCATTGGGGACAAAAAGAAGCATGGCCATCGATCATTGAATACTGGTGGAACCTTGATGAAAATTTCTCCTGCATGCTACGCAAAACCCACCGAATTGTGCTCAGCTCGCCCGATTTACGAATCGGTTCATATGGATTATTTCAACGATCTTTCCCAATGCCATCCAAAATGCGCCCCAGGCAGGAACGCGAGGATGCACAGGGACTTCTCGCTGCCTCCCCTATGATGGTCGGCATCCCAGGGCACGCAGCGCGGTCGCCATCGCATCCGTCACCCCGGGGCGCATCCTTCGCCCTGACTCATCCCTGACTCCCCGAGTCTACTTCAACTCCTGGACCTCCGCTTTGCCCTTCTCATTGACGATCGTGAACTGACCCTTCGTCTCCTTGGCGAGATAGATCAGGCCATCCACCGCTTTGGGTTCCATCAGTGAGATCGTGTTGATGATCGTCTTCTTCCGCCGTGCAAGCTTCCGAAGATCATCCAAGAGATCCTTGGTATTTCCGCCAACCCCGTCGGTCATGAAAAAGATGATCTGGGGCGGCGGCTCCATTTCCAGAGCCATTTTCAAAGGAGGACCCCAATCGGTTCCCAGCAGCATCTGCTGCTCTTCGATGTGTTTCTCCGACTGTCGGCGCGTCTTGGCGCTGTACTCAAGCCACGGCGCCACTTGCTCCTTACCTTTCGGTTCCCAGCCGGACATCTTCCGCTTCGGTCCTTCCCACTCGTAGCTCCCTGTCTCGTCGGTCACTTTGGCATAGCCACCCCTCTCGACCAATTCGACTTCACTGCCTGCCACCCACGCGGGCGCGGAAAAGAAAATGATCTGATAGAGCATCGGAGCCCTAAGCTGCTTGATCGACTTGGTCAGCTCCTCGCGCATCAGCTCCTGGCGTTGGCGATTCATCGATTTTGACGCATCGATCACATAGGCCACACGTTGCGCCACGACTTCCTGTTTGAAGAAAGTGGTGCCACCGCCACCACCAGCCGCTCCTTCGTCGCCCATCTCCCAGCCTGCTCCAAAGTCGTCTCCGCTTCCGAACTCAAGCGACACCTCGCTCTCATTGAATTCGAGATCCGGTACGGGAATTGCGACCGGTGACGCCGTATTCGCGGCGATCACCCTCGCCTGCGAGGCCGAGGGTGCGGTCGGCTTGCTGGTGATCTTCGTCTTCTTCTGCTGCTCGACCTGATCGTCCTGCTGGACGGGCGCATGGTAGGCCACCATCACCTGGGTTTCCTTGAAATAGCCCGGCAACAGAATGAACGCCAGAACCAGCCCGATGAGCACCATTACCAGGAATGCCGCAAGGATACTTGCCACCATCGAATTTCGACGCTGGCGTTGAAGAGCTCTTTGCTGCTCAGGGGTCGGCTTGATGAAGACGTGAGACATATTAAAATGGGTTTTTTGGGGTCGAAATGGTTGATCCGTTTGGCTCGATGAGACTCCAATGGAACGAGTCCTAGCGCGACCAAATTTCCGGAAACTTCACTTGGTGGATCCGTCTCCCGTGATGAACCGGAAACGCCCGGAGGTCGGTAATTCTTAGAAATTTTCTCCTACCAACGCCAGACGACGACCACGAGCCTAGCGGTTCACATCGACGACGACCCGCCCCCTCACTTCCCCATTGAGCATCCTCTCTGCCAGCGGAAGCACTTCGGTCAGCCCCACTTCCCGGCTGATCGACTCCAGCTTTGAGACATCCAGATCACTCGCCAGACGGCGCCAGGCTTTGAGCCGCTCCAACCTCGGGCACATCACGCTGTCGATGCCCACCAAGGTGACGCCGCGCAGAATGAACGGCGCGACGGTGGCCGGGAAATCCATGCCGCCTGCCAAACCACAGGCCGTCACCACGCCCCGGTATCGGGTCGTCGCGCAGACATTTGCCAGCGTGTGACTCCCGACGACATCCACCGCTCCGGCCCAGCGTTCCTTGCCCAACGGCTTTCCGGGAGCGGCAAACTCCGCCCGATCCAGGATTTCCACCGCTCCCAGACCCTTGAGATACTCGCTTTCCTCCGGTCTCCCGCTCACCGCAACGACGGAGTAGCCAAGTCGACTCAAAACCGCCGTCGCCACACTGCCTACGCCTCCTGCCGCGCCCGTCACCAGAATCTCTCCCTGCTCCGGTCTCACTCCATGCGCCTCCAAGGCCAGCACGCAAAGCATCGCCGTATAACCTGCAGTGCCGATTGCCATGGCCTGCGACGGCGTGAAAAGCCCACGCAAGGGCACCAACCAGTCGCCCTGGACCCGCGCCATCTGGGCAAGGCCGCCCCAATGCGTTTCGCCGACACCCCAGCCATTCAGGATCACCCCGTCACCCTTTTCAAAATCGGAGTGCGACGAGTGCTCCACCGTGCCGACCAGATCGACACCCGGCACCATCGGAAAGCGACGCACCACCGGACCCTTGCCCGTAATCGCCAAGGCGTCCTTGTAGTTGAGCGTCGAATGACTTACCCGCACCGTCACATCGCCCTCCGGCAACCGGTCGTCGTCAATCTCCCCCAGCGCCGCCCGGTAACCCGCCTCGTCCTTCTCGATTAGAATGCCTTTGAACATAAAATTGGTGATTTCCTGATCAAACGAGGTGATGTCCTCCAAATCATCCCCCGTGATTCCGCACTTCTATTAGGAATCGTTCCCGCGACCAAGCATTGCCCCTGACAGCGTGACGAGACTCCCAGAAAAGCGAGGTAGAGCTACTCGCCAGCCTTTCAAACGTAAGCGCCCAACAGAACCCCTCTATTCAAGCGGGGCATAAGTGCCATAGACTGGAGATCTATGGCATCTACGTCTGAAACCACCGCTACTTCCACTATCATCAAAAGCGACCGTATCGGCCGGA
>NZ_JBHTBS010000012.1:0-131913 GCF_042664875.1 Haloferula chungangensis | reverse complement strand
AGGGTGACCCTTGGGTCCGTTCCCGACTTCCGATCGACTCTCGTCTCTCGCGCTGCGCTGTTCGGCGCGGCGGGGGGAAACTACATTTTCACCCCGTTACGTCAATACCTTTCGGGACGTTTTTTGATTAAAAACGAATATTCGTCGTAGCCCATTGAAAATCAGTGACCATTTCGACTCAGAGGTCACGAAATCGCCTCAAATAATACTTAAGATTCCAAAACCAATCGGGTTAAAAACCGATTTTGGCGGGAATCAGGGCTCAAAATCGCTCCTCTGGAGGCCCCTTTCTTCACCACGACTCCCCAAAATCTCCGATCGAGGCGCATTCCCCGCCCGAAACCGGCCGTTCCGCATCATCCTGCGCCAATAATTGGCGTCCGGTGGGGTAGATTACCCCAATCAAGTGCTTCTTCCTGATTAGCAATCTCGCACCGAGAGGCGTCGACGCCGGGCTGCCCTTACCAGGGAGAACCCAAGACAAGCGGTCGCCTGAATCCAAAGCCTGTTAAGCAGGGACCTCGACATGCCTTTTCCGCCTTACGATCGATTCCCTTATCCTTTCGCCGTCCCTCTGACGCAGTCGCCCTACTATAGAAGTCGAAAATAGAAGGAGTCCTGCCACTAAGAATCCCCGTCGGCCGGCCAATTCGGTCGGGTCCCATCTGTCTGACTCAAGGAGAGACGAGGGGGCGAGCACTTCTCACCGGGGCAGATCGTCCACCGCAAACCGCTACATGGACGCTCAATCCGCTTCTGAAGGTGACGAATCCGCAGATCCTCTCACCAGGAACCGGCTCTCAGCTCCAACGAAAACAGCCGTCCCTTCTTGAACCGCGCACGAGAGCTGGGGTTTCCTCTTAAGAAAAAGAGCGTTAGATCGATCTGAGAAGGCCCCACCGGCAGCGGCCTCCGGCCTCCGGCCTCTTACCCCGAGTTCCTCTCTCCGATCCAGATCCCGGCCATGATACGGGCCTATCGTTCCAAGAACCTAACAGATCCCTGGGTATCGAAGGCATCTCGGACGACTCTCGTTAACTCCACGCTTGCCAGGATGTCATTCATCAGTGTTCACATAGACAATTCGCATTTATGCGAGAAAATCTTCCCCTAACCCCGCGCCTGACCCACCCCCCGCCTCATCCTTCCCAAGCGATGCCCCCCTTCTATGCACATTCCAGGACCTCGCCCGACGGCACCCCACTACCCCCTTCCGAGTGGGAATCGCTGTTGACGCCGTTCGGCGAAGTTGATTCATCCGACCCCGAGAAAGCCTGCTCCGGCACTAACGCCGATCCATGCCCCCACTGCGAATCCCTCCACCCCCGCCACGGCCACCTCAACAAAGTCGCCCACCTCGTCGCGAGATTTGCTGGAAACATGTTTCCAAAAGGTGAGATTCGTGACTCCGTCCGCCAATGGGGCTACCTCGCCGGACTTTGGCATGATCTGGGGAAGTTCTCTTGCGAATGGCAATCTTACCTCGCCTCCAAAGCCGACACTCATCAGTCCGAGGCTTCCGGTTCTCCTCAGAAAAAGGAAGATCACACGACCGCAGGAGCGAAACATGCCGTCTCGATCTCGCCCCTCGGGCATCTCATCGCGACGGCTATGGCTGGTCATCATTCCGGACTCCTCGACGCTCGCGCCGAAGGCGCATCCCTCGAAAACCGTCTCCGCAAAACATTCGGAGACGAGATCTCCCACGTCCAAGCACCAACCGAACTCACAGAAACCCAACTGCCCGATCTGCCGGGTTTTCTAACCAATCTCCCCAATAGTAAATCCTCCTACTTCTCACTATCCTTCTTTCAACGCCTCCTCTTCTCCTGCCTCGTCGACGCTGACTTCCTCGCTACCGAGGCCTTCATGAACCCATCACAAGCCAAGGACCGGCCTGTGACCGATAATGAAATCTTCAAAAGGGCACTCGACCTTCTCGAAGAAAAAATCACTGCGTTCGGAACTCCCTCTCAAACCGACAAGGTCGCCCGAGCTCGCGCAACCGTCGTCAGCGATTGCACCAATGCCGCCTCCCATTCGCCGGGAATCTTCACCCTTACCGTTCCCACCGGCGGCGGCAAAACCCTCTCCTCCCTCAACTTCGCTCTCCGCCACGCCCTTGCACATGACAAACGGCGGATCATCTACGTCATCCCCTTCACATCCATCATCGAGCAGAACGCCACCGTTTTCCGCGAACTTCTCTCTCCACTCGTCGAAGACATCATCATCGAGCATCACTCGAATCTCTCGCCCGAAATCGAAAGCAACCAAACCGAGACTTCACGCCTCGCCGCCGAGAACTGGGACGCTCCCATCATCGTCACCACCGCCGTCCAATTCTACGAATCTCTCTACGCCGCAAAAACCTCCCGATCCCGAAAACTCCACAACATCGCCAACTCGGTCGTCGTCCTCGACGAAGCCCAGTGCCTCCCGATCCAATACCTCGATCCCTGCCTGCGCGTGCTCCGCGAACTCTCCACCAACTACCACACCACCACAGTTCTCTGCACCGCCACCCAACCCGCCGTCGCAGTATCTGAAGACTTTCCCATCGGCTTCCCGGACTCCAAAGAGATCATCCAGGACACCGGCAAACTCTTCTCCGATCTCGACCGCGTGAAAGTCACTTATCGCGGTTCGCTAGATGACTCCACCATCGCCGGCGAAATCGCCACGGCTTCCCAAGCCCTTTGCATCGTCAACACCCGCGCACACGCCAGAAAACTCTTCGAACTTCTGCCCGCCGCGCCCGGAGAAAACCACCATCTCTCCACCCTCATGTGCCCCCAGCACCGCCTAAAGGTGCTCGCTACCGTCCGTCAACGCCTCAAGGACAAGCTCCCCGTTCGCCTCATCTCCACCCAGCTCATCGAAGCGGGCGTCGATGTCGATTTCCCGCTCGTCTTCCGCTCCATGGCAGGGCTCGACTCCATCGCCCAAGCTGCCGGACGCTGCAACCGGGAAGGCAAATTGAACCAGGGGCAAGTTCACATCTTCCACTCCGAACACATCGCCTCCGAACGCTACTTCGCGGACACCGCCGCCGTCGGCCACGAATTCCTCGACCTTCACGCGAACGATCCACTCGGCACCGCAGCCGTCCAAGGCTACTTCAACAAATACTACCACCAGCAACGGAACCAATGGGACACCAAAGGCATCCTTGACGACTTTCAATTCGGCGGCTCTCCCGAACTTCCCTTCCTCTTCAACTACCGCACTGCCGCCGACAAATTTCGCCTCATCGAGAACAATCAGATCCCCGTCATCATCCCCTGGAACGACGAGGCAAAGGCCCTCTGCAAAGACCTACGTAACGAATCCATCCCCCTGCACCGCAAACTCCTTCGCGCCCTTCAGCGCTACACGGTTCAAATCTACGAAAACGAGTTCACCAAGAACCACGACCAATTCGAATCCTGCCGCGACGGCCAATTCCACATCCTCACCTGCCCCGAAACCCACTACTCCGACCAGTTCGGACTCAATCTCTCCGATGAAGCTTCAAACACTAGTGTCCTCATCTGCTAGAAAGGCGGCTTCCCTCCGAACTTTATCGGAAGGAAGCCCTCTGCCATGAGCATCTTTACATAATTATTTCAATCCGCGTTCTCCGACGAAGAACGAAATGACAAGACAATCCCCGATACCGCAGCCGCAGCTGAAATACCGGCAGCGAAGAAACATAACACCCATGCTCCCAGTCCCGCACCCGTCAAACTTGACGAAACGGAATCGAAAAACACAAGCGCGACGAAACGCTGGTTAAGCGGAAGGTATCCGAGAATTCCCGTTCGTTCGGTCTTTCTTGAACTGTCGATGCCCACGACTACCCCACCGATCGACACCTTCAAGCATTTTTACTTAATTGAATTGTCTTTTTCCAAATTTCACTCCAACCTCAATCCATGAGCTCTCCAATCATCCTCGAAGTCTCCGGCGACTACGCCCTGTTCTCCCGTCCCGAAATGAAGGTCGAGCGCGTCTCATACGACGTCATCACCCCTTCCGCCGCACGTGGTATTCTCGAAGCCATCTATTGGAAGCCGCAGATTCGGTGGATCATCGACCGCATCACTGTCATCAACCCTATTCGCTTCACCAACATACGCCGCAACGAGATCAGCAAGAAAGCATCCAGTCCAAATGCAGCCCTCGTCAATCAAGGAGGCAACGACAACCTCGGTATCTACGTCGATCAGGAGCGCCAACAACGTGCTTCCCTCCTCCTTCGCGACGTCCGCTACCTCATTCACGCCAGCGTCCACATCCTCGACACCCGCCTAGATCGAGGTGGCGAGAAAGTTCCCGCCAACCAAGCCGCCGGCAAGCACCTCGAAATGTTCAAGCGCCGTGCGCGCAAAGGCCAGGCCTTCCACCAACCCTACTTCGGCTGCAGAGAGTTCCCCGTCGCCTTCAAGCTCCATGAAGACGACAGCGAGGTCCCCAAACCCCACGAATCGCTCCTAGGAGAGAAGGATCTCGGCTTCATGCTCCACGACATTGAGTTCGATCAGAACCCAAAAACCAAGGCCGTCAAATCCACCATCCCCCACTTCTTCCGTGCAGAGATGACAGACGGCGGGATCACCGTCCCCGCCCTTCCCTTCAAAATCTAACTGTGGCGACGGAATTCATCCGTTCAGCCTTTTCCAATTTCCACCATGATTCTCAATTCCCTCAGTGACCTCTATACCCGTCTCGCCGACGATTCGGACTACGAGATCGCGAAACCCGGCTACTCCCCCCAAAACATCTCCTTCCGCGTCGTCCTCAAGCCTGACGGATCCCTGTTCGCCATCCAAGATGCCCGGATCAAGGATGCCAAAGGCAAACTCCGCTCCTCCCGCGAACTTGTCATCGGCGAAGCCAAGCCTCCAGGTGCGGGCATCAATCCAGGCCTCCTGTGGGACAACACCACCTACATGCTCGGCTACAAAAAGGATGACCCTAAACCTGAGCGTACTGAGCAATCCTTCGAAGCGTTTCGTGAGCGACACCTCGCACTGGAAAACGAAATCGCCCACCCGCATTTCTCCTCCGTTTGCCGCTTCCTCGAGAACTGGTCACCTGAAAAAGCCGCCGAATACGTCGACGCCCATCCTGAAATTGACGAACTGACCACCGGCTTCGGCTTGTTCTCCATTCAGGGCGAATCCAAACCCGTCAACGAACAGCGGGAAATCCTCGACTGGTGGGACATGCGGGAGCCCGCATCCGATTCCACTCTTGGCCAATGCCTGATCACCGGAGCCAGCGGGAAACCCATCGCCCGACTCCATCCCAAAATCAAATCTGTTGCCGGAGCGCAATCCGCAGGAGCCTCCCTCGTCTCTTTCAATGCCCCGGCCTACGAATCCTACGGAAAAGACCAATCCTTCAACGCACCCGTCTCCGAGAAAGCCGCATTCCAATACGGCACCGCTCTCAATGCACTTCTAAGCGGCAAGCAATCTGCCAAACACCGGATCCGCATTGGAGACACCACCTGTGTTTTCTGGACCGACAAGAAATCCATCGTTGAGGATACCTTCGGCATCTTCGCTACCGAAGGGTCCAACGCCGCCACCCAAGCTCAGGATCCAGACCTACGTTCAAAAATCGAACTCTTCCTCAAGCAGCTCCGCTCAGGTTCCCAACCCGATGATGACCTCGATGTAAATCCCAGCGAGACCCAGTTTTTTCTACTCGGTCTCGCTCCCAACGCGGCACGTCTGTCGGTGCGCTTCTTCCACCGCTCTACCGTCAAGGAACTCATTGAGAACCTTCGAGCCCACCATCGCGACATTGCCATCGTTCGCGAGTGGGAAGAAACCAAAGGCAAGCGCCTCCCCGACCCTGAGTTCCCCGCTTACTGGCAGCTCCTCGCCCAGACAGCCCGCGTCAGCGACGAGATTTCGCCTCTCCTCGGCGGATCTCTCATGCGTGCCATCCTGCAAAACACCGCTTACCCGGAGGCTCTCTACTCCGCCGTCATCCGGCGTATCCGGGCCGACCGCGAAGTTAACTACCTCCGAGCCGCCATCATCAAAGGCATTCTCACCCGCAATCACAATCAAACCATCGCCACCATGCTAGACACCGAAAACACCGACCCTGCCTACCTGCTAGGCCGACTCTTCGCAGCCCTCGAGAAAACCCAGACCGACGCCCTTGGCGAACTCAATTCGGGCCTTCGCGACAAATTCTATTCAAGTGCCTCCGCCACCCCCGCCAGCGTCTATCCGCGGATCCTTCGCACCTATCAGCATCATCTAGCCAAGCTCACCGGAGGTCACAAAATCAACCGGGAACGTCTCGTCCAAGAGATCCTCGACGGCATTCCGGCCACCGGCTTTCCGTCCAACTTCAACCTCAAATCCCAGGGTATCTTTGCCCTCGGCTACTACCACCAACGCAAAGACTTTTTCACCAAGAAAGACACCTCTGACTCAAACGCCTCCTGAATTTCCACAATTTAAAACACCAACACTCTAACAAACCATGAACAACCGATACGACTTCCTCTACCTCTTCGACTGCAAAGACGCCAACCCCAACGGTGATCCCGACGCTGGCAACCTCCCCCGACTTGACGCCGAAACCGGCCAAGGCCTCGCCACCGATGTCATGCTCAAGCGCAAGATCCGCAACTTCATCGAGCAAACCACCGACCAGAACATCTACTTCAAGGAATTCGCCGTCCACAACCACCAGCACGAGGAAGCCTACAAGGCCCTCGACCTCGGCGACCCGAAGAAGGCGAAACGCGCCGAGATCAACAAGGCTCGCGAGTGGATGTGCCAGAACTTCTACGATGTCCGCACCTTCGGAGCCGTCATGTCCACCAAGGTCAACTGCGGCCAGGTCCGCGGCCCGGTCCAACTCTCCTTCGCTCGCTCCATCGACCCCATCGTCTCCTCCGAGCATGCTATCACCCGCACATCTGTCACCGATGAAAAGGACATCGAAAAGGAGCGCACCATGGGCCGCAAATTCACCGTCCCCTACGGCCTCTACAAAGCGCAGGGATTTGTGAACCCCTTCCTCGCTGAGCAGACTGGATTTTCCGATGATGACCTCAAACTTTTCTTCACCGCCCTTGAGAGGGCCTTCCAGTTCGACCAGTCCGCTGCCCGCCCCGCAGGCAGCATGAATCCCCGTGCCCTCGTCGTTTTCAAGCACCCCAATCAACTTGGCGAAGCTCCGAGCGCAAAGTTGCTCGAAGGCGTCACCGTGACGCGTAAGGAAGGCGTCGAAGTCCCACGCGATTTCTCAGACTACGAAGTCACCATCCCCGACGAACTCCGCCAATACTGCGAAGACAAAGGCATCGAGATCATCGAACGCATCTAAACTGGGGCCGACACTCACGATTACCTCGACGAAGCCCTGCCTGGATTTTCCCGGGTACGGGTTCTCGTCAAGGAGTCCGGCGACTCAATCGCACCGCTCGGCTTCGCCGGCAGCAAGTTCGACTTCTACTGCTTAGCCCACGGCATTCTCACCGCCCACCCAAACAGCCTCCCCGCCGAGAACCTCACCAACCTTGGCCGCAGTCTCGGCAGCTTCCTCATTCCCCTCGGACGCAGCAACTTCGAGCACCGGTTCGCGCTCACCGAAGCCCTCTCCGCATTCATGAACTCATTACTCCGGCCACAGTACCTTTACCTGAGGAAGCCGCTCGAAATACCGGTCGCTTGTCGGTACCGTCAGGTCATGCTGCACGGCAAGACTGCCGAACCAGATGTCATTCTCCGGAATTATCCGGCGCGCCGCCCCAAGATAGTCCTTCAGCACCGCATTACGCCTGCTCGTCCCTTCATCGACTGGCGACACCCGGACCACGGGTTCGTTGATGAAGAAGCGGAGACGATCAATCGAGAGGATTCACTTCAGAGCATGCTCTCATGGCTTCGTCAAAGCCCTCGTCAAACAACTCCGCTGAATCTCCGGAGAATTCTCCCAGACCGTTGCTGCGCTATGTCCCGTTCACACCCAGACCAGTTCGGAGCGCTTCCACCAGCACCGTATTCATCGACACGCCACGCTCGGCAGCTTTGGCCTTTGCCTTCGCGACCCACTCATCCTCAACCTGTCTGGTCGTGACCTGAGTCATGCATGCATTTTCCCACGAAAACGCATGCAGTCAAACTGAAGCCCATGTTCCCCGAAGACCAGCTCATCCCGATCTCTGCGCTCCAGCACTGGCTGTATTGTCCGCGTCAGTGCGCTTTGATCCACGTCGAGCAGGCTTGGTCGGAGAACCAATTTACCGCCGAAGGCCGGGTGATGCACGAGCGTGCCCACGACGGCCCCGACGAATCCCGCCCGGGCATCCGCATCACTCGCGGGATGCCGGTGCGTTCGCTCGAAATCGGCCTTACCGGGCAATGCGATGTGGTCGAGTTCCTTGCCGGAGGGAAGGTGACGCCAGTAGAATACAAACGCGGTCGACCGAAGGCGCATCGTGCCGACGAGGTCCAACTCTGCGCCCAAGCCCTGTGCCTGGAGGAAATGCTTCAGGTCGAGGTCCCCAGTGGCAGTCTCTACTACGGCAAGAACCGTAGGAGAAAGGAAATCCCCTTCGACCCGATGCTGCGGGAACTCGTTTTCGAGACCACCAAGTTAATTCGTGAGTGCTTCAACAAAGGTTTCACCCCCAGCGCCGAGTATCTCGCCCGGCGCTGTGACGCCTGCTCCTTGATCGACATTTGCCAACCGAAATCACTGCGCCTGAAACGTGGAGCCGCTGCTTGGTTCACCGCCCAGCTCCAATCTCAAATTACCAACCTCTAACAAAAAACCTCATGACCTACGAACGCTTCGAAGATCTACCCGTCTGGCAAGCAGCCATCCAGCTCGTAGAAGGCTGCGAAGATTTCCTCATCGCCGCAAAGGACAAGATCACCTTCTCGAAACGCGATCAACTCGACCGCTGTTCGCTCTCCGTATCTAACAACATTGCCGAAGGGTTCGAACGAGACACCACCAACGAGCTTCTGGCCTTTCTCTACATCGCCCGCGGCTCGGCAGGGGAGGTCCGCTCGATGCTCTGCTACTTTGAGCGCCGCCCTGCGCTGAGAGATTTCAAATCGCAGATCTCAAATTTGAAACCCCTCGCTGAGTCCTGCTCTCGCCAACTCCGAGCTTGGGCCGACTCGCTTCAAAACTCCGACATCAAAGGCCAACGCCACCTCAATCAACAATCGAAAGAGAATTGGGACAAAGCCCAAGCTTCCAAGCAGGGTGCTGAAGCCTTCGCGGATCTCGAAAGAGAGATGATCTCCAAGCTCCCGCCAAACCACCCCGCCCGCCTCGAGTGGCACCGTCGCAACGGCCCGCTCTGAGCATTTCAGATTTCAAATTTAAGATCTCAGATCCCCGAGCTCCGTATCTCAAATCTCGAATCTCGAATCTCAAGCCCCCATGAAACGCCACCTGAATACCTTATATGTCACCCTTGAAGGCGCTTACCTGCGCAAGGATGGAGCCGCAGTCGAGATCCGGCACGAGGGCGAAACCAAACTCCGTGTCCCGCTTCACAATCTCGATGGCATCGCTTGCTTTGGCTGGGATACGTCTGCCTCAGCCTCGCTGATGGCGGCCTGCGCGGAAAGTAACACCAGCCTGAGTTTCCACACTCCGCATGGCAAGTTTCTCGCCGCCGCCAACGGCTTCACCTCCGGCAACATCCTTCTCCGACGCGAGCAGTACCGGAGGGCCGACCACGAACCCGCCGCTCTATCCATCGCGGCGAATATGGTCGCCGCCAAAATCGCTAATTCCCGCAATATCCTGATGCGCGCCGTCCGCGACCACGGCGAAAGAGACTCGGAAGTCGCCACCCGGCTTCATGAGGCCGCTGATTTCCTCAAGCTCCGCATCCAGCTCGCCACCCTCGCCACCAGCCTGGATTCGCTGCGCGGGATCGAGGGCGACGCCGCAGCTAATTACTTCGCCGCCTTTCCCTGCCTGATCACCCGCGGCGACGAGGACTTCACCCTCAAGGGCCGCTCCCGACGCCCTCCGCTCGATCCGCTCAATGCCTTGCTATCCTATCTCTACAGCCTTCTGATGCACGACTGCCGCAGCGCGCTGGAGAGCTGTGGTCTCGATGCCCAATGTGGCTTTCTCCACCGCGACCGGCCCGGTCGGCCATCGCTCGCTCTCGATTTGATGGAGGAATTCCGCGCCTTTCTCGCCGACCGCACCGCCCTCTCCCTCATCAACCGCCGCCAGCTCGGCCCCAAGGACTTCGACTTCAAGGAAAACGGTGCTGTTTTTCTCAAAGACGACTCCCGCAAGACTGTGCTCACCGCCTGGCAGGAACGGAAGCAGGCCGAGATCCGCCACCCCTTTCTCGATGAAACCACCACCATCGGTCTCCTCCCTCATCTCCAAGCCCGCTTGCTAGCCCGCCACCTTCGCGGCGACCACGACAGCTATCCCGCCTTTCTCATCAAGTAGCCATGTATGTTCTCGTCACCTACGATGTCTCAACGACCACGCCCGCCGGAAAGAGACGTCTTCGGCACGTGGCCAAAGCCTGTGAAGACTATGGTCAACGAGTTCAGAACTCGGTCTTCGAATGCAAGGTCGATCCCGCTCAACTCGTTGCTTTCAAAAGCCGACTGCTCGATATCATCGAAAAGGAAACGGACAGCCTGCGATTCTACAATCTCGGTGCGAATTGGCATCGCCGGGTCGAGCACCACGGTGCGAACGACGGTTACGATATCGACGGGCCCCTCATCGTCTGATAGACGCCCGTTAATGGCTGTAGAAGAATCGCTCCGCGAACCCCAAGCGCTCATAGCATTGCTAGAAGGTCCGCGGAAGCCGGAAGCCCTACAGTCACCGCTCTTTGACAACCACTAAGGATAACAGGACTCCGCCCGACCGTTTAAGATAACGGGGTTCGCGGAATCGTCTTTGCTTGGCTTTGGCTATCAACATGTTTTAGCTTCCGCCATCGCCCCCTTCACGGGGGGCGCGGATTGAAACTCGATCCGCTCGCGGCGCTGTCGCCACTCGCGGATCGCCCCCTTCACGGGGGGCGCGGATTGAAACGCCAGGAACTCGTCATCTGCCGGGGTCGGGGTCATCGCCCCCTTCACGGGGGGCGCGGATTGAAACCCCGAGTTGGAAGGGATCGATGATGCTGACTTCGATCGCCCCCTTCACGGGGGGCGCGGATTGAAACCCGCATCCCTTGCTCATCCGCTCGATATCGGCCCATCGCCCCCTTCACGGGGGGCGCGGATTGAAACGACATGTTCAAAGGCAAGAATTTCGAGAGTGAAGATCGCCCCCTTCACGGGGGGCGCGGATTGAAACTTTGGCCAGGATGCTGAGGCGGGCCTTTTGGGCGATCGCCCCCTTCACGGGGGGCGCGGATTGAAACCAACCACGTCCGATTTGGGTGTCGGGCAGATGATCGCCCCCTTCACGGGGGGCGCGGATTGAAACGAGTTCTTCGAATACGAGATCGCGCCCGAACTAATCGCCCCCTTCACGGGGGGCGCGGATTGAAACTCGACCTCGCGGCCGTATTCCTCGATCTGGACATATCGCCCCCTTCACGGGGGGCGCGGATTGAAACAGCGTGACCTGGTCCCCTGGACGGAATGCGTCAGATCGCCCCCTTCACGGGGGGCGCGGATTGAAACAGCTCGGCGATGACCTCGCGCAGGCGACCGCCGAATCGCCCCCTTCACGGGGGGCGCGGATTGAAACATCTCGAACTCGCGGGTGCCAGGATTGAGGATCATCGCCCCCTTCACGGGGGGCGCGGATTGAAACGATGATCGAGGTTGAGGATGCGGTGACCTGGTGATCGCCCCCTTCACGGGGGGCGCGGATTGAAACGATGTCCTCCATGATGAGTTATCCTTTTTTTTGGATCGCCCCCTTCACGGGGGGCGCGGATTGAAACATTTGCGGTTACCACCTCAGCATTGGATCGGCGCATCGCCCCCTTCACGGGGGGCGCGGATTGAAACCGTATTGCGTGGCCCCATTAAGCTCCATCGCCAAATCGCCCCCTTCACGGGGGGCGCGGATTGAAACGACTCAGCGGGAGCACGCGAGGCATTTTCCGCCGAATCGCCCCCTTCACGGGGGGCGCGGATTGAAACCCTCCCAGAGTTTGCCAAAGAACGAAGGGAGACGATCGCCCCCTTCACGGGGGGCGCGGATTGAAACTCCGTTTTACCAACGCATCCGCCATCGCCGCCAATCGCCCCCTTCACGGGGGGCGCGGATTGAAACGCGTGGCATCATCTCGGCCTCGACCTCTACGACTATCGCCCCCTTCACGGGGGGCGCGGATTGAAACGCGACTCACGCCATCGAAAGCGGAGTTGATATCATCGCCCCCTTCACGGGGGGCGCGGATTGAAACGTTTCGGCTGCGTCCCAGCGGGCCTCCCAGCGAAATCGCCCCCTTCACGGGGGGCGCGGATTGAAACGTGCTGCTCATGCGCTCGCGTGATCGCACGGACATCGCCCCCTTCACGGGGGGCGCGGATTGAAACTCGTCGCTTCGGCTTGTTCGGTTTCTGGGGTGATCGCCCCCTTCACGGGGGGCGCGGATTGAAACATGCGGGCAAACCTCAGCTTGCCCAGCTTCTCCGATCGCCCCCTTCACGGGGGGCGCGGATTGAAACATCGACTCTATCAACTATGACCTCACGAACGACGATCGCCCCCTTCACGGGGGGCGCGGATTGAAACATTGGCTCGCTCGGCTGGTATGGCATACAGAGAATCGCCCCCTTCACGGGGGGCGCGGATTGAAACCGATGAACGTCAAGGATGCGAAGTCGGGCCGCTAATCGCCCCCTTCACGGGGGGCGCGGATTGAAACTTTGTGGTCGTGGTGGTGCTACCCTCGCTGCGCATCGCCCCCTTCACGGGGGGCGCGGATTGAAACGAGGAGTGAAGGAGCCACGCCCGCGGCACCAGAAATCGCCCCCTTCACGGGGGGCGCGGATTGAAACTCCGCGCAGCGGGGCTAGCAGTGGGAGCGGAGGATCGCCCCCTTCACGGGGGGCGCGGATTGAAACCGAGACATCACGGAGAAGGCGACGCCGAAGGGTGATCGCCCCCTTCACGGGGGGCGCGGATTGAAACGTCACGCGTAGGTCGGTGACCTGGGAGTCATCCCATCGCCCCCTTCACGGGGGGCGCGGATTGAAACGTCTTGGGACATGTTAGAGGTAGCGGCGAGAGAATCGCCCCCTTCACGGGGGGCGCGGATTGAAACATCGCTAGCAAGTCGCGAGTCGTCCCGATGGCCGATCGCCCCCTTCACGGGGGGCGCGGATTGAAACCGCCCGCTGGTTTACTCGCTGCTGGAGGAATTTAATCGCCCCCTTCACGGGGGGCGCGGATTGAAACACGCGCCTGAGGCTCTAGCTCGTGCCCTCGGTCAATCGCCCCCTTCACGGGGGGCGCGGATTGAAACATAAATGGGTGTGGGAGTTATGCCGGGACATGCATCGCCCCCTTCACGGGGGGCGCGGATTGAAACTGTAATTTGCCCCGCGCCCCGCGCCGTCAGTGTATCGCCCCCTTCACGGGGGGCGCGGATTGAAACCCCGATCATTGCACCTTCGGGGAGTTCGTAGATCATCGCCCCCTTCACGGGGGGCGCGGATTGAAACCCCATCGCGTGCCATCCTTGGCGGAATGATCGGCATCGCCCCCTTCACGGGGGGCGCGGATTGAAACTGTAATTTGCCCCGCGCCCCGCGCCGTCAGTGTATCGCCCCCTTCACGGGGGGCGCGGATTGAAACTACTCTCAGGGATTCGACGGCACGGACGGCGAGAATCGCCCCCTTCACGGGGGGCGCGGATTGAAACAAAAATGAGGGGTGCGGGGAGGCGACCCGACATAATCGCCCCCTTCACGGGGGGCGCGGATTGAAACACGAGTTGGCGCTCGAGGTAGGTGGCTCCGTCGCTGATCGCCCCCTTCACGGGGGGCGCGGATTGAAACTGGCTGAGATGGTCGAAGTATCCTTGAGGCCCGATCGCCCCCTTCACGGGGGCGCAGGTTGGATCAGTGGCTGCAGAAGGCTCCCAGCCCTGAGCGACCCCAATCAAACCGAACCCCTCCTCTCTTGCACCTGGGGAGCGATTAGTGCATGGCGGCGGCATGCTTCGTTACAAACCACTGAGCCTCTCCTCCCTTCTCTTCCTTACTGCCCAGGTCCAGGCAGACGAACCCCAAGGCTGGGAACTGACGGGGGCTGCCGGACTTTCCTACTCGGACGGAAACTCCGATTCCGCGGCCTATTCGGTGCAGGTGCTCGCTTCCTACCTCGATGAAATGAACGAGGCCTACATCGGTGCCGACTGGTATTACGCGGAAAACGACGGCGTTCAGAGCACCGACAGCTTCAAGCTCTACAGCCAATACAACCGCGACTTCAGCGAGAAGTGGTACAGCGGTGGCAATGCCTCTTTCTACAAGGATGATGTGGCGGCAATCGATTACCGGGTGGATACGGGCATCCTGCTCGGCTATCATCTCATCGAGAGCGAGCGCACAACCCTTGATTTCGAAGCGGGTCCTGGCTATGCATGGGAAGACAGCGGCGGGATTACCAGCGACTTCGTCACGCTGCGCTTTGCCCAGCGCTTCGAATACGAATTCACCGACACGACCCGCTTGTGGCAGTCGCTCGTCTACACCCCCCGTGTCGACCAGTTTTCCGACTACGTGCTCGATTTCGAAATTGGGTTCGAAACTCGCCTCACCGATCAATGGGCTCTGCGCACGTCCCTGCGTCACCGTCTTGATGGCTCGCCGGCCCTGGGTCGCGGCGATGATGATACCACTCTGATGGTCGGTCTGGCCTATGATTTTTCCGGGCTATCCGAGCCTGAATCCGACACCAGCGATCGACGCAGCCTGATGCCTGACGACGAGGATGAAGAGGAGGACAAAAAGGGATGGAGCGCTACCGCGGCTCTAGGATTCACGCTCAACAAGGGGAATTCGGATTCCATGGCACTGCAGCTTGCCTGGAATCAGGCTTATCTCAGTGACGAGAATGAATTCTTCTTTGATCTCGCCCAGACGTTTTCGGAGGACAATGGCGCGACCAGCACCGACCGCACCAGCTCGCGTCTTCAATACAACCGGATCATGAGTGAGCGCTTCTATCTTGGTGGCAGCCTCACCTACACGCGCGATGCTCCGGCCGAGATCGACTACCGATTGACGCCTGCTTTCCTGGCGGGCTACAAGCTGATCAAAGAGGAGGACACCACTCTGGCCTTTGAAGGCGGTCCGTCATACACCTTTGAAAAAGTGGGGCGTATTACCGATGACTTCACCTCCGTCACGGCCGCCGAACGCTTCGATCACGACTTCAATTCGCGGGTGAGCTTCAAGCAATCGATCGTCTATATCTCGGAAATCTCCGACTTCGACAATTTCCACCTCGTGGTGAGTGCGGCGCTCGACACAAAACTTTCCGGGCAACTGATCTGGCGTCTCGGTGCGGATTACACTTACGAGAATCAACCTGCGGCCCTGCGCGATCACCACGACACGAGCATCGTCAGCTCGCTGGCGATGAAGTTCTGACCAGTTCCCGGCAGACTTGTTAGATTTTCCCTGAGCGGAGCAAGGGGTGCCCTTTCTTCGCTTCGGTGATGTGGGGTGGCCGGAGGTAGGCGGGCTGGGGAGGAAGGGTGGCGAGCTCCCTCTTCACCTCATCCGGCATGACTCGCCACGCTTCGGCCAAATGCACCGCGGTGGGCCAGCATTTCTGAACGGCCAGCTCTGCCGGCAAGCCCAATGATTGCGTTTCCTCAAAGGAGAACACCGGAGCGGATCCGGCGATTTTTCCGGCCAGCTCTGCCGTCGCCAGCATCTCGGGCTGGGGCACTTCGCCAGGCCTGACATCCGCCCACCAGGCGCTGCCGCGACGCGCATCACCGATGGCTACTCCCGAAGAAATTCCCGTGGCCAGAAGGGAGCTGAGGCCGACGGCTGGACAGCCATGGACCATCGCGACCCCTTGTCCTGCGGCGATTCCGACGCGGGTGCCGCTGTAGCTTCCGGGACCGGTTCCGATGACCACGGCTTCAAGCGCAGCTCCGTCAAGTGCCGCAATGGCCTGCTGGAGCGGCTCAAAGAGCATCGAGTTGTGATTGCGGTCGCTTTCGAAACCGCTCTCGAAAATGACGGTGCTGTCACGCAGCAATGCTAGCGAGGCACGCGGCGTGCTGGATTCGATGGCAAGGATCAGCGGCACGCCCGTGGCTGTACCCTTAAAGCGGGAATCCGGCAAGGTTGCTACGATTCCCCCTTGCGCCAATTCCGAGGAATCGCTTTCTTCCCTGCGGTCCCTCCCGATACTTTTCCCCAAGATTTCCCGTCATGACTGAATACTCCAAAGGCCTCGAAGGCGTCATCGCCAATGAATCCGCTCTATCCAACGTCGAAGGTAAAGAAGGACGCCTGAGCTACCTCGGTTATCACATCGATGATCTGGTCGAAAACTGCTGCTACGAGGAAATCATCTACCTTCTCCACCGCGGCAAGCTTCCGAATCAGGCCGAGCTGGATGAAGCTCAGGCTCGCTTGCGTGCGGAGCGTTCGTTGCCGGAGGGCGTGACGGAGTTTCTCCGCACCGCGCCGAAAGACGCCAATCCGATGGATGTGACCCGCACTGCGGTCTCGATGCTCGGTCTTTATGACAAACGGGCTGCCGTGGGTGAACCTGATCTTGAAAAAGACTCGGCGATCGCGCTGTCAATCGTCGCCAAGATCCCCGTGATCGTCGCCTCTTTCCACCGCTTCCGTCAGGGGCTTGAGCTGCCACCGATCCGTGAGGACCTGAATGAGGCGGCTCATTTCCTCTACCTGATGAGCGGCGAGGTTCCGACTGATCGCGCCATCCGCACACTCGACGTCGCGCTCACCCTGCATGCCGACCACGGCATGAATGCTTCCACATTCTCCGCACGCGTCACCATCGCGACGCTCTCCGACATGTACTCGGCGATCACCTCGGCGATTGGCACGCTGAAGGGCCCTCTCCACGGAGGTGCCAATGAGGGAGTGATCCACATGCTACAGGAAATTGGTGATCTTGATAAGGTCGACGAGTATCTCGAAGGGAAGATCGCCCGCAAAGAGAAGATCATGGGACTCGGCCATCGCGTCTACAAAGTGCTCGACCCGCGTGCGCCTCACCTTCGGAAGTTCGCCGTGCAGCTCACCGAGGAGCTTGGCGAAGCGAAGTGGATCAAGATGTCCGAGCGGATCGCCGAAACGATGCACCAGCGCAAAGGCCTCAATGCCAACGTCGATTTCTACTCGGCCACCGTTTACTACTCCCTGGGAATTCCAACGGACCTGTTCACCCCGATCTTCGCGATCGCCCGGGCATCCGGCTGGACCGCTCAGGTGCTTGAGCAGCTGCGCGACAGCCGCCTTTACCGTCCGATGACGCTTTACACCGGCCCGACCGAGCTGATGCCCGTCCCGCCGATCGATCAGCGCTGAGTTCAAAGAACGGGCTGTGAGTGATTTTGATGCGGCTGCCTTCCTGTGCGACTTCCGCGCCGAGGCGGAGCAGCGAGGATTCACGACGGAGGAACTCGCGCAGACCGCCGCAGGGCCGATACTTGCCTTTACCAGCCGCTCGGAGGGTGAGCCGGTCTACCTTTCCGCCGGCATGCACGGCGATGAACCCGCCGGCCCCCTTGCCGCGCTGGAGCTTCTCCGTTCCGGGTTCTTCGAAAGGGACCTGGCTTGGACGATCTGTCCGGCGCTCAATCCCACCGGTCTCGCTGCCAATACCCGCGAGAATGCAGGGGGAATCGATCTGAACCGCGATTATCTGCGCCGCGAAACCCTCGAGATACGTGCTCACGCCGAGTGGTTCGAAAACCGCCCCTGTCCCCAAGGTTTTTTCTCACTTCACGAAGATTGGGAGAGTAGCGGCTTCTATTTTTACGAAATCAATCTTGGAGATGATCACCCTGAACGCGCCGCAGCCATCATCGATGCCGTTCGGCCATGGTTCCGCCCCGAGCCCGAGGCACTGATCGACGATCACGAGACCCGCGCTCCCGGCTGGATCTACCATCATGCGGACGCTGATTTTCCCGATCTGTGGCCCGAGGCGATCTTTCTCGCGAAGCGTGGTTGCCCCCTGTCCTTCACCTTCGAGACGCCGAGTAGCGCCGACCTTGCGTCCCGCATCGCCGCCCACATGGCCGCGGTGAAGGGAGCCGTGGCACACCGCAGGGCGAGCTGAGGACCCCATCGTCTCGACTTGAGGAGGCTCACCTCCGTCTCTCCTCGCGAGCTTCCCCACCCCCTCCACGGTCCCGATTGGCGCGCCGTGCAGGCACAAAAAATCCCGGTCGCCAATGACAACGACCGGGAGGATAGAAAGAAAGCTGATGGGGTAATCAGTTCACAGCAACCGCAGACGAACCCGTCTCACCGGTACGAATGCGAATGGCTTCTTCAACAGGTGAGATGAACACCTTACCGTCGCCGATCTTGCCGGTATTGGCGCTCTTGACGATGGCTTCCGCTACGGTGCCGGCTTGCTCGTCATCGACAATGATTTCGATTTTTACCTTAGGGAGGAAGTCCACCGTGTACTCGGAACCCCGATAAATTTCAGTGTGGCCCTTTTGGCGGCCGAAGCCTTTAACTTCTGTGACAGTCATGCCCTGGATGCCTACTTCGGCGAGGGATTCCTTCACTTCCTCAAGCTTGAACGGTTTGATGATCGCTTCGATTTTTTTCATGGTTCGGCGGTATGGTCGAGAGTAGTTTCAGCATGGCCCGTGCCAACTGAGATTGGGAAATTTTTAAAACTGTGTAAAAGCTAGTTTCCTCGCCTTCCCTTGGCGAGAGGAAATCCGGGCAGCAGGCGATTCTTCCCTCAATTCCTCGGACGAATTGCAGATCATTGCGACGGATTCGGTGCCGGCAAATCCCCGCGCATGATGGCAGGAATTTCAGGGGGCAAATGTTGTTAGACAGTCTCATATCCAGCGATATTCCGCAGTAGTTCTCGGTCACGGGAGAATCCTCACACGGTCTCCCAGCTGGGTCATCGCAAACAGCCTGGAAGCATTTCCCGGCGGCACGCGGATGCAGCCATGGGACGCGGGTTGATCCAGCACCTCACCTTCATGGAATCCAAAATCCCGGCAACTCAGACGCTGAAAAAAGGGCATGTGGCTGCGGTAAATCGTCGAGGTCCAGGAGCGATGACGATTAGTGATGGCATACTCGCCCAAGGGCGTTTGGAAACCGTCTTTACCCGTCGAAATGCGGGTAGAGAACACCACTTCTCCAGCAGCGGAGAACAGCCGGAGACGCTGCTCGGACAGGCTGATCTCGACCCTGCGCTCCTCGACATGGGGATCCTTCCCAAGCAGCAAACGCATCATTCTGATATCGTCGTGGTCGGCCGCAAGATTGATCGGCCAGATCGATGCGCGACGGGTCCAAACATTGATCTTGGCACCATGATCCAGCAGCGCGGCCACCATCTCCAAAGAACCGCTATCCGCCGCCAGCATCAGCGGAGTGATCCGGCTGTCCTTTCGCAATAGCCAGTTCATCGTCCTCCCCCGAACCAACTTGAGAAAATCAGCAGACACCGGCGTTTCGATTTCCGCATTGGGATTGGCGCCGCGCTCTAACAGACAACGCACCACCTCACGCCGCCCCAACGCAATCGCCACCACTAGCGGAGTCTGCTGCCCAATGGACGGGACGGTCGGACTTGCACCTGCGTCGAGGAGACGACAGGCCAGGCGTTCATTTCCCCACCAAAGGGCATGGCTGAATGGCGTATTAAGAAAGGGTGCGCGGCTTGGATTCGGATTGGCTCCATGGGCCAGCAAAAGGGACGCGATGTGGGTCTTCCCCACGCCACTGAACTCATAAAGCATGCCTTCCGGAACTTCCCGATACGCTAGAAACAGATGAAGCGCCCCAATTTCATCATCCTTCGCAGCCTGACGGATCAGACAGTCTGATGCGCTTGGAGAAGGGTCCGCGCCCAGCCTGAGAAGCCTTTCGCACTCCGATCGATCACGCCGCGCGTACGCGTCCTTCAGCTCTTTCGCCAGGCGAGCCTCAGATGGGCTGAGCACTCGCTTATGCGGCGCAGGATCCTCGCAAACCTGCCAGTTCAAGCCGGCAGCGCTCGATGTTCCTGTGGAGCCCTCACGGATTGACGCGACGCCTTGAGTAGCGAGTGCCTCGGACGTCAGACAGGAGGGCGTGGCGACGGAAAACCTGGTCAGAGCGATCCAAAACGCCAGACAAGTTCGCCATCGACAGCCATCGCTCCATTTCAAGGAGATCGGATTACCATCAGGAATCCGGAACCTCAAGCCCCCGGCTCATTTTTACTCACTGGGACGCAGCAAATAGCCCGCCACCCAGCCTTCCACGCCGGATTCGTTTCGGCACCAGTGCCAGCCGTCAATCTGCTCGAGTGACTCGAGGGTATCGCCTCGCTTCACCGTCAGAACGCTCGGGTCAAAGTCCTCCATCGAGGCGAAGCGTCCCTCTCCCGTGGGTTCGAGGATCTTTTCCGGCACATAACCATGGCGCCCTCTCGAATCCTCTGCCCAGACCCAACCCGGCCAAGCCCGGTCCACCGGGCCCACGGTCACTTCACTCCCTGCACTCAGATTCATCGGATTGCTGTCCTTTTCCTCGTAGTCGGCATTTGCGGTAAACTTCGGCATGAGGAAATCATGCACCCAAGCCCGCCGGCGATCCAAGCCACATCTCATCGCCTCCATGGTCCTTCTTCCAATCATCCTCCGACCCGATGGCATGTCGGCCGTCTCAGTGAAATACCTCATCACTTGAGGCCTTCATGAGCCGCCCTTATTTCGAAATTCCGCTCCCATGGATTCCGTTCATCTCGCGGAAAATTCCAGGTCTGAAGCGGAAGATATGCGGAAACTTCTACTTCAAATCCAATCCGTGGATCACGCATTGGCATCCCGCTTGCTTCTCATTCAGGTGCGGATGGTTTTCATGATGGGCCTTAGGTTTCTTGGGTTTACCCTTTGGTCCTCATGACGAACCACGGTCGGAGAGGGATTTATGGGTTTTTTCCCTCTTCGGCCGTGGTGATCCGCCCTCCTTGCCAAGCTCTCGGCAACTTCCGTGCTCACCGCCGCCTTCCGGCTGAAGGCGAGCTCGTGAAAACCAAGACAACTTTCCGGGTCTGACGGATCGATAGCAGCAAACAAAAACGGACGGCCTGGCAGAGCCAAACCGTCCGTTGAAATGCTCGTGTGGGAAGCCTAACTCACTTCTTCTTGCCGTCCTTCTTGGGAGCAGGCTTTTTGGCGTCTTCCTTCTTCGCGTCCTCAGCCGGCGCTGCTTTGGGCTTCGCTGGGGCGTCGGGCAGGTACTTGAGCAAGGCCTTGGCTTCCGCTGAAAGCGGCTTGCCGCCACCCAAGGTCATCTCAAACAGAGCCGCCAGCGAGGCCGCCTCGCCCAAACGCTGTGAGCCCAGGGAATTCGGCTCCTCATCCGGGGTCCCGTAGAGTCGGATCGCCTGCTGCACTGCCGGATCCGTTCCGTAAAGACGCAGCGCATTCTCCGCCGCCTTCTGAGTGAGAATTTCCGAAGTTCCGGTGTCGGCCGTCATCGCGATGTTGTAGGCATTGATCGCAGGGATCACCTTCTGCTGACCTTCCAGGGCAAGGCCCAGACAGTAACCAACCTGGGCTCGCTGATAGCCAGGCATCTTGGTGTCCAACTTCTCAATGCACAGCAGCTCAAGCCGGGCCCAGTCCTTGGTTCTGGCAGCATCCCAAAGCGTGTAGAGGTCCAACTGTGCCAACTGATTTTCACGAGTCAGGCTATTCCGGTCGTCGGGCACGAAGAGTTCCTGAACCTTGGCAAGCTCATCGAGCTTCCCGAGCTTTCTCAGGCACTCCATCTCGTAAAACGCGGCCAGCGCGGAATGGTTGTCGGGCAGCGTCCTGAGCTTGATGTAGCTTTCACGAACCGCCGCAAACTTGCTACGAGCTTCCTCGTACTTGCGGGCCTGATAGAGCTCCATCGCTTCGGTGTACTCCGCAGGCTCCATCAGCCAGATCGAGCGCGGCTTGCTCACCAGCATGGTGCTTTGATCGACACCATTGATGGTCGTGTAATAGAGGAACTTCGCCTTGTTTGCATCGGCGATCCAAACCTTCTCGAATTTTTCATCTTCGAAGATCAGGAGTGCTTCCTGCTGGAAACGCTGGGCCAGTGCGGCCGAAGACGCACAGACAGCTGCGACAAGAGTGGTAAGAAAAATGGTTTTCATAACGGTTCTGAGTTTTGGCTTCAGCGTTTTCCGGCTTCTTCAGCGAGTTCCTCCTTTGATTTCACGCTCGGGTCAGCGACGTACTCATTGACGAGTTCTTCCAGGTCCTTCCACTGATCGACTTCTTCCTGAGTCGCCTTATCGAGGATTCCGCGAGTCAGATCGATGAAGGTGCGGCCCGCGTTGTAGGCTCCTTGACGGTCGGCCACCTTGTCCCCGGTCTGATTGCGCTGCCAGAGAAGCTCCATGTAGCGCTTCAGGGCGGGAACGGAGACTCGGAGCGCCCCCTTGTAGGTGTTCCAAACCGCGACGTAGGCAGCAAGTGCGTCGTTCACCATGCCCATCTGATCGTAGGCTTGAGCGAGCAGCATCGAGACTTCCATCTTGCGGGAGGCAAAGCCCTTTTCGCGATCGAGATAGAGTCGGGCGTTCTCCTTGGCAGCTTCATGTTCGCCCATCGCCATCTGGGTGACGATCATCTGATAGAGGGCGCGGTCCTTGTCTTCCTTGTCCTGGGCATCGGCGAGGACCCGCTTGAAGTCCTCAATGGCTTTGGCCTGATCCGCTTTCGATCCCTGGGCAAGCACCGCCGCGCGTCCGAAGAGCGCCGGGAAGCTATAAGACTTGTCGTCGCGATTGAGAACCTCGTCGTAATAGGCGATCGCCTCTCTCGGGCTGTTGGTATCACGGATGAAGTCACCCACACGGACGAGGATGAAGTTCGAAAGGTCCTTCACATCGAACTCGTTCTTGAGATCCCGGAAGAGCACGGTGATCCCGGCTTCGGCCTTGATCTTCTTCTGCTCGTCATCGCCTGCTTCCTTGATCTGGTCTTCAAAGACGCCGATGACCGCGATTCGCAAGAGCGCGCGGGCCGCCTTGTTGGCAGGTTTGATCTTCGGGAAATTGTAGTAGTGATTCTTCAGCTCTTCCGGCGTGTGGCTTTCCAGATAGACCTCGGTGTAGGAACCGATGGCTTCTTCCAAACCGGCCGCTCCCGGACGAGTCGCCATCTCGGCGATCACATCACGCAGACGGTTGAGGGCTTCTTCACCCCGTCCGGCAGCACCCAGTGCGTAAACCTGAGCCACGGCGACCTGGGCCTTGTAAGGTGATGAGTCACCATACTTTTCCCAGAACTTGTCCGAGTAGGGAATGGCTTCATCCATGCGGTTGGGATCATCCTTCTTCTTCGGTTTCTCACCGAGCATCGCGATCAGGTAATAGAGGGCCTCACCGGCAACGATGTCGTTTTCACGACGCTCGGCGAGGGCCAGGGACTTGATGTAGTACTCCTCGGCGGCCTGCTTTTCACCCTGACTCTGAAGAACGTTGCCCTTCAGGTTGAGCGCCATGTCCATGATCTCCGCATCTGGAAATTCGCTCTCCAGACGGTTGAGCTTGGCGAGCGCCGCATCGGGCTCATCCAGCGCGTAGTGACAATTGGCGCGATCGTAGAGCGCGAAGGGCAGGTAGATGTTCTTCCCGGCATCAGGATGCTTCGTGAGGAACGCGTCGAGAAGCTTGGCCGACTTGTTCCAGAACTGGAGGCGCGAGTAGTTCGATGCCTGAAAATAGAGTGAGGCAACTTCGAAGGAACTCTCCGGATACTGCTCGACGTGTTGATCGAGGAGCGGCTGAGCTTCCTTGTAGTCGCCCGTGTAGTAATAGCTACCACCCAGCACGTGCAGGCAGATGTCGTGCTCCTTGCTTGGAGCGCTGCCTTCCAGTTTGGGAAGCATGATTTTGGCGATCTCGATGCATTTCACATACTCGCCACCGTAGAAGAGCGAGGTCAGCATCATCCTCCGAACCGCAGGAACGTGTTCGGAATCGGGGAAAGTTCTCAGGAAGAGCGAACCGTATTTCTCGGTCGAAAGGATCTCGCCGATCATCGAAGCGGTCCGAGTGAGGTTGTAGAGGTGTTTTTCACGCTTGCTGCTCTTCGAGTAAAGCAACTCAAGCTGTTCGTAAGCGGCGAAGGCACCCCGGACGTTGCCGTGCTTTTCGTGAAGGAAGGCCGTGGCGCTCAGCTGGATGACTTCGTGAGGATCGCCGGAGCTGATCTTCTTTTCCAAAACGGCAATCGAGTCCTTGAGGTCCTGGCCCCGGATGACGCGCGCACCATCCTTAATCCCAATCCGGCCACCAAGACGGGCGAGCCGTGACTCGGCATCTTCAAGCATCACCTGCGTCGGTGGAATCAACTGATAGAGAGCAAAGGCACTGCGCTCCATGTCGGCATTGTAAGCCTTGCCCGCGAGACCAAGGAACAGCGGCGAATATGGCTGCATGTCGTATGGCTCGATCACGATATCCGCACGGTTCTGATCGATGAAGGTAAGCAGCGCCTTTTCGTCACGCTTTTCGATGACCGCATCAACCAAGGATTGGAAAGCGGCCACAATGCCTGCTTCAGGCGTCGCGAACTGAACCTTGTTCTTCAGGGCTGTCTCGAAGTGCTGGACGCCCTCGGGGATGTTCTCCAGTTTGAAATTGCAGATCGACATCCAGATGTAGAACGCACCGCGCTGATAGCTGTCGGCCTCTTTCGTCTTGTCGCGTTCTTCGAGGAACTTCTTATACATGCGGATCGCGAGCGCCCAATCCTCGGCGCCCTGAGCTGCCTGCCCCCAGTAGAGAAGCGCCTTCTTGTTATAGACGTTTCCGCCGCCCTCTTTGTTTTTGTTGGTGTACTTCTTGTAGCACACCTCAAAGGACTTCATGGCATCGTCGTACATCTTCAGCTTCAGCTCACAGTAGCCCTTGCGGTACCAGGTGACACCGAACTGGGGCCCATACAGCTGGAGCGCCACCGACTCGAACCGGTCGGTGCACTTCTGAAGCAGCTTGTGGGCTTCCGCCCAGTTGCCGACCTTCATTTCGTTGGTGGCCTGGGCATTCAAGGACTGCGGGGTGTCCTCAAGCTGCGCTTTGGCGGGTGCCGCCACAAAGGTGGCCGCAAGCACTGCGCCGAGGAGAGGTGATAGGATTCGCCGGAAAGGATTCATGGCTGTGGTCTTAGTTGATTGGTCTGGGATTTAATAGAAGAGCGCCGACTCGCATACTCCGCAAGGGAGGAACGAAGTGGCGCTCAAAAGTCTTGGGGATGATTGGCCCCAATGGGCCGAAAAAGCCTTCGGATCGCTACTCATCCATCAAATCGGTGAAAGTCACTTTCGTGATTTCAACACCGGCTAATGCATTGAGAACGTCGATAACCCGCTGCTGGGTCGCGCCACCGTCGGCATAGATTTGAACCAGCGGCACGCTGTTGGTTGAATCCGCGGCTTCCTTGTAAGCCCGCAATTCAGCCGTCAGCATGGGCAGCTCATGCACATCCACATCGGAATCCATCGGGAGCTGGGAAGCACCCGTTCCGCTGAAAATGGCTCCATTCGAGTCGATCTTAATCAAACGCGGCTCGATTTCTGGCGGCGTCTCACTTGGTGCCGCTGCCGGCAATGTCATTTGCACGTCCTGCTCGCGCGGCTGGATCGTCGTCGTAACAAGGAAGTAAATGAGCAACAGGAAAGTCGCGTCAATCAGTGAGGAGATATCGAGCTTTGGCTCATCCTCAATCGGTTTTTCTGAACGTCGGTGGCGTGCCATGGAATCTTAAAGGTTGAAGGGGTCGCTCACTTTTCGAAGTTGTAGGTGGCGAAGACGACCTTATCCACGCCCGCCTTGGCGGAGAGACGCAGCACCTTGCGGCAATGCTTGAAGACCGCACGCTTGTCACCACGCAGGTGAAGCTTGGGCTCGTAGCCCTGCTGGACAATGACATCCTTCTCCTTGGTCACGAGATCGATCACGTCGTCATCAGTGAGTTCCTCACCGGCTTCGCTGTAAAGCTCACCTTCCTGACGAATGTTGATGACGATTCGGCCATTGCCATCCTCGGCCTTCATCGAGTTCTTGGCCACGGGTGGTTCGACCTCGGGGTCCATTTTGACGATGATCATCGTCGCATTGACCAGGAAGAAGATCAGCAGCAGGAAGACCATGTCGATCATGGGCGACATGTCGATCGCCAGATCTTCGCCTTCGTCGGCTTTGGCTGCGCGGAGTTTGGAAGAGGATGCCATGGAGTGGAGTCTGCGTTTGAAAAGGAAGCGATGAGATGGAGCGGCTCAGTTTACGGAGCCACTCCCTTCATCAGGTTCAAACGGCGATGCCTTCAGGAATCTTGGCAAGATATGCGTCCTGATTGACGGTTTGAATGGAAGCGTTAAGCAGCTCTTCAGCCACGTGCTGGCAATCGGCGACGAGGTTGTTCAGCTTGTTCTTGAAGAAGAAGTAGGCGAGCAGGGCGGGAATCGCCGTGATCAGACCCCACATCGTCGTGAGGAGGGCCACGGAAATATCACCGGCAAGCATGCTTGGATCGGCCTGACCGGAATCACTCAGGGTTCCGAAGGCGCCGACCATACCGATAACGGTTCCGAGGAGTCCGAGCATCGGGGCCGCCTGGGCGACCAGCGAGATGTAGTTGATCCAAGTCATTGAGCGACGGTTCTCGTTGATTGAGAAGTCGGCGATCGCGTCCTCGATGTGGTCGCGGCCAAGATCTTCGGGGCGAGTCGCATCGATGTTAGGGAGCGAGTAGGCGAGCATCCGGCCGAGGTAGGAAGGATGGGAAGCGGCAAGCTCAATGGCGGAACGCACGCGGCAGTTGGCCATGTGATCCATGAGAGCAGCCTTGAGATCATCCGGGCAG
This sequence comes from Haloferula chungangensis, assembly GCF_042664875.1. Taxonomy (NCBI): domain Bacteria; kingdom Pseudomonadati; phylum Verrucomicrobiota; class Verrucomicrobiia; order Verrucomicrobiales; family Verrucomicrobiaceae; genus Haloferula; species Haloferula chungangensis. The sequence goes on along the minus strand of NZ_JBHTBS010000012.1, from coordinate 104,858 downwards.
AACTTCGGCTTCGTCAGATTGATGAAGTTGAAAACGCAGAGTGCGATCAGAGCCACCACTGCGAGACCGATGAAGATCATGGTCGGACCACCGGCAAGCACGTAGGTCTCAAGGGCGTTTTTGTCCTTCGGCGCATCCTGCGCGAATAGCATTGGCGCACTGGCAAGGAAGGAAGTGGCGACAACGGCCGTAAGGCGGGTTGAACGGAAGGAAAGTTTTTCGATCATGTTTTGGCTAGGGGTTACTCAATGAGTTGATGGGGCATTCTCAGAATCGGATCATTCTGGGCAAGTATAGATTTCAAATTTGAACGTATTGACACGAGTTTTTCTTTGAGAAGAGGATTTCGACCGCTCTAATTGGCGACTCGCTATGGCTTTTTCACACTGACTCCCAGTCGACGACGAGGAAAAAGCTCTCGGCAGAGAAGGCAGATGGTCCCATCGCAACCGCGCGCCGTGCAGTGCTCGCGACCATAGAAAATTATTTGAAGATGTAAGGCATTCCACCGATCACGTGGAAAAAGGCGCTTCAAGTCGCGCTCCGTACCTTCGACATTTTTCCCATCTGTTAGTTTCCAGCGCTGAGCAAGACGGTGGATGTGAGTGTCCACCGGGAAGGCCGGGATGCCGAATGCTTGAGCCATGACCACGGAGGCCGTCTTGTGCCCGACGCCCGGCAGTGATTCCAAGGCAGGAAAATCACAGGGAACATTCCCGCCGTGATCCTCGACCAACATTTTCGACAAGGTGGAAATCGCCTGTGATTTCCGAGGCGACAATCCGCAAGGCCGGATGATCTCACGGATTTTTTCAACCGGCACCTTCATCATCTCCTCCGGCGTGTCGGCGAGATCAAAGAGTGCCGGCGTGATCTGATTCACCCTCAGATCGGTGCACTGGGCGGACAGCAGAACCGCGATCAACAAGGTATAGGGATCACGATGATCGAGAGGCACCGGTGTTTCCGGATACAGCTCGTTGAGTCGACGATCCACGTGCGCCGCGCGCTCAGCCTTGGTCATGAATTCCGACCGCTCAGATCAACGAGAAGCCGTGGCTGTATTTCCGCCGGTCTTTCTCTGAATCGCCACATACATCTGGCGGCAGTGGGAATAGCTCGTGCGCTTGGAAAGCAACTGAGCACTCCGGGCATAGGATCCCCACTGGACGATCGCGATTTCCACATTGCGGCGACCCCATGCATTCATGTGACCCGCACTCGGTGTGTAAATGTCGATGGTGCCGGTGCCCGTGAGCGCCGAGCCGTAATCATCCACGACAAAAAGTTGGGACATGCCCTTGATTTTGAAAACCGTTCCTACCGGGTAAACCGACCAGTCGGCCGCAGCGCTTCGAACACGATCCGAATACTTCAAGGGAGTACCGGTGGCATTCATTGAGCCATACTGGATGTGATCAGCTTCAGCACAATGATACGCCGTGGTGCGGACGTGACGGACGCGCTCGTTCGAATAAAGCGGCATGCCATGCTTGTCCTTGGGCTTCGAATGACCACTGCTTACCACTTTCTCTGATGGAGGAGCGGTGCTGTAGCCCCCGCCCGAACTACCGAAATAGCGGGCCTTCCCACTCAGGGCGCGTTCTTTTGAAACAAGGTCGACGTCGGATCCACAACTGGCAAAAAGCAGCACGGACAGGGCGAGAAGAAGAAAACGTGGTAGCATACAGATCTTTAGGAATCCCTGATCATCAGGGGTTTCTAATCGGGCGACTCGGCGTTTCTACGCGCCAAACCTCCGGACAGCAAACCAAAAGGTGACTGTTAGGAGATTTGGCACCAAATGTATTTACGCTGCCCTGACAAGTCGGTGGAAAGGAAAGGCCTTATTTGAGGGTCACGTTGACTTCCTCTTTGGTCTCGATTTTCACGCCTTCCACACCCTTGAGAGCTTCCTGCATGGCGGCAGGGGTTTCGGGCTTTGCCTTGGAGAAGGCTTTGAATTTCTCTGGATCCTCCAACAATTTGCCCATCTCCATCTCCATGAAGGTGATGGTGTTGCCGTCGACGTGGCTGGCATTGGTTTCGGCAATACCACCCGGCAGCTCCAGCTTGATCGACATTTTCATGTCTCCCATCATCTGTTTGGCCATCTCCAGACCAGTTTCGTCGAGCTCCTCACCCGCTTCTTCGTCCGATCCAGCAGCGGCATCTTTCCCCGCACCCGGATTGGCGAGCTTGAGGACGTTGTCTTTGTAAACGAAGGTCATGGGAACTTCCTCTGGCGCTTTTTCATCTTCTGCTCCGGGCGGTTTCATTTCGTCACCCATCTCTGAAACGGCGTCGCCGAACTGGTATTTGACCTTGTTGATGTCCTTGAAGGCATAGACGACCCGGCCGCCTTTGCGCCCACCTTCGTCGATTTTCTCCACCTTGCTGAGAGTCACGCCCTCACCCATCGAGGCCGCCTTTTCCTTGGCTTTTGCTTCATCGACCATATCGCCGAGCGGATCCCCTGCGGCCTCGCCACCCATCGCAGCCATCTGCTCCATCATCGCCACGGCCTGCCCGCCGAAGCTTGTTTCCTCGGTGATCGTGCCGCTTCCATCCTTATTGAGAAGGATGACGACGTGGTGCTCGATACAACTGGTGAGTGCCATGGCCATCATCATCACCATCAAAGATAGAATTTTTTTCATCGTGTCCGGAGCCTCAACGGCCGCCTCCGAAAAGGCAAGCTCATGATTGAGGGAATCATTACCGGGAAACACGTTGCCAGTGAGACCGATGCCCTCTTATCTTTCCCTCGGCCCATGGCTTCAGCAGTTGATATCCAAAACCTGGTCAAGGTCTTCCACCCGAGCTTTCGTGGCACGCCGGTGAAAGCCGTTGACGACGTGTCGATCCAGATCGCAGCCGGAGAAGTCTACGGACTGATCGGTCCGAACGGCTCCGGCAAATCGACGACGATGAAGGCCCTGCTCGGCCTGGTCGCTCCCACTTCAGGCAGCTGCCGGATTTTTGATGCCGACTCGCTCGAAGTCGACTCCCGCCAACAGGTCGGCTTCCTTCCCGAGAATCCCTATTTTTACAAGCATCTCACCGGCGCGGAGACCCTCTCCTTTTATGGGAAACTCTGCGGACTCCGGGGAAAGAGCCTGGAGGAAAGAATTTCCGAACTCCTCGATCTCGTCGATCTTCAAGGCGCGCGCGACCGGCGGCTTGGTGGCTATTCGAAAGGCATGCTGCAGCGCATCGGCCTCGCTCAAGCACTGATTCAGGAACCACGATTGGTGATCCTGGACGAGCCGACCGCCGGCGTGGACCCCGTGGGCTCCCGGCAGATCCGCGATCTCATTCTGGCGTTGAAAGAACGCGGCATCACCGTTTTCCTCTGTTCCCACTTGTTAGAGCAAGTTCAGGAGGTCTGCGATCGAGTCGGCATCATTTACAAAGGCCGGATGGTCAAGGAAGGCCGACTCGACGAGATGCTCGCCATCGAAGAGCAGACCGAAGTGCTGCTGCGCGACGCATCGCCCGAATTGATCGAGCGCATCCGGAAGCTGGTAGAGGAAAGCGGCCAAGGAGAATTCCTGGGCTCCGGAAAACCTCGAACCACCCTCGAACGACTCTTTCTCGAACAAACCACCAACCGCGACGACTCGTGAGCAAGGCCCTTCCCAACCGACCTCTGAATCCCCGCCGGATCGCCGTGCTGGCGTTCAATACCTTCACGCAGCTGGTGCGCATGAAGGTCTTTTACTTCCTCGCGATCTTTGCCGTGATCGTCATCGGCTCGAACTCCCTCGACCTTCCGACGAACAGCGCTCCCGAAAACGCCGGAGTCCAGGTGCTCTACGCGATCAAGAACACCTCGCTCGGCTGCATGGGGCTTTTTTCCCTCGTGCTGGCCGTCGTCGCCACCGGTCTGCTGCTACCGAAAGACGTCGAGGACCGGACCCTTTACACCATTCTGGCCAAACCCGTGCCGCGCCTCGATTATCTCGTCGGCAAGCTGTTAGGCGTGACCTCGCTGATCTTCATTTCGATGGTCGTGATGGACCTGCTGATGGTCGGAGTGCTCCAACTTCGCACCAATGAAGTCTTGGAAACGCGAGCCCATTTCGCCGACTCCGCCGGCTACCCTGCGGAAATGAAGGAGCGCTACCTCGCTGAAACCCGGGCACTGGGGCCCAGCTGGAATCTTCAAGCCGGCGTGCTCGTGGTCTTTTTCCGCGCGGCAGTGATGGCCGCCGTCGCCCTCCTTCTCTCGACCTTCTCGACGAGCACCCTTTTCACCGCGGTCGTCGGATTCATGATTCTCTTCGTCGGCTTCTTCCAGGCCGACGCCCGCGACTTCTATTTCTCCGGCACCGGCGCACTTGGCCGAGTCGGCTCGGGCGCGATATCGGTCGTGCTTCCTGACCTGCAGCTCTTCAACGTCGTCGATTCGATCATCGAGGGCAAGCTCCTCGAAGCCGGAATGCTGCTGAAGATTGCCGGGGTGACCCTCTTCTACTGCGTGATCTACACCTTCACTTCGTGGATCATTTTTGCCCGAAAGGAATTCTGATCCGTTTCCCGAACGATGAATACCACACTCCGTCGCCTCACCGCTGCCGCTTCCGTTCTGGTCGTCGCGGGGATCGTTCGGATGCCGCTTGAGCAGGCTCTAACAGAAGACCTCCGGACCCAGGGCTTGCTTTCCAAGCCGCTCAACATTGAGACCCGCAAGAAGGTGGGGCAGGGATTCTGGGCCGTTTCGCTCGGCGGGTTGCGCACTCTGGTCGCCACCGTCCTGAACCTCCGCGCCTTCACTTTCTTCGAAAATCAGCGCTGGGTTCAGCTGGCCGACACCTACGAAACCATCGTTCAGCTCGCACCGAATACCGATTACTACTGGGACACCGGATCCTGGCACATGGCCTACAACGCCGCCGCCTACTACCAGACATCCAGCGACCTCCCGGAACTTCGCCGTCGCGCCGAATGGCGGGCGTGGATCGAGAGAGGCACAGCTTTTCTCGAAGAAGGCACCAAGCAGAATCCCGACAGCTGGTATCTCTGGTCACGACTCGGCTGGATCTACTCCGATCCTAACAAGCTCATTGATTACGAAAAATCCGCCGATGCCTATGTCAATGCGGTGAAGGCGGGGAATGCCCTTCCTTTCGTTCAGAATGGCGCCGCCTACGCGCTTGCCCGGGTGCCGGGGCGGGAAGACGAGGCTTTGGAGATCATCCGCGAGCGCCGCAAGCAACCTCGTGGCCGCGTTCCCACCATGAACGCACTCGCCTTTGCACTCGAACATCGGGCCAATCCATCTGGCGACACCTACCAGCTTGCACTTGACATCTTCGGCAGTGAAACCGAGGCCTACGAGCAATTGACGCCTTACTACCTTGAGATTCGCAAGAATTTCCCAACAGACGGCATGGCTGAAATCCTCAAAAAACTTGAATCGCGACTCAGCATTCCCGCTGATAAAAGTGTTTTCAAGCAGCGCGAAGAACTCGAAGAGAACCCTTTCAATCCCTGGTAGCAGCGATGAGCAACGGCCCGCCCCCACCACCCATCATCCCGCCAACGGGACCGACACCGAATCCATCGGCGACCCCTGCGAGCCAGGAAGCCCCATCAGGTCCACGACGCATCGCTTTGTTCGGCGACATCCATGCCAACCTCGAAGCGCTCGAAGCGGTGCTCGCCGACTCCGTCGAACAAGGCTGCACCGAGTACATCTGCATGGGCGACGTGGTCGGCTACAACGCGGATCCCGCGGCCTGCCTGGAAATCGTCCGCGAAATGGATTGCCCCGTCGTTAAAGGAAACCACGACGAAGACGCCTCCGGTTCCCATTCCCTGGAAACCATGAATCCGATCGCCGCCACCGCTCTCGAGTGGACGCGCAATCAACTCAGCGAAGAACAACGCACCTGGCTCCGGCGCCTGCGCATGGTCCGCCAAATCGCCGACTTCACCGTCGTCCACAGCACGCTCGATCAGCCGGCAAACTGGAACTACGTGACCAATCGCTTCGATGCGATGTCGAACTTTTCCTACCAGTTCACCCAGGTCTGCTTCCACGGTCACACCCACGTCCCGCGCGTCTATATCAAGGGAGAAAAGGTCGACGAAGTCCCCGCCGAGTCGGTGGCCATCGAGCCGGGCTCCAAGTATTTCATCAACGTCGGCTCCGTCGGACAACCGCGTGACGGCGACTGGCGTGCGGCCTACGCGATTTACGATCTCGACCATAAGCTCATCGTCTTTCGGCGGATCGAGTACGACATCGCCAAGACTCAGGAGAAAATTCGTGCGGCTGGCTTGCCCGAGATGCTCGCCGACCGCCTCGCCGACGGAAGGTAATGATCGACGTCGTTGCCGGTTTGATCCTCGGCCCCCATGGCAAGCTACTCGCCTGTCGCCGCCCAGAAGGCAAGCACCTCGGAGGCAAATGGGAATTTCCTGGTGGCAAAGTCGAAGCCGGCGAATCGGCCGAAGCAGCCCTGATTCGCGAGCTGCAGGAAGAACTCGAGATCACCGTTGCCATCGACAAAGCCCTCGGCCGCGTCGTCCACGATTACGGTCGCGGCCCCATTCAGCTCATCCCTTTCACCTGCACCATCGAGAAAGGCGAGCCTCAGGCTCACGAGCACTCCGAGCTTCGCTGGTGCTTGCCGAGCCAGCTATCCGCACTCGACTGGGCGGCCGCCGACCTACCGATTCTCCGCGAATTTCTCGCCGGCCTCCCCTAATTGAGGCGCATTCTCTGCTCTCCGCGATTTTAGAATGAATATTTTGGTGTAAAATCGAGTATAAGCGCCTGTCAGTAACGCTTCAGAACGCGCCATGAAATCACTCATTCTTGCCCTCACCCTCCTGCATGCACCCTGCCTGCACGCGGGAGTCGACATCGATATCGATGCCCTGGGTGAAAGTCTTGGTGGCTGGAAGAACAAGACCTCCACGGTCGACTATTCACTCTCCGGCGCCGATTACCGCACCTACAAGCCGGAGATCACTCCGACGCCCGATGGCGGTATTTTCGTGTCCCTGCGAATCGACCATCGTCGCGGATGGCTCGCCAATGACGACCACGCCGTGCTTGAAGTGAGCTTCGGGCCGGATGGCACCGTGGCCTCCGCTCAATCGAACCTCGCCATTCAGGGGCGGACCATTTCCAGCGACCTGATTCGAAGCACGGCAAACGCCGGTGCCTCCGTCAGCGGCGTGGAAGGCGCCGTCAAAATTGGCACCGACCTCGTCGCCGACCTTTCCTCCAAATTGCTGCGTGAAAAAGTCGTCGAAGCCGGACGTGTCAATTTTCCCGCAGTTCTCAGGCACAACTACAATCTTCTTTTCCAATCCGTCCGACTCCGGGCCGACAAGGTCGTTCCGATCGGCGAGGTCCCCGCCGATCCCCCGAAAAATGTCGTCCCGCCGAAGACCGACAAGAATCTCGAGATCCGCCCCTATGGCGAGAAGGAGAAGGTCAAGCTGAAGGATTAGACCGGTCACCCAATGACCTTTGCCGAGCGAACCGGTTGAGGATTTCGGATCACTCTCTAACAGAGGCATCGCGGCTGAATTCGTTGGTGGTCTCGACGAGATCAGCCGCGTGGGTGGAAACGCTTGTGAACTGACTTCAGCCTTGCTCCGTCGACGTGCGTGTAGATTTGCGTCGTTGAAATATCGGCATGACCGAGGAGCTCCTGAATCACCCGCAGGTCCGCACCTCCCTCTAACAAATGCGTGGCAAACGAATGCCGGAGCAGGTGGGGGTAGACATTGCTCTCGATGCCTGCGCGCGCCGCACGCTCCTTGACGATTTGCCGCACCCGGTCGGGCGAAAGTTTTCCGCCGCGGACACTCAGAAAGATCTCGGTGCTCGTCCGCTTTGTCACAAGACTTGCCCGTTCATTCTGCAAGTAGTCTTCAACCGCCTCGCGCGCGCGCACCCCGACCGGGACGATTCTTGTCTTGTTCCCCTTCCCGGTCACTCGCAGGAAGCCATCATCCGCATCGTAGCGCTCAAGGCTCAGGGCACAAAGCTCACTGAGCCGCAGACCCGAGGAATAGAACAGTTCCAGCATGGCCCGGTCCCGCTTTCCCAGTGGCTGGGTTCCATCGATGCTTTCCAGGAGACGCTCGACCGTCCCGCGATTCATCGTCTCAGGCAGACCTTTGTCAGGGCGCGGAGACAGCAGCGGCTCGGCCGGATCCATGGGAAGATGGCCCTTTCCTGCCATCCAGCGGAAGAACACCTTCAGATGAACCATGGAAATGCGCAGCGACGAGGCCGAAAGTCCGTCAGATTTCCGCTCCCTCAAGAACTCGGACAACTCGTCGGTTCCGATATCATCCAAACCCGCGCCTCGTTTGATCATCCAGGCAGCCAGCGCATCGAGCGTCTGCCTAACAGAAAGTTGATAGGCCTCCGAGAGCCCTCGCTCGGTCGCGAGGAACATCACAAAGCGATCCATCTCTCGTTCCACGAAATTAAGATGCCCTCAGCCGTCGGAAACTCCAACCCTGAAGCACGCCCACCATGAGAATATCGGCCCACCGACATCGCCCCGTGGCATGAGGCTCATCAATCCCCGCCACCCCGACCTGCCAAGCCCACACCGTCAGCAGGCAAGCGTTCCGCCCTCGACCGCAACGCCCCGGCGATGGGGCACTTGAGCGACGACACAATCGCTTGCCGCTGAAGGCAAATGGGCCCGATTACTTCCCCTGCTTGCTTGCCGGCTCCGGACCCGCAGGTCTCAGCATCGGCAAGCCGGCGGATTCCTACTTGTTCCCACTGCACCAAATCGCCTTTCCTCCGGCGTGCGGATCAAACTCACTCTCGCCTATGATGGCCGCTTTCTTGAAGGCTGGCAGTCCCAGCCCTCACGGAACACCGTTCAGGACCTGCTCGAAAAGGCGGCCAGCGATACCGCCAAGGAGCCCATCCGAGTCCATGGCTCCGGTCGCACCGATTCGGGAGTGCACGCGCTCGCCCAGGTCGCCCACTTCGACGCCCCCGACCACCTGACCATGAACCCCTTCAATTGGGTTCCGGCACTCAATACCAAGCTTCCCTCCAGCATCCGCGTGCTCGCTGCCGAAGAGGTCTCATCCGACTTCCATGCCCGCTTTTCCGCCACCGGAAAGACCTACCACTACGGCATCTGCACCGAACCCGTTCTTTCCCCCTTCCGCGCCGGCCTTGCCTGGCACCTCCCCCGCCAACTCGATCCCTATCTGCTCGAGGACGCCATGAAAGCAACTTTGGGACGACACCACTTCGAAGCCTTCGCCGCCAAACGGGGCAACGAAACGGAAGCAACCGACTACTATCGCACCCTCACTCGAGCCGACCTGGAAGCCCACGAGCACGGCTGGCGCCTCACCTGGACCGGCGACGGCTTCCTCTACAAGATGGTCCGCCTCCTCACCGGCAGCGTCATCACCGTCGCCCAAGGCCGCATGCGCCTCGACGACTTTGCCTCCCTTCTCGATCAGCCCGGTCTCCCCAAAGGCCGCGCCCCCCTCTGCGCCCCCGCAGACGGGCTTTATCTGGAATCCGTCGACTACTGAGCTCGATTCCCAAGCTCGATTTCTGACCAACGGTTGTGGAGCAAAAGGAGCAAAGTTCCTCAAACCCTCTAAGGTCCAACGTCAAATCGAGTGCTCTCGCTCAAAACAAGAAGGAGGCAGGGAAAACCCTGCCTCCTTTTACGGTTCCATCGAACCTAAACCTAAAACGCTAGAGATTAACGGCGACGGCGAACAAGGCCGAGCATACCAAGCGCACCAAGGATGGCGACGGATGGTTCTGGGATTGTGACAAAATTAAGCGTGTTAGCGTTTGTGAATTCCACTCCCATTATTCCGCCAGTGCTGTCGATACTGGTCGCGCTGCTATTACTAAAAATAACCGTGGAGCTGAGCGCAGCACTCGAAACGTCAGCTGGAAACGTCTGTGTAGTGCTCAACAATGCCCATCCCCCACCAGCATCAACCCGCAAATAAATTTCCTCATTGTTTAGCGAGACTGGGCCATTCGCTGCGAATGAACCGCTAATCTTGGCGCCACTGGCCAATGTCTGCATTGATCCGAAAAGAATCTGAGCATCTGACACAAGCCCTAGAACGGAGAGACCGTAGTTAGTTTGGACTCCATCAACTGTAACGACAATACCGTTAGCTGCACCGAAACCAGGTGAAATTCCAACTGTCGCTGCTGAAGCTGATGCTGTCAAAGCAGCAGTGAGGATAATACATTTTAGCATTTTCATATAGTTGTATTTTATTAAAACATTACTTGTTTTCCAGCCCGATCCTAAATTACGGAGCTACGCTCGAACCAGGGACTGTGATCGAAGAAGCTGCCTGAGATGCATCACGCTTCAAAATAGCTCCTGTACCCCCTTCGATAATAATATTTGTCGCATCAGCCGTAGTGACCAAATTGGCCATTACCGCTTCTGGCCCCGCAACACCCGGAGCGAGCGCTGCATATTGAGTCAACGATTGATCAGAATTCAAAATCTGGAATTCATCGAAATCGGAATTTGATCCGTCAAACTGATTGAGCTGCGTTGCCAAATTCATTTCGCCCAAAGTTGCTCCTACTGCATCAACCTGCCCAACGAGCGTAAGGCCTGGAAACAAATCAACTTGCGTATCTGTAAGTTTAACTGCGCCAGTAGATTGGAAAGTCAGTTCCGCACTAGTCGAAGATTTGATAATCACCGCAGATCCCGGCTCGATTACTCGATCACCTTCAGGTGCAAGGGTGACCAGATTGTACCATCCATCTTCAGCAGCCCCGCTAACTGCTGCTGGAACAAATGCTATTTGAACGAGACTTTGATCGGGATTCAAAATCTGAACTTCATCCCCAGTCGCTCCATCGAAAGGAGCCAGCCCCGGGTTATTATCTCCGAGGAACGACTGAATAGTGTTGTGCGCCCGAACTGAAATCGGCGTGGCAGCATCGAGCCCAGCCGGAAACTCATCAAATATAACAATTGTGGTATCAGTTGAGGAAACAACAGTAGACCACCAGCCTTCAGACTCTCCATCTGTAATTTCAAGGACGTCACCAGTATTGAAATCGCTTGGAACACCAGCCGGCAGCGTGATGGTAGACCCACCCGATGGTGAAACTGTCGAGACGCTAGAATACTCGACAGGCTGAACCAGAGTCGGAGAAAGAACCGTCAGCGACGGTGAGCCCGTACTAATCGTGTGAGAAATATATCCAACAGGATCAGTAGTAGCCGCGTTGGCTCCGACAGCGAGAATGGCTCCTAAGAGCGCGAAGGGGATAAGTGGTTTCATTACGTTGTAGGCTTTAGGTTACGAATCCGGCCGGGTCGAGAAAATTGGTTGTTTCACTGGTGACACTCCCGTCACCCAATACGTTTTATCCACGACTCTGCTGGTCTTCGAGATCAATCAACGCCGTTTGAGCACTTCATCGCAAGTAAAAAGTTTGTTCGCACAAAATTTTTCCAAGGCCCGGAAATGCTGTAATTACAAAGACTTTTCGGCCGTCGGGAGCTCGCAAGCCCCCTTACCACGAGCTCATTTGGCGGAAAGCGGCGAGTCGGGCATCGAGATCGTTGCGGCTCAGGCCCTCCAAACGCTTGGTGGAAAAGGCTTCGCAGGTGTAGGAGGCCAGCACGGAACCCTGCACCACCGCTTGACGAATCGACTCGAAAGAAGGGTTTCTTTCCCCTGCCGCAGCCAAATGACCGGCAATCGCCCCCAGGAAGGTGTCACCGGCGCCGGTGGGATCGGAAATCTCGCTCAAGGGGAAGGCGGCGCAGCGAAAGAAGCTGTCCGCACAGAGTTCATCCGGAATCGCTCCTTCCCGACGACCGAAGAGCATCGCGCCGAACTCCCCGAGCTTGATCACCACATAGCGCGGTCCTTTCTCCAGCAGACGCCGGCCGGCCTCCACCAGATTGGAAGTTTTTGCGAAATCGCGGGCTTCGCTCTCATTTATCACAAAAAGATCGAGCTGCTTGAGGACTTCGTGAAGTCGCTCGTTGGCGATCTCGATCCACAGATCCATCGTATCGGCGATCACAAAGGACGATGCCGCTTTGCATTGCTCGAGCATCTGGAGCTGGTTGTCCGGCGACATGTTGGCCAGGACCACGATCTCGGACTGATTGGCCGGGGCGGGAACCTTGACTTCCCAGCTCTCAAGCACGTTCAAGCCGACGCGATGAGTGACCCGCTCGTTCATGTTTTCCATGTACTCGCCACTCCAGGTGAAGGAGTCGCCCTCGGAACGCTCGATGCCATCCAGCGAAATGCCACGAGCCTCCAGCATCGAGAGATGCTCGGCAGGGAAGTCTTTCCCGACAATCCCGACCAGATGAACCGAAGGGCAGTAGAAGGATGAGGCGAGTGCCGCATAGGCCGCTGATCCTCCAAGGAGGTTCTCGGCTTCGGAGCCGGGAGTTTTGACGTTATCGATCGCGACGGTTCCGCCGACGACGACAGAAAGTGAGTTGGAGGATTCAGACATGGAGGTTTCGAGAAAAATGCTGGGGGTGGGTATCGACGGATCTCAGGCCGATGGCAATGGTTTGATCCTCAAAAATGCCGGATTTTGCGATGCCAGGCTAAATGCCCTGCCCCGACTGAAAGCAGCGCCAATCGTGCTATCCTGCACTTCGCAGGCTGGATTGAACCTCCGCTACGGCCGTTGCGATGTCGGGAGCGGTCAGCAAGTCGGAAACGATGACGACCCGACGGGCTCCGGCTTCGATGACCTGTGCCAGATTATCACGCCGGATTCCCCCAATGCAGAAGACCGGGATCCGGATTCCGACATCCGCTTGGACGGCCCTGACATGGTCCATGCCGATTCCCGGGCGACCCAGCTTGGTGGGTGTCGGAAACAAAGGTCCGAAACCAATGTAGTCAAAGCCATCTAACAGAGCCTGCCTTGCTTGCTCCGGAGAGTGAGTGGAGCGACCCAGGAGCATCTGATCACCCACGAGTTTCCGTGCCTCCTCGAGGCTTCCGTCGTCCTGACCAAGGTGCAAGGCATCGGCATCAAGTTCGATCGCCAGCGACGGAAAATCGTTCATCACGAACGGCACGCCCGCCTCTTTGCAGAGCGGGGCGATCTTTTTTCCCAGCTCCAGAATCGCGGCTTCCGTCCACGTCTTGGCACGCAGCTGGAGAAGATCGACCCCACCTTTCAAAAGAGCGCGGGTCGCCTCTTCCGCCTTTTCAGCGGTGACGTAACCCAGGTCGAGAATGCCGTAGAGGCGAGCGTCGGCGAGAGCTTTGCGAGGGTCCGTCATCATGAACCCTGCCGCTCCTCAAGGAAGCGGGAAACCCAGCCGATGTCGTAGTTGCCACTCTTGAAGTCCGGGTGGTCGATGATTTCCTGCTGGAAAGGGATGGTGGTCTTGATTCCCTGAATCATGAATTCGCCGAGGGCGCGCTTCATGCGTGAAATCGCGATCTCGCGCGTTGCCGCGGTGACGATCAACTTCGCGATCATCGAGTCGTAGTGCGGAGGCACCGTGTAGCCGGAGTAAACGTGGGTATCCACGCGCACGCCCTTCCCGCCAGGCGCATACCAGAGGTCGATCCGGCCGGGGCTTGGGGTGAAATTGTTGTAGGGGTCTTCGGCATTGATGCGGCACTCGATCGAGTGACCACGCGGCTGGGACTTCAGCACGTGCTGGGAGAGCGGTTCTCCGGCAGCGATGCGGATCTGCTCCTTGATGAGTTCGCAGCCCATCACTTCTTCCGTCACGGGATGCTCCACCTGAATCCGGGTGTTCATTTCCATGAAGTAGAAGTTCTCCGCCTTGTCATCGACGAGATATTCGATGGTTCCGGCATTCTCGTATCCGATGGCCTTGATCAGGTTCACGGATGCCTCGCCCATCCGCTTGCGCAGCTCAGGTGTTAGAAGCGGCGAGGGGCATTCCTCGATGATCTTCTGGTTGCGGCGCTGCATTGAACAATCGCGCTCGCCGAGCTGGATGAAGTTCCCGTGGCGGTCGGCGATAATCTGGAATTCGATGTGGTGCGGATTTAGCACCAGCTTTTCGAGATAGCAATCGCCGTTGCCAAAGCAGGCGATGGCTTCATTCGATGCGGCTTTGTAGAGAGAACGGAAATCCTCTTCCTTGAAACAGGGACGCATTCCGCGGCCGCCACCCCCAGCGGTCGCCTTGATCATGACCGGGAAGCCAATGCGCTTCGCCTCCGCGAGCCCTTCGTCTTCGTCGGCAAGGATCTCGGACCCCGGCGTGACCGGAACGCCGTTGGCGACTGCGGTGGCCCGCGCCGTCGCCTTGTCACCCATGGTCGATATCACCTGCGCGGAAGGCCCGATGAACTGGAAGTTGCAGCTCGAGCAGATCTCGGCGAAGCGGGCATTTTCCGAGAGGAATCCGTAGCCCGGATGGATGGCTTCCGACTCGGTAATTTCCGCGGCGGCGATGATTCGATCCGCCTTCAGGTAGCTGTCCTTGCTCGCCGCCTTGCCGATGCACACGGCCTCGTCGGCAAGCTGGACATGCATCGAATCGACATCGGCCTCGGAGTAAACCGCGACCGATTCCACTCCGAGTTCGCGGCAGGCGCGGATGATGCGGAGGGCAATTTCGCCGCGATTGGCGACAAGAACACGTTTGAACATGAAATTGGGATTCGAGTTGGAAAATCGGTGGCTGGAAGACCTTACTTGATCCCAAACAACGGATCGCCAAACTGAACTGGATTGCCGTCTTCGGCGATCACCGAAGTGATCGTGCCGGAGCGCTCGGCCTTGATTTCGTTCATCACCTTCATGGCCTCGATGATACAGAGTGTCTGGCCGACGCTGACCGTATCACCGACGCTGACAAAGTCAGGCGACTCCGGATTTGGCTTGCGATAAAAGGTTCCGACCATCGGAGAGGTGATTTCTTCGCCGGATGAAATCGGAGTGGCGGCGGCGGCGGCTTCAGGGGCCGGAGCGGTGGGAGCGGGAGCAGCAGGGGCGGCGGGAGCGGCCGTTGGCAATGCTGCGAGCAATCCTTTGAGCG
The DNA here is from genome assembly GCF_042664875.1 of Haloferula chungangensis. Lineage (NCBI taxonomy): Bacteria > Pseudomonadati > Verrucomicrobiota > Verrucomicrobiia > Verrucomicrobiales > Verrucomicrobiaceae > Haloferula > Haloferula chungangensis. Next base: position 89,829 of record NZ_JBHTBS010000012.1, on the reverse strand, counting down.
ACTCCAGGTCCTGTCCTTTTTTGAGTTTCAGGTGGAAACCCTCCCTCGACATGTCGAAGTAGGTGAGTCCGTGCTCGTTCATCAACTCTACGATTCGGCGAAGTTCCTTGAGGTCCACGGTGCTTGGAAGGGAAATGGTTGGTTTGTTTTCGGGGCGCCGGCGGCGTCTCGTTTGGAGAAGTTAGGGATTCATGGGAAAAACCGTCAAGCGGGAACCCTTTTTCAGCCGCTCTTCCTGCCAGACTGGGTCTTCCTTAATAAATCGGCTTGTCAGGCGCGCTCCAGCCCGTTGCCTAGGGCTGTCAATGACTCAACGCAACGCCAGAACCCCCGAAACTCACGAGTTCATGCCCGCCGATTATTTTCGCCGGGCGGAAAAATCGGAGATTTTCACGAAGGATCAGCCCTTGGAGGTCGATCTCGGCTGCGGTGATGGGTCGTTTCTCCTCGGCATGGCGGAGCACCACCCCGAGCGCAATTTTCTCGGAGTGGAACGCCTGCTCGGGCGGGTCAAAAAAGTCTGCAAGCGCGCCAAACGGGGGCAGCTCGACAATCTCAAGGTGCTGCGTCTCGAAAGCCGCTACACCGTCGAATGGCTGCTGGGACCCGGCTCGGTGTCGCGTCTCCACCTCCTCTGCCCCGACCCATGGCCGAAGGCCCGACATCATCGCCGACGGCTGATTCAGCAGGAATTTCTCGAAGCCGTCCATGAGGTGCTGGAACCCGGCGGCGAGTTCCTCTTCAAGACCGATCACGACGAGTATTTTGAGTGGGCTGAGGAAAAGGTCGCGGATTTCGGCCGATTTGAGTCGCTCGAATGGCCCGAGGAGGCATTTTTTTACCCGAAAACCGACTTCCAGATCCAGTGGGAAGCCGAGGGGAAACGACTTCAGGGGCTTCGCCTCAGAAAGAGCCAGGCTTCTCCAACCTGAGCACTTTCCCGTCCACGAAGCCTTTCAACAGCAGCGCTCCCTCGTCCAGAACCCCACTGACCGCACCGCTCTCCCCCTGGTGGAAAACCTGGACTCCGCGAGCCTCGCAGGACTCCCGCCACCAATCCGGAATCCGTTCGGCCGACGGGAAATTTGAGTGAGTGGCGATCACGACCCGGGCGCCGGTGGCTTCCAGAAACCGGACACCCAGCGACGCGTCATGGATGTGGCGTCCGGCCACAATCACGTCCGCCGCAAGCCCGGCACCCCCTTCCATCATCGCCCGCTCGCTCGCCCAACCCGCATCGCCCATGAAAAGGATTCTCCATCCATGCCAGTGGAGCATTACCGGCATCACCCGCTGATCCGCGACATCATTCCAGTTCCAGGCATCCGGCTCCCAGACGACCTCGAGCTCCGCCCCATTCCCCAGCCCATAGCTCCGGCCTCGACGTCCCCGGATCATTTTCACGCCCCGCTCATCTCCCGCGCTGAGCATTGCCCTGAAGTTGGAACTCTTGGCCCTCAGCACAGGCACCAGACCTTCCGTCATGGGAAAGGCGTCGACCGCTGCGGTCATTCCCCCGACATGCCCACCGTCCGGGTGCGTCACCACGAATTTATCCGGCCGCAGCGCCATCCCGCGCAATGAGCGCATCACCACGCGGTCGAAGCTCCGTCGGCTTCCACTGTCAATCAGCACGCAAGCCTCCTCGCCTTTCCACACCGCCGCCCCGTCCCCACCCACGTCATACACAATCAGGAACTCGTCGGCCGGACGCCCCCGCGGCACGGCAAAATTGCCCCCCGGCACCGCTGCGCCCGTCTTTGCGATCGTTAAAGCCGAAGCCGCCAGAAATCCGTTCGCTGCATTGATCCTCTCCGACACGCCCGGCAGAGGTGACACCGCCGCCGAGAGCAGTGCCAGCCCCAGCAAAGGGAAAACCACCACGAACAAGGCGACACTCGCCACGATCGAAACCGGCGTCATCAGACCGAAATGCAGCGCCGTCAACGGAGCCGACCCCAACCACGCCGAGCTTGAAACCGTCAGCATGTCCGCCATCCAGCGCCGAAATCCAAACCATCGTTCCCGCCAAGGACCATACAGAGAACGCGGGAGGTAGGGCTCCTCCCAGCGAATCCACGCGAAGGCCCGGCCGACAGTGCGATGCAGCATCCCGATGGCAAAAACGACTCCGAACGACAGCTGCACGCCGGCCTGAAACAACAGGTCGCCATCGCGCAGCAGCATCAGCAGGGCCGCCAGACCCAGGGCATTGATCACATCCGGACGTCGACGGAACCAAAACGCTCCAAGCACCACCGCCGCCATCCAGGCCGCGCGCATCGCCGGCGGCTTCATGCCGGTCAGCCAGGCGTAACCCAGCATCAGGATAATCAGGGGAACCACGGCCCCGCGACGGGACGCCCCCGCCATTCTCAAAACAAACCATCCGATCAACCCCACCATGCCGACATGCAGCCCGCTCACCGCGAAGACATGCAGCGTCCCGCTTCGGCGAAAGGGATCGATCAGCACATCGTCGTCCGGGTGCTCGCCAAGCACCACCGCTCGAATCACCGCTGCCTCACGGGAAAGCGGATCCAGGCCGCGCGTTACAGACTCCCGGAACCCCGCCCGGATCCCCTGGCCGAGCCGATGCCATGATGGCGGGGGTTCCACGACTCTCAACCTTCCGTTCGCCTGGAAAGCGGCGAAAGCCCCTCGTCTCGTCAACCACGGACGCAGATCAAACTGCCCGGGATTGCGAGGCCCTTCGATGGGCTGATAGACCCCATTCCCGGCCACCACCGCCCCGGAACCAGCCGCCTGCCCACGAGCAAGAATCCACACCCGGTCACCGGTCGCCACCACTTCCGCCAGCGCCGCCCACCCGCCAGCCGCACTGCGCGGCTCCTCTAGCAAGCGGGCCTCGATGGGCCCGGCCATCCCGTCCCCCATCTCCTGCATCAAAGCGCCGCGTCGGGCGACTTCCGAAAAATGCGATGTCCCTGCCACGAGTGCCAGCCCCACGGCTCCCATCAGCACCCACCACTTTCGCGCGGAAATCAAGAGAACCAACAGGACCGCGGACCCCGTCAGCCCCACCAAACACCACCCATCCGCAGCCAGCACGGCCGCTGCCGCCATGGCGGCAGCCCACAGCAACGGATGGCGCTCCACCGCCCGGCGAAGCGACTTTTCCATTGGCTTAAACGACGCCCCAATCGTGGAGTTTCGCCCGGGCGTTTGCCGAATGGCGGGTTTCCGGGAACTGCTCCATGACTTGCTGGAGGATCGAAACCGCCGTCGCCTGATCCCCAAGATTCTGCTGGTGGATTTCCGCCAGACGGAACATCAGGTAAGCTGCATCATTTTCTTCCCAAGCCTGGCCTTCGATCGCCTGACGCAAGGTCGATGCCGCACCCGCCGGATCGGAGAGGTTATCCCGCTGGATTTTGGCGATTTCCACATAAGGCAAGCGATTCATCGGCTCGGCCGCCGCCGCTTCGCGGAACGCCGCAATGGCTCCCTCGTAATCACCCTGCGCCAGCTTCGCCCGCGCATCGTGCATCACATCGTCCTCCACCATTTCCGCGCTATCATACACCGCGTGCGTGAAACGGTGGGCCATTGCAGGCAGCACATCGATGACGAAAATGATCCCCACCAGCCCGGCTGTTAGAAAGGCCAGCAGAATCCCCGAGAGCGTTTTCTGTCCCTTCACACTCTCCACATCTTCCCGCATGCCGGGAACTTTCTCCTGCTCCTCGACGCTGCCCTCCATTTCGATCCGATCGATCTCGGCCTCGAGTTGTTCGACCTCGCCGACACCGGACTTCATGAACCACAGCCAGCCACCACCGATCGCGAGTCCCAGTACAATATAGATAAACCACTTCATGTTGAGGTGGACTCTAGCAGAGCCCCCCCACCCCACGGAAATCAAAATCCACCAACTGACACCGTAAGTCGTGGGGCGAAAACCGGAACGTCACGAATTTCCGGATTTCCCGGCCGGATCCGCCGGCATATCAGCTGCTCAAACCTTCCTGGCCGCCCGACCTTCGTCGATCAGCTTCCAAAAATGTTTCGACTCCGCCAGCTCCTCGTCTTCCGCCAGAGGAATCTTCGAACGGAACACAAAATCGGAGAATGTCCCCTTGTGAAGCACCCGGTGAACCACCACCGAGCTGTCCTTCACCTCAAAATAAACCCGCCAATCCTCGGCCCGGTAGCGGTAAAGCTTCTTCCCATCGCGCTCGATCTTGCCGAAGCGCTCACCATCCAAATTATCCAGATCATCCTGGGTCACTTTGAACTGATCCATCAAATCAAGCTGCTCAAGGGTATCGAGCCGAGACAACTCGGCCGCACTGATTTCATTGAAAACGATCTGAAACACGCTGGGAAACTTATGAGCCCGCCAGCGCATTCCAAGCGCCAAGTTTCCTCACCCGCCCAGCTCAGGCCAGCCCCGCTTCGCGAAAGCGAATCGCCCCAACCGCCGTGTCATAAATCAAAAAACCTGCGAGGGGCCACAAAAGACAAAATGGCCGCTTTCGTCACTTTATCGATGGAAACCTGATGCTGAAACCTCAACTCCGACGAACACGCCCAGACATCATGAATCGCGCTCATCCACCTGATGAATCCCAGTGACCACCGCTCATGGACCACGGCCCAAGCTTCATTCGTGGCACGCCCAGTGCTGAAAGGCCGAGCACTGACCCTCGATCCTCAGCTCAAAAAATCAAGCTGAAGAATCTGCGGTTCATCCAACCAACAACCACAACAAGAACTGATGAAAAATCAATCCACCGGCAACCTCCGCTTCGCAGCCATCACTGCGGCACTTGGTGCAGGTCTCAGCTCCGCCGCCCTCGCCGGCACCCCTGAGCCAGCCCCCATGATGACTCCAGTAGCAGCCGATGATAGCGTCGTTTCCGGAAACCTCAGCCTGGACCTCAACTCCCACTTCATTTCCTACGGTTTTGATGTCTGGGGTGGTGGTGACAGTTTCGGCGGTGATTCCACCTTCAATCCGGCTCTGGAACTGAATTTCGCCTTTACTGAGAACTTCACGGCCATCCTCGGAACCTGGTGGGACGTCAATGACAACGCCGGATCGCCGATCGGTGGTGATCTTCAGGAAGTTGATGTCTGGGCTGGAGGCTCCTACGCCTTCGGTGACCTCAGCGTTACCGCCCTCTATCAGGCATGGATGTATGGTGGCGATACCGAGCACATCCTCGATATCTCGCTCGCCTACGATTGCTTCCTCAGCCCATCGGTCACCTTCCACAACCGCCTCGATGCTGGCGCAGCTGCTGCCGGCGGATCGCAGGACGGCACCGTGATCGTTCCAGGAATCGAATACGGTTTCGATCTGGGTCCTGTCTCCTTTGCAGTCCCACTCAATGCCGGATTCTTCCTTGATGATGGCTTCCACGGCTTCGACGCCCTCGGCAATGTGACCGACTCCGGCTTCGGCTACGTTTCGATCGGTCTGAACGCCTCCTACGCCATCCCTTGCGACGAGCGCTTCGGCGCGTGGGACATCCACGGTGGTGTGACGTACTACAACACCCAGGAAGACGTGATCAACAACCCAAGCGACAGCTTCTTCACTTGGAACGTTGGCATCGGTTGCTCGTTCTAAATCTCCCCCAAACCAAAAGGCCCTGCAGAACAAACCCTGCAGGGCCTTCTGGCTCTAATAACCTAACAAAAAGAATCATGAAAATCTCCCGCTCAAAATTCCTCAAAGGAAGCCTTGCCGCCGCAACCCTCGCGAGCATCGGTTTCACCCACGCTGAAGAAGAAACCGTCAAGGTTGGCGTGCTCCACTCCCTCAGTGGCACCATGGCCATCTCCGAAGTCTCGCTTCGTGATACCCTCCTTTTCACTTTCGATGAAATCAACGCCGCCGGCGGCGTGCTTGGCAAAAAGATCGAGCCAATCGTCGTCGATCCCGCGTCCGACTGGCCGACTTTTGCCGAGAAAGCCGAACAGCTTCTCGTTCAGGACAAAGTCGCCGTGACTTTCGGCTGCTGGACATCCGTTAGCCGCAAGTTCGTTCTTCCGGTTTACGAAAAGCACAACGGCCTGCTCTTCTACCCCGTCCAGTACGAGGGCGAGGAGATGTCACCTAACATCTTCTACACCGCCGAAGCCGTCAATCAGCAGGCCATCCCTGCCGTCGACTACATGCTCGAAGAAGGCTTCAAGAAGTTCTACCTCGTCGGCACCGACTACGTCTACCCGCACACCACCAACACCGTGCTCGCCGAGTACCTTCAATCGAAGGGCATCCCGCTTGAGAACATCGGCGGTGGCGTCCACAAGGACGACAAGGGCAACGTCATTGCTCCCGGCAAGTATACCCCCTTCGGCTTCTCCGACTACCAACAGATCGTTGCTGAAATCAAAGCCTTCGCCGCTTCCGGTGACGCCTGCGTGATCAGCACCATCAACGGTGACTCGAACGTTCCCTTCTTCAAGGAGTTCGCCGGATCCGGCCTCACCTCGGAAGACTGCCCGGTTGTTTCCTTCTCGGTCTCCGAGGATGAATTCCGCGCTTTCCCTGCTGAGAAGCTCGTCGGCCACCTCGGCTGCTGGAACTACTTCATGTCGATCGACACCCCTGCCAACAAGAAGTTCAAAGACAACTTCCAGGCATGGTTGAAGAAGACCGACGTTGCCGGCATCAACAAGGAAGGTCGCGTGACCTGCTCACCGATGGCTCTCTCCTACTGCGGTGTCTACCTCTGGAAGGCTGCGGTTGAAAAGTGCGGCTCCTTCGATGTCGACAAGGTTCGTGAAACTCTCGAGAGCGGCGAAATCTCCTTCGATGGCCCACTTGGTAAGATCACCTCGATGAAGAACCATCACTTCGTCAAGAATGTCTACATCGGCGAGACCCTTGAGAACGGTCAGTTCGAGATCATCAAGACTTTCGAACAAGTCCCGGCCGAACCCTTCCTCAAGGGCACTTTCAAGAAGGACTAACAAGTCCATCCCATCATTTCCCTTCGGTTGCTGAGAAGGGTTGACCGGCACCCAGGCGGAGCGCATTCCGTCCGAGTGCCGGTCTTTTTTTGCTTAAAGTGAAACTGTCATCTTTTTCCACCGCTTAGGCATGAAATCAGCTCATGGGAGACCTGCTCATGAAACGGATCTTCCTAACACTCCTTTCCCTGCTCCTCGTTTGGTCGCATGCCAACGCGCAGGATGATCAGGAAGTCACACCGCCGACTTCCGCTCGCGAGGTCCTTTCCAACCTGATCCTCGAGAACGGCGAAGAAGATGCCATCCTCGAACAACTCAGCGAATTCGGCGACCCGATCATTCAGGAAGTCGTCGCGGCCTGGCGGATTGGAAAAATCCAGATCGCCAAGGAGGGAGAATCCTCCATCGCCCTCATCGAACGCGATGACGCCCTCTACGAACTCCTCACCGATTCTCCCTATACCGGCGACGTCAGCGGTGCGGAGAAGAGCCGGGCCAGCCGCTCGCTGCGCAAGAAGCTCAGTCGCCTGGTCGACGTCATCGACCTGGTCTCTCCCGATCTGAACGTTCGCGCCGACGCCGCCCTCAAGCTCGGCTCCAGCCAATCCCCCGACTATCTCCCCGCCCTCAAAGCCAACCTTCCAAAGCAGAAGAACTCGAAGACCAGGGAAGCTTTCGAAGAGGGCATTCAGATCTCCCTGCTCGCCAACGGCACGGTCGCCGAAAAAATCACCTCGCTCGAAGGACTCACCGAATCCCCTTCCGTTTATGCCCGCAGCTTCATTGAAAAGCTGGCCGCGGATCTGGAGGGAGATACCAGCGAAGACGCGGCCATCCTGCGCAGCAAAGCCCAAGCCGCCCTGAAGGCCACCGCATCCCACGAAAAGAAGATCGAGAACTTCGGCACCCTTTTCCGCGGGCTCAGCACCGGCTCCGTCCTGCTCATCGTCGCCTACGGCCTCGCCATCACCTTCGGCCTGATGGGCATCATCAACATGGCCCACGGCGAGTTCATCGCCATCGGCGGATATACGGTATTCGTCGTACAAAACTGGTTTGCCAGCACCTACGGCGTCGGCACCGCCGTCTACGAAAGCTACTTTCTCTGGGCCATCCCCATCGCCTTCCTCACCGCCGCCTTCTTCGGGGCGCTGTTAGAGATCGGCGTCATCCGTTTCCTCTACAAACGCCCGCTCGAATCCCTGCTCGCCACCTGGGGAATCTCGATGCTCATCCGTCAGGGCCTGCGCATGAAGTTCGGCTCGACCAATGTGATGGTCGATGCCCCGCAGTGGCTCTCCGGAAACGTTTCGATCGGCGATGTCACCATGCCCTATGCCCGACTCTTCGTCATCGGTTTCGCGGTCGTCGTCGTCTTCATCACCTGGTTCATCCTGCGCCGCACCAAGATCGGCCTGCACATACGCGCCACCATGCAGAACCGCCAGATGGCCTCCTCCCTGGGCATCCCCGCCAAGCGCGTCAACCTCTTCACTTTCGCCTTCGGCTCCGGCCTCGCCGGGCTCGCCGGCGCCTTCCTTTCCCAGATCGGCAACGTCGGTCCGGAGATGGGCCAAACCTACATCGTCGACAGTTTCATGGTCGTCGTCATCGGCGGCGTCGGCAACCTCCTCGGAGCCGCGATTTCCTCAATGGGCATCGGCATGTTCGACCAGGGCCTGCAACCAATCCTCGGCCCGGTCCTCGGCAAGGTCCTCGTGCTCATCGCGATCATCCTCTTCCTCCAGTGGCGCCCCGGCGGCCTTTTCCCATCACGCTCCCGCAGCCTCGACGATTAATCCATCATGTTGTCCGACACTCACAAACAACGCGTCGAATGGGGCATCGTGGCTCTCGTAGCCATGATCACCCTGATCCTCCTTCCGTGGTTCAACACCTTCGACAAGGAGTCGCTCCTCCACGTTTCCAGCTTCCAGCTCCGCGTTTGGGGGAAATACCTCTGCTTTGCGGTGCTCGCCATGAGCCTCAACCTGCTGTGGGGCTACACCGGCCTGCTCTGCCTCGGCCAGAACCTCTTCTTCGCGCTCGGCGGCTACGCGCTCGGCATGCACATGATGCTCATGATCGGCGCCGACCCGGTCTACAACAGCCCGCTTCCCGACTTCATGGACTTCCAGGGCTACGCTGAGCTGCCGGCCCACTGGAAGCCTTTTGAAAGCTTTCCCTTCGCGGCCTTCGCCATCATCTGGGTGCCCGGGATGTTAGCCTTCATCTTCGGCTTCCTCGCCTTCCGCTCGCGGATCAAGGGCGTCTATTTCTCGATTCTAACACAGGCCCTCACCTACGCCGCCTGCCTGCTCTTTTTCCGCAATGAATTCACCTTCGGCGGCAACAACGGCTTCACCGACTTCAAGACCCTCCTCGGGGCCGACCTCCGCACCGCGGAAACCACCCGCACCATCTTCATCGCCAGCGCGGTGCTGATGATCGGCACCTACCTGCTCATTGGATGGCTTCTGAAAACCAAGTTCGGGAAAGTCCAGCAGGCCATTCGCGACAGCGAAAACCGCGTCCGTTTCTCCGGCTACTCGACCACCTCCTTCAAGCTCTTCATCTTCACCCTCTGCGGCATCATCGCAGGCCTCGCCGGCGCGCTCTACGTTCCACAAGTCGGCGCCATCAACCCCTCGCTGATGCGCACTTCGTACGGTCTCGACATCGTCGTGTGGGTCGCCGTCGGCGGACGCGGCACCAAATATGGACCCGTCATCGGCGCGATCCTCGTCAACCTCCTGCAAAGCTACTGCAACCGCTACTTCGCCGAATACTGGATGATCATCCTCGGCGCGCTCTTCCTGATCGTCGTCCTCTTCATGCCTAACGGCATCGTCGGTCTGCCGGCTCAGTTCCGCGCGATGCGCGACAAATGGAACAAGCGTCAGCAATCCGAAGCCACCGAACCCGCCACCGATACCCCATGAAATCCTCAGCGCTTCATCGCGATACCGACCTCATCCTCTCGGTCGAAGACGTCAACAAGACCTTCGACGGCTTCAAGGCCATCTCGGACCTGAACTTCTACCTCGGCGACGGTGAACTGCGCACCATCATCGGACCCAACGGCGCGGGCAAATCGACCTTCATGGACATGATCACCGGACGCACCCGACCCGACACCGGCAAGCTCACCATGCACAAGCCCGACGGTCATGACATCGACCTCAGCAAGCTCCCCGAGTTCAAGATCAACCGCCTCGGCATCTCGCGGAAATTCCAAACGCCGAGCGTCTACACCCAGCACAGCGTCTACGACAACCTGCTGCTCTCGCTCCCCCGCTCGCGCACCCTTTTCTCCAGCATCTTCTACAAGGAAAGCGCCGCCGACCGTGCCGCCATCGAAGAAGCGCTCGAAACCATCCGTCTCCAGGACCTCCGCCATGAAATCGCCGGCAACCTATCCCACGGCCAGAAACAGTGGCTCGAAATCGGCATGCTACTCGCGCAAAAGCCGTCGATCCTCCTCGTCGACGAACCCGCCGCCGGCATGACCGACGACGAAACCGAACGCACCGGCGAGCTGCTCATATCCCTCGCGGGAAAGCACAGCCTGATCGTCATCGAGCACGACATGACCTTCGTCAAACAGATCGCCCGCGACGGCAAGGTCACCGTCCTTCACCAGGGCACCGTCCTCTGCGAAGGCAAATTCGACGAAGTCCAAAACAACCCGAAAGTCCGCGAAGTCTACCTCGGCCGCGGCAAAGCCGCCTAGGAGCGCCGACTTCAGTCGGCTTATCAACCCCGCCACGCAGCCCCGTCCCAGAACCCCAGCAACCGGACCACGCGACTCCAGCCGCGCCCACCCACCAACATCTCACCATGTCCGCCATCCTCACCCTCGACTCCGTCGAAGCCGACATCGCCGGCTCGCGCATCCTGCGCGGCGTCACCCTCGAAGTCCGTCCCGGCGAAGTCGTCGCCCTGATGGGTCGCAATGGCGTCGGCAAAACCACCACCCTGCGCACCATCTGCGGAGTGATTCCTAACCGAACCGGCAGCATCACCTATGAAGGCAAGCGCATCGACAAACTGGCCACTGACGTGCGTGCCCGCTCCGGCATCGCCCACGTTCCCCAAGGCCGCGACATTTTCCCCCACCTCACCGTCGGCGAAAACCTCCAGGCCGGACTCACCGTCAAAAAGCGCACCCGTGGTGCCGCCCGTGAAGCCCTCGAACGCGTCTACGCACTCTTTCCGGTCCTCAGTGAAATGACCAAGCGCAAGGGCGGCGTGCTTTCCGGCGGACAGCAGCAGCAACTCGCCATCGGCCGCGCCCTCCTAACAGACCCCAAGCTCCTCATCCTCGACGAACCCACCGAAGGCATCCAGCCCTCGATCATCGATCACATCGGCGACACGCTCAAGATGCTCAAGAAGGAAGGCACCCTCGCCATGCTGCTCGTCGAACAGTACGTCGATTTCTGCCGCGAAACCTCCGACCGCTTCTACGCCATGGACCGCGGCACCGTCGCCGCCTCCGGCAGCATCGAAGAACTCACCGACGAGCTCGTCAAAGAACACCTCGAAGTTTAAATAATGATCAGTCTTTGGAAATCAGGACCAAGATGGATAGGATCATTTCCGAAACCCAATTCTAAATCCCAGCCATCCGAGCCATCCTGGCCCCCAAACCGAAGCAATTCTCACTCACCAAAATAGAACCAAACCCTTCAATTTCCGTGTATTCCGTGCCTTCCGTGGTTCCCCCTCTTCCTTCAAAACCAAGAGACGCCGCAAAGCACGAAACCGTTTTGGCATTGGTAAATTGATCATTGGAAATTTGGAAAAATGCATCTTACCCCACGAGAAATCGAAAAACTCATGATCGTCACCGCGGCCGACCTGGCCCGTAGACGACAAGCCCGCGGCCTCAAGCTCAATTATCCCGAAGCCGTCGCCATCATCACCTACGAGATCATCGAAGGTGCTCGCGACGGCAAATCCGTCGCCACCCTGATGGACGAAGGCACCCGTCTGCTCACCCGCGACGACGTCATGCCCGGCATTCCGGAAATGATTCACGAAGTCCAGGTCGAAGCCACCTTCCCCGACGGCACCAAACTCGTCACCGTCCACCACCCGATTCCCTGACGGGAAATTTCCAATGCTCAATTTTCCAATGCCAAAACTTTAATGACTCCATTAAAATGATCCCCGGAGAAATCATCACCCCGAACGACGCGCCCGAGCTCGAAGCGAACGCAGGCCTCGACACGCTCGAACTTGCCGTCGCCAACACCGGTGACCGCCCGATCCAGGTTGGCAGCCACTTTCATTTCTTCGAAGTGAACAGCGCCCTCCAATTCGATCGCCCCGCCTCACGCGGCTACCGTCTCGACATCCCCGCCGGCACCGCCATCCGCTTCGAGCCCGGCGACGAACGTTCCGTCCCCCTCGTCGCCCTCGCTGGCCAACGCACCGTCCACGGCCTCAACAACCTCACCAACGGCCCTCTATAATCCCAGCGCCCGGACCGCCGACTTTAGTCGGCCTCACATCCCCAGCAAATTTCGCGTAATTTCGCTAATTTCGTTGTTAATAATCCCACATCCCCAGCCTTCGCGCCCTCGCCACCTTAGCGCTTCAACTTTTCTAACAGGATGAACAAAATCCCCCGCCGCCAATACGCCGAAACCTACGGTCCGACGACCGGCGACCAGATCCGCCTCGCCGACACCGAGCTCTTCATCGAAGTCGAACGCGACCTCATCGCCGAAAACGGCGGCTACGGAAACGAGATCAAATTCGGGGGCGGCAAGGTCATCCGCGACGGCATGGGCCAATCCCCCACCGCCACTTGCGACGAATCCCTCGACCTCGTCATCACCAACGCCACCATCCTCGACGCCACCCTCGGCGTCATCAAGGCCGACATCGGCATCAAGCACGGACGCATCGTCGGCATCGGCCACGGCGGCAACCCCGGCATCCAGGACGGCATCGGCTCGATCTACCCCGATCCTAGTACCGGCAAGCTCGACCCGATGATCGTCGGAGCCGCGACCGACGTCATTGCCGGAGAAGGCAACATCGTCACCGCCGGCGGGATCGACTCTCACATCCACTTCATCTGCCCCCAGCAGATCGAGCACGCCATCGCCTCCGGCGTCACCACGATGCTCGGCGGCGGCACCGGTCCCTCCACCGGCACCAACGCGACCACCGTCACCCCGGGCAAATGGTACATGCACCGCATGCTCGAAGCCGCCGACGCCTACCCGATGAACCTCGGTTTCCTCGGCAAAGGCAACGCCTCCACCGAGGCCCCGCTCGAAGAACAAATCGTCGCCGGCGCGATCGGCCTCAAGCTCCACGAAGACTGGGGCACTACCCCCGCCGCGATCGACACCTGCCTGACCGTCGCCGAAAAATACGACGTCCAGGTCGCCATCCACACCGACACCCTCAACGAGTCCGGCTTCGTCGAAGACACGCTTAAAGCCATCGGCGGCCGCACCATTCACACCTACCACTCCGAAGGCGCCGGCGGTGGTCATGCGCCCGACATCATCAAGGTCTGCTCGCACCCGAACGTCCTGCCGTCTTCCACCAACCCGACGCGTCCCTTCACCGTCAATACCCTCGACGAGCACCTCGACATGCTGATGGTCTGCCACCATCTTGACTCGAAGATCCCCGAGGACGTCGCCTTCGCCGAAAGCCGGATCCGTCCGCAAACCATCGCCGCCGAAGACATCCTCCACGACCTCGGAGCGATGGCGATGATCTCATCCGACTCGCAGGCCATGGGCCGCGTCGGCGAAGTCGTCACCCGCACCTGGCAGACCGCGCACAAAATGAAGGTGCAGTTCGGTAAGCTCGAATCCGACGAGCACCCCGCCGCCGACAACTTCCGCGCACTCCGCTACGTCGCCAAATATACCATCAACCCGGCCCTCGCCCACGGCATCGGCCACGAAGTCGGCTCGATCAGCATCGGCAAGCTCGCCGACATCGTGCTCTGGAGGCCCGCCTTCTTCGGCGTCAAACCCGAACTCATTTTGAAAGGTGGCATGCTCGCCTGCGCCAACATGGGCGACCCCAACGCCTCTATCCCCACTCCGCAGCCGACCTTCTACCGCCCGCAGTTCGGCGCCCACGGAGGCGCCCGCACCAGCACGTCTCTAACATTCGTCTCGCAGGCTGCGCTCGACGACGGCATCGCCGAAAAAGTGAACTGCCGCAAGCAGCTCGTCGCCGTAAAGAATTGCCGCAGCATCACCAAAGCGGATCTTCTTTTCAACGACGCCATGCCCGACATCGAAGTCGACCCCGAGACCTACACCGTCAAAGCCGACGGCAAAGTCCTCACCTGCGAACCCATGGCCGAACTCCCCATGGCCCAAAGATATTTTCTGTTCTAACAAGCCACCAAACCCCAGCGCCCGGACCGCCGACTTTAGTCGGCCTCTTCATCATCAACCCCAGCAAACCCATGCTCATCACCTCACTCCCTAACAGCCCCGACCTTACCCTTCCCGAGATCGAGATCAGCCTCGACCGCCACACGCTCCTCAAACGCCGCTGGCGCGCCACCGCCGCCGACGGCACGGACCTCGCCCTCGACCTCGAAGAACCCGTTTCGCACGACGCCACCGTCGCCGTCACCGACAGCGCCCGCTACGTCGTCAAACAGCGCCCCGAAGCCGTCCTCATCATTCCGCTTCCGGAAAGCACCGACGACGCCGCTCGCCTCGGTTGGTTCTTCGGCAACCAGCACCTTCCCGTCGAAGTCCGTCCCGACTGCCTCCTCGTCGAAGACCTCCCGACCCTCGCCGAGGCCATCCACCGCAATCACATCTCCCACCGTCGCGGCAACGAGATCTTCCAAGCCGACCCGCACTCCCGCTCCGCCGGCCACGGCCATGGTCACGATCATGGCCACGCCCACAGCCACGACGAACACGTCCATTCCCACGGCGGCCACGAGCACAGCCACGGCGATCACGAGCATTAAACGGAGCGCGGACTTTAGTCCGCCCGTCACACCAATCCCATGCCCGACACCTCCTGGCTCCCCGCGCTGCTTCAGCTCTCCGACTCGACTCTTCCCGTCGGAGCCTACGCGCATTCCTTCGGTCTCGAAGGTCTTGTCCAGATGGGTGCCGTCACCAACATCGATGATCTCGAGCGTTTCCTTACCCGTGAAATGCTGAGCAGTCTCAGCGAGGTCGAGCTACCCCTGATCCGTCATTCGCGTGCCGCCCTGGAAAGCAACGATCTCGCGGCCGTCACCCGCCTCGACCATTTGGCCTTAGCCACCCGTCCCACCGCCGAACTCCGTTCCGCCTCCACCCGCATGGGTCGCCAGCTCCTCAATCTCGCCCCCCAGCTTCTTGGCGAGGAACTCACCGAGTCCCCCGCCTGGCAACTCGTCCTCGACTCCATCCCCCACCGCCAAACTTCTACGGCAACTGCCGTACTTCATCATTTCCGCAAGGTCCCCTCCAATGCCGGACTCCACGCCACGACCTGGCAGACCCTTTCCGGGCTCGCCCAGGCCGGCCTGAAACTTCTTCATCTCGGCCCCGCCGGCATTCAGGGCATTCTCGCCCGCTGCTCCGAAGCCATCCCGACCACCGTCGCCGCCTCCATTTCCATCAGCGAAGCCGAGATCGGCTCGTTCACCCCACTCTGGGACATCGCCTCCTCCCGCCACCAACGCGCCCCCGCCCGACTCTTCATTTCATAATCACCATCCGAAAACCTTGGCGAACTTTGCGTCTTGGCGTTTCAAAACACTAAATCCAATAAACATATGTCTCTCATCCGAGTAGGAATCGGCGGCCCTGTCGGCTGCGGAAAAACCACCCTTTGTCGTGTCCTTTGTGAAGCCTTCCGCGATCGCTGCGACATGGCCGTGATCACCAACGACATCTACACCCGCGAAGACGCCAAGATGCTCGTCGAAGCCTCTGCCCTGCCACCCGAGCGGATTCTCGGCGTCGAAACCGGCGGCTGCCCGCACACTGCGATCCGCGATGACATCTCGATGAACCTTGAAGCTGTCGACGAGATGAAAAGCAAGTTCCCCGAGCTCCAAGTCGTGCTCATCGAGTCCGGCGGCGACAATCTCACCGCCACCTTCTCGCCCGAACTTGCCGACGTCTTCATCTACGTCATCGACGTCACCGAAGGCGACGACATCCCACGCAAGGGCGGCCCCGCGATCGCTCATAGCGACCTGCTCGTGATCAACAAAGCCAGCCTCGCCCCGCATGTCGGCGCCGACACCGAGCTCATGAAGCGCGACACCCTCGCCAAACGCGGCGACCGCCCCTTCCTCTTCACCGACCTCCGCAATGGCCAGTCCGTCGACGAGCTCATCGCCTGGTTCGACAAACACGTCCTCTTCACCGACCTAAAGTAGGCGGACCGCGCGACGCCGTCGCGCTCATCAAGCCCAGCCCGCATACCCGTCCGACCACTTCTTACTTTCTACTTCTCACTTGGCCCTTACTTCCAAATCCCTCGACTCCAACCTGCGCCTCGCCTTCGAGTCGCAGGCTGGCGTCACCCGTCTGACCCACCGTCAGGCCGGCGGGCTCTGCCACATTGGCAAGCCCTACTGGGACGGTCGTACTTTGCTCACCCAACTCATCAACCCCACCGCCGGCCTCTTTTCCGGCGACCGTCTCAAAGCCGACATCACCCTCGGCGAAAACAGCTCGGTCCTGCTCAGCTCCCCCAGCGCCTGCCGTCTCCACAGCATGGAAAGCGGCAGCTCGGAGGTCGTCCAGCAGTTCACCCTCGGCCCTAACAGCCACCTCGAAGTCCTCCCCGACCTGTTGATCCCCCAAGCTTCCTCCCACGGCAGCGTCCGCACCCGTATCGACCTCCACGAAAGCGCCTCGCTCGCCTTCCTCGACATCCTCGCGCCCGGCCGGCTTGCCCACGGGGAATCGCTCGCCTTCCGCCACTTTGCCACCGCTCTCGACATCTACCGCGACGGCCTACCGCTCGCTCGCGAGCGCGCCCGCCTCACCCCATCCACCGACGCCTGGCGTCTCCAGACCCACGTGGGCCAGCCTGCCTTCGTCGCCACTCTCTGGCTTCATCTTCCGCGAGTCGACGGTCTCTCCGAACTTCTCTCCACCGGTGAGTCTCTTCTTTCTGAAAAGACCATCCATGTCGGAGCCACCGAGCTCGCCCCTCATTTTGGAGTTTTTCGGCTGCTGACTCCCTGCAGCCTGTCCCTTCGGAAGGCCTGCTTGCATCTTCGCGAGCATCTCGCCCCAAGCATTCCGCAGCTTCTCACCCGTACTGGCAAATTCTGACTGGTACGCCCCCTGCTTTCGCAATCCACATAACATCATGAAAACCACCGTCCTAGCCACCGCCAGCACCCTTGCCATGATCGCCACCGCCGCCGCCCATCCCGGCCACGATCACTCCAATCTCAGCACTCCTGAGTTCGCCTGGCACCATCTCCTCACCGGCGGCTTCGTCGGCGTCGCCACCGTTTCTGTCGCCTGGTTCGGCTACCATGCTTTCAAAAAGCGCCGCGAGGTCGCTGCTGAAAGAATCAAGAAGCACTAGTCCTGCTTTGTCCCTGCGGCTTGCGGCAATGCGCGCATCCCTATCATCCATTTGCTCTCGCTGATCCGTCGGCAAACGCCTACATTCGGAGCGTGACCGCTCGAAAATTCTACGATTGGCAGACCGCTGGAGGCGCGGATGACGTCATGCGTCTGGTCGACTGCCTCGAACGCGCAGAAATTCCTTGGTGTGCCATCGGGGGAGTCGCGGTGAACCATTGGGCAGAAGAACCCATGGTCACCCAGGATGTCGATTTTGTGGTCACCTCCAATGACATCGAACGTTCCATCACCACCCTCACGGATGCCGGTTTCGAAGCAAACCGCTTCGACTGGTCGGTCAATTTCAAAGGTCAATCCAAAGTAAGCATCCAACTCAGCACGGAGGACGTTTATCTCACTTTCCCGGAACGTTCGGTCCCCGCCGATGTTCACGGCATTCTCCTTCGCGTCGCCTCACTTGAGGACACCTTAACGGGAAAGATCCTTGCCTGGCAGGATTCGAAACGGAGGCAGAGCAAGCGAATCAAAGATTTCGCCGATATCGCGCGTCTCGTAGAATCTCACCCCAAACTCTGGCAAGGCCTCCCCGAAGCCCTCAAATCCCAAATCGATGAACCCGTATAGCGTTGTTCCAGCGGTTCACCTCCACTCATTCCTCCCCATCCAGCGGATCCGGACACCGCGCCCTCAGCCGACATTTCCCGCAGAACTCCCCGAGAAAGAGTTAGTCCGTCCATTCCATCAGCCGCGTCACATCCTCCCGCTCGTCGGTGAGGAAGCCGGCTTCGAAGTTCCGCTTGTCCGGATGCTTAGCCCCCATTCCTGCGCCTGTTAGGTTCGGCGATCCCACGAAGGCCCGTCGCCCGTCCGCGATCACCGCCTTGGTGTGCACCCGCGGACACAGCGCCCGCTCGAACAGATCGCTCTCCACCAGCACCGGAAAGCGATCGAAGTCTTTCCGGAACATCGGGCCCGGCTCCTTGGCGTGGATCAACCTCACGCCCACCCCGTTCTCCACCAGATCCGCCAGCACCGAAAGCAGCGGCACCGCCCGCCGCCCGCGCACCACGTGCAGATCCTTGATGTCCGCCGTCACGATCCACAGAAACTTCTCCGCCCCGACCATCAGCTCTTCCACCACCCGGGTGTAGATCTCCTCATTCAGCAACAGCTCGCGCACGGCTGTTGTTAATCCATTTAAGTTCCACCCGCGAGGCCGAAGGCTTTGGACTGCGGTGGCAGCCTGCCCGCCATAGCTTTAGCGAAGGAGGGAGCGCAGCGGCGACACCGCTTTGCGAGCAAACGAGAGAAACCCATTTCACCACCGCACCTCCGTCTGAAAGCGCCCCACTATGCGAACCTCACCCCCAAAACCTCCACCAAGGCCGCGCGATCTTTCGGCAACACGGCTTCTTCGATTCCGCATCTCTTCTACCTCCATCAAGGCTGTCTTGGATTTCCTCATCCGGCATCAAGGATCCAGAATCCAACGGCATGTTTCTGTCCCAATCAAATTCCAAGCCATCGGCCCGGATCGCCTCTGTTGCGCACCCTTCAGCCGCCTCCTCCACCTGCCGAACTTCTTCCTCCGTAACGGGCTGACGAAAAACGTAACTTGTTCCCTCCGCGTCATTGCGTTTGAAAACCGCCGGTGCCGTCTCCCGACAAAGATCGCAGTCCGTGCACTGGTCATCGACGTAATACTTCCCTCGGGCTGAATGACGATCCCTCTCCCAAAAACCCTGAAGCTGCTCCTTTGTTGGCACCACAAAGACTTTCCATTAAGCCACATCCATCATCGGACGGGTCCTCGATTTCGGTAACTCTCGCCCTGTTTCCGCCATGTGCGCAATCACCTCCTCCAGCACCTTATTCAGATCCTGAAAGACCTGAACAGGATCATCCCCGTGAATCCCCGTGATGAGATCCGGGCACTTGCCGATGTAGGCTTGATCCTCTTCGGACCACTCCACCCATTTGTGATATTGATCGATTGCTTTCATGATCCAACTTCTTCGATCGCCTTCTTGATTTGCTTCTCCTGATACGGCTTGGCATCCCCATTCTCCTTACCACTCAAGGTTACCGCTCCCGGAAACCCATGATGGAAGAACTTTCGATGTGAGCCTTTTCCTGCTCCGGCTACCTGTTCGAAGCCAGCATTGCGCAGGTCCTTGATCAGATCCCGATCTTTCTTGGCACTGCAAACCCTTAGCCGAACAGCCTGCTTCTCGCAAGTTCACGATTCAGACCACCCTTTTCAAACTCGACATCCCCGCCCTCATTGCCCAACTTCCCTCCGCGATGACTCTCATCCTCAGCGGCCTCCTTGAACTTCCCGCCCTCCTTCTAGGGCTGGCCACCCGCTGATTTTCCCTCTTTCCTACCGCCCGTAAACACGGCCTGCCGCTCACCAGCGGCCACCCCGCCTCCTTGGCAAACCATCGACTTTTAATTTTTCCCACTTTCCCATGAATCCATCCGCCATCTCGAAATACCGCCCGTTTCCTCCGATCCAGCTGCCTGATCGCAGCTGGCCGGACAAGGTCATCGACCACGCCCCGATCTGGTGCTCCGTCGACCTGCGCGACGGCAACCAGGCGCTTCCGCAACCGATGTCGATCGAGGAAAAACTCGAGTTCTTCCACCTGCTGTGCCGTGTCGGCTTCAAGCAGATCGAAATCGGCTTCCCCTCCGCCGCCGACACCGAATTCAACTTCTGCCGCCGCCTGATCGAAGAAAACCGCATCCCCGAGGACGTCACCATCCAGATCCTCGTCCAGACCCGCGAACACCTGATCCGCCGGTCCTTCGAAGCCATCGCTGGTGCGAAACGGGCGATCGTCCATATCTACAACTCGACCTCCCCACTGCAGCGCCGCGTCACCTTCGGAAATGCCAGCCGTGAAACGATCCGCGACCTCGCCATCGATGGCGCCAAGCTGGTCAAGGAGCTCGCCCCAACCATTCCGCAAACCGAAGTCGTCCTCCAGTACTCTCCCGAATCCTTCTCCGACACCGAGCTGGATTTCGCCCTTGAGTGCTGCAACGGCGTCATCGACGTCTGGCAGCCCACGCCGGAAAAGCGGATGATCATCAACCTGCCGGACACCGTCCAGTGGGCGACTCCGAACATCCACGCCGACATGATCGAGTGGATGTGCCGGAACCTGAATCGCCGCGACTGCATCGACGTCTCGCTGCACACCCACAACGACCGCGGCACCGGCACCGCAGCCACCGAGCTCGGCCTGATGGCTGGTGCCGACCGCGTGGAAGGCACCTTGTTTGGCAATGGCGAGCGCACCGGTAACCTCGACATCATCAACGTCGCGCTGAACATGAACAGCCACGGCATCGAAACCGGCCTGGATTTTTCCAACCTGACCGAGCTGAGAAACGTCTACGAACGCGTCACCCGCATGACTGTTGGCGAGCGCCACCCCTATGCCGGCGAACTCGTCTTCACCGCCTTCTCCGGCTCCCACCAGGACGCCATCAAGAAGGGCCTCGACCTGCGCGAAAAGGAAACCAAGGAAGAGCCCAACATCGCCTGGGGGGTTCCCTATCTCACCATCGATCCTCAGGATATCGGTCGCTCCTACGAAGCGATCATCCGCATCAACTCGCAGTCCGGAAAAGGCGGTATCGCTTACATCCTCGACCGCGAGCACGGCCTCGACTTGCCGAAAACCATGCACCCGCAGGTCGGCAAAACGATCTACGACCTGGCCGACAAGCAGGGCCGCGAGCTCAATGCCGACGAGATCCGCGACGCCTTCCACGAACTCTTTGCCAACGTCGAGTCGCCGCTCGCCGTCACCGACTACGAACTGGTCCACCACACCAGTGAAAAGGGCCGCGTCGATTGTACGGCGACGATCGTACTTGAAGGCAAGGAAATGCAGATCAAGGGAAACGGCAATGGTCCGATCAACTCCTTCGTGCACGCCTTGGAAAACGCGGACCTGAAGGACATCAAGGTCACCGACTACCGGTCCCACGCCGTGCGCGGCGGCTCGGATGCGAATGCCGCCGCCTACGTCCAGGTCCAGCACGATGACGGCCGCATCCTCTGGGGCTGCGGCATCGATCCCAGCATCGAAATGGCCGGCCTGAAAGCCCTCGTCACCGCCTGGAACCTGCTCCGCTGAAAAATGACCTGAGCCCTTTCCTCACCACGGAAAGCAGGATAGGATCCTCAAACGATGATCGAGAAAACGCAGCGCAGGTCGTCCCTGAAAGAGTTCCGGGAGAACCGAACGGGAACTCAGGACCTCGACTACGTCTCGCGCCTCAACGCCATGGCGGTGATCTGCCGCACCCATCAAGATGAAGGATCAACTCAACGAAGACTTTCTCGCGTTCATCGAATTGCTCGAGGCAAAAAACGTTGAATACCTCATCGTCGGCAGCTACGCGGTCGGACTCCATGGCTTCCCCCGCTACACCGGAGACGAGCATCTGGTCGCCGCAAGGACCTGATCGACCTCGATGAGCTTTCCGGCGATCATGCTTGAGGCACGCCACCCAGAATTATGCCCTCCCACTCACCCCGCTCCACCCAACTCGACGGCTGGCGTGCGGTCGGGGTGCTCGGAGTGATGTGGCTTCACTGGGCTCCCCGCGCCTGGCGTGGTCCGTTGCCCTTTGAGATCGGGCTCTATTTTTTCCTCACCCTCAGCGGATTCCTCATCACCCGCATCCTGCTCAAGGAACGCCGCCTCGGCGAAGAAAGTGAACGACCTTGGAGGTGGTCCACTTTCCGGACTTTCCAATCACGTCGTGCCCTGCGGATCATGATCCCCTGTTACCTCGCGATGCTCTTTGCCATCGCCGCCCAGGCACCGGACATCCATGATCATCCGTGGTGGTATTTCACTCACCTCTCGAACTTTCACATCGCGCTGCTCCCGCAGTATCCCAGCGGCACCGCCCACTACTGGACCCTCGCGATCCAGCAGCAGTTCTACCTTCTCTGGCCGATCTTCATCTTCCTGCTCCCGCGAAAATGGCTCGGTGCCTTCTTCATCGCCTGCATCGCCACCGCGCCGATCTCGCGTGCCGTGCTTGAGAACCACTTTCCCGCCGTCCAGCACCCCAGCGCCGTGACCACCAGCGCCCTCGACTACCTCGGCACCGGCAGCCTGCTCGCGCTGATTTTTTCGAAGGGCGTCCAGCCGGGTGACCGACGCCTCAACCTAACAGGCTGGATCACCTTCGCCTGCTACCTGCCACTCTACTGTCTATCAGAGGCCGGGATTCAGCTGCCTGTCCTCGCACATCTCCAACAGACCTTCCTCTCTTTCGCCATGATCGCCCTGATCTCCGCGACCCTCGCCGGCCTGCCGGGCATCATCGGCCGACTCCTCGAAAGCCACTCGATGCAGCACCTTGGAAAGATCAGTTACGGCCTCTACCTTTTCCACGCCACCATCCCCATGGCGCTCGGCTGGATCGTTCCCTTCCTTTGGAATGGCGGTGATTCGCAAGTCATGCTCGGCCTGCGCATCCTCGTCTTCGCGCTCGCCTCCTGGGCCATCGCCTGGCTTTGCTGGCGCTACGTCGAAGTGCCCCTCGCCAAGGTAAAACAACGGCTTCAATGAAGTCTGTTAGAGGACGGAATCCTACGTGGAAGCGTGGAATGCCTCTCTTTATTAGCGTGTGATCCGTGTCTTCCGTGGTTTTAATGTTGCAATCACGGACATGAAAACCCTCCTGTTTCTCCTCTTCACCCTCACCGTCCTCCACGCCGAGGACCACTGGCCGGCCAAGCCCTATGCCCATGTCGTCGCCTACTGCTACGATTTCACCAAAGACCCTCGAGGGACCTCGATCATCTTCAAGGACGGCACTCACCACGCTGGCATCATTGCCCCCTTCACCCTGCTGCTGGATGCCAAGCAAAGATCAAAACTCGACACTTTGCTGAACACGCCTTTCAAAGGGGTTCCGGGTGACGTCGATTGCTACGACCCCCACCATGCCTTCGTCTTCTACGATGCCAAATGGAAGCCCATCGCGTGGATCGATATTTGCTTCCTCTGTGATAACTTCTCGGCCGTGCCAAACCTCCCGAATGCACCGATCGACCTCCCCAGATTGGAAAGATTCGTCCGGGAGCTTTCCCTTCCCTTCTTCGAATCCGAAGCCGCTTACCAGGAGCTCTTCAGCCAGCACCACACCCTCACCCCGAAAGCTCCCCGACCTGCGTCGGATGAAGTCGACCCCTTCGCCCCCCCTGTTTCCCAATAATTTCACCCCCCTTTCCGGGTATCCATAGAAATGGGGATACTCAGAAGCGCAACTGGCTCTAGGATTCCCACAAAATCCTTATGAGACCCCTTCGATCGCTCACCTCAATCGTCGTGTTGCTTCTCAGCAGCGCATTGTCCCCATCGTCATCTGCTGAACTACCGGAACTGCAGGAGAAGGAATGGTTTGGTTGCTTTGCCGGCTTCAAGAACAGCGAGGTGCGTTTCACGGTCAGCACGACCGGGGAGCTCACCCTCGAACCGGTCTACGAGGACGGCAACCCACGATCCTATATTAGAATGCCCGTGAGCTGGGGCATTGAGGTGACCATGCCAAACGGGCGCAAGGGGCTTCAAACAGTCATTCCCGGATCTCTGGAATCAGAAGATGAACCCACCGACGAACTCGAGCGCCTGACCCTACGTGGTAAGTTCGAAGGCGGCGCCGAAGCCCAGCTGATCATCGAGCAGAAACGTGGCACCATCTCAATCGGCGGACGCATCACCCATAATGGAACCTATCTACCGGAGAACATTCAGTTCCAGGTTTCGGCCCGCGTTCTGAACTTTTACGGTCACAACGAAATCAAGTTGAAGGACGATCCCAAAGCCTTTGAGGCCCTCATCATCGAGGATCTTACCGAACTCAAATGGACCAATGGCAAGCGACAGCGACTGAACTCCGTCGAGCCACGTGACATGGCGAGCGAAGAGGTCAACGGGCCGGGCATTGCGGAAGTTGAAGTTTCGATCAAAGCGATTGACCGCCAGTTTCTTTTTGAAGCGACCGGAGATTCCATGATCACCATGTCAAACCGCCAGGGAGCGGCACTTCATCAGGGAATGCTTGTGAATTGGGCCCCTCTTTCAGGGAAGGACCCGAAGTCCACCGCACGGCTGGCGATCTCCGTCGAGTAGAAGACCTCTACTTTTTCTTCTTCTTTGGCGGTGCCGGCTTGTGCTCGTCGCCTTGAGGCATGATCGGCGAATCCCAGCCGGCGAGATCGGACGGCTTCACTTTCCGTGCGGCTCCGCCAAAGGAGAACGTATTCGGCGTGTAGGGTCCGACGAAGGCGATATCCAGATCTGGCTTGATCGACTCTTCAAGGCCTGCGGCCCAGAACATGCCATTGACGATCAACCGGCGATAATCTTCATCAAGGATGTCTTCGGAAGCTCCTTGAGTGGAGTGGAAGACCCGGTGCTTTTTACCGTCCTTGCTTGTGTAGTGCCGGGTCCAACTTGATGGCATGGCTGGTTTGCTGGTGTCTGGATCTCCATCCTTTTCCATGGAGACGAGCGGCTGAGACTTGGTCAACACAGTGAAGTCAGGGCCGGGTTCTCCGACGTAGGCACCTGCATGGCAGAAAGCGTTGTCGCCTACTCCCGAGAGGATGACGTTGTCTTTCTGGTCCTCGATGATTTGAGTTCGGGTCCCCTGGACATGGTTCTTCCCGTAGTGACCCACCCAGGTATTGCCCAACACCTGATGCCCGAATCCCTTCTCATAACCGTCGACTTTGGATTGGTAGTCATACTTTGCGTATGGAGAATCCGCTGGAATCTTGAAAGCATGCGAGGAAGTGCGAAGGCCGACCACCGGGCCGCCCCGTTCGAGATAGGATTCAAGATGAGCCATTTCCTCGGCAGGCGGATTGAGGAATCGCGCGAAGATCACGAAGAGATCCGCGTCATCGAGTGCCGCCAAGCCTGAGACATTGGATGATCCGGCCTCGATGTAACCTTCCTTATCAACCCCAAAGACCACGGTGCATTTGAAGCCATGGTGCTTCGCAAGGATGCGCGCGAGGGCCGGGCTGGTTTCTTCGGTGCGGTACTCGTGATCGCTGGCAAGAAAGACCACATGCTTTCCCTTACCCGGCCCCTCGGTGCCTTCATAAGTGATCGAAGTGCTGGCTTGGACTCCCGCGGCACCCAACAGGGTAACGAGAAGAGTCGTCATCGGTTTCATCAATTTCATGTTCTGAGTTTTTGGATTTGAGGCTGGGGGAGAGTTCTATTTCGCAGTCTCCATGGGATGGTCCTTGAGAAGTTCTTCCGGACTCCAGAAAGTATTTCGTTTGCTGTGGGCCGCACGAACTTTCTCCACGGCATCCGGCTGAACCGCCGGACCCTCGTTGCCCCATGAATTGCGGACATAAGTGAGAACGGCGGCAACTTCCTCGTCGTTGAGGAGCTCGGCGAAGCGGGTCATTGGGGGCACGCCGCCCTCGGGACCATAATGCTTGCCTTTTACCGTGATCGGGCCCCAGAGACCATGAAGGGTCAGCTTGATCAAACGTTCGTCGCTTCCCTGAACCCACTCGCTGCCGGCGAGCGGAGGATAGGCCGGAGCAAGTCCTTCGCCATTCGGCTGATGGCAGGTCACGCAGTGGGCATCACGATGATATACTTCCGCACCCTTCGCATAGGTCCGGCCATCTTCCTTGTTGAGGTGCTTGGGCTTCCTGACGCGCGGCGTCTCGTCTTCTTCCTCGGGAGGTGCTTCGCCCGCTTTGGCAGGGTCCGCCGGCCCCCACAAATGCTTCACCGTGGCGGCCGCGATCCGCGCGTGAGGGTTCGGGGAATCGAGCACCACCTGAAGCAGGTCTTCGTTCTTCACATTGTGCTGCTGGTGCACCCAAAGCGCTTCCAGCAAGTGATGAGCGTGCTCGTCTTTCTTCGGGTCGAAGGTCTTGACCCACTCCGATACGGCGCTGATCACTTCCGCCGTATTACGCTCACTGAGCTCAACGCGGGTACGATGGCGAACATCGTCGATGGGATGTTCGAGATTCCGGAGTAGTTGGGAAATCGGCAAACCATCAATCGCGACGTTCTTCTGCAAGGGGCGATCCTCGTAAACCATGCGGTAGATCCGGCCGTGTTGCTTATCACGTTTGGGATCGCGGATGTTGTGCTGCATGTGCCCGATGATGATATTATGCCAGTCCGATATGTAGAGGGCTCCATCGGCACCGAAGACCGCATCCGTCGGACGGAAATTCTTATCGGCGCTTCTGAAGAAGTCATCGGTGGGCGTGCCCCAGATTTCGCCCAGCTTGTAGTTGATCTTCCCCTTCTTGAAGCCCTCGCGATGGAGATCATAGCGTTTCGCGCCAAGATAACCGATGACATTCATCAGAAGGAAATCCTGCTGGATCTCCTCGGGAAAGTTGCTGCTGGAAATAATAGCATCCGAAGTCACGGGGCGGACTTCCTTGTCAACCAGCGGGAACATTTTGAACCCATCTCCATGCGGACGAACCTGATAGGATCTCCCTCCGGTTCCATCATTGGCAAACTGATAGCCCCAGTAATCAAAACTCGTTCCGTGAGGGTTCGGGCTATTCATCGCGTGGAGCGAAATCGTGTAGCGACGGGGATCGAAGCGGTACATCGCCGAGTTGCCCGTCTTGAGCGCGGGTCCCCATGGATGCTCGTAGGCATTCCGCAGAAAGACGCCGCTTTGCCAGTAGATCGCTCCGTCGGGACCGTAGATCAAGTTATTGGCGGAGTGATGGGTATCCGCCGATCCGATTCCCTGCAGGAGAACCACGCGGACATCCGCCACATCGTCGCCGTCGGTATCCTTGAGAAAAAGCACATCGGGCTGGGAGGTGACAATCACTCCCCCATTCCAGAACTCAAAGCCAACGGGATTGTGGACTTTCGCAAATTCGATCGCCCGATCCGCTTTGCCGTCTCCATCGTCATCCGGAAGGATGAGAATGCTGTCGGTCATTTTCTTCATCGGCTCCCACATCGGATAGGTGCTCCAGCAAGCAGCCCACAAGCGACCTTTGGTATCGACCTGCATCTGCACCGGGTTGATCAATCCGGGGATGCTTTCCTCGTCGGCGAACAGGTTCACCTTGAAGCCTTTCGGCACCTTGATCTTCTCGATCGCCTCCTCTCCTCCAAGATACTTCTCGGAACCTTCCTTCTCCGGCTTCGAGCTCCGGCTTCCCCCTCCGACGTTCGAAACCACCGGGACTGGAGGAGGGACATTGGAATCATCAATCTTATAACTGCTCCCTTTGGCCGCCGCCCAGATGGCCGGATCACGGTTGGCGGTGAGGACGTCGAGCATCTTCAGTTCATGCTGCAGCACCTCACCATTCGTTTGCCCGTCGACAAAAGCGAGCTTCGAGCGGCTACCCCAAATGTCGTTTCCGTCCGTCGCGCGATAGCGGCAATGCCAGTGCCAGTTCTTGTCGAGCACCGCTTGGCGGACGGGTTCGAGCGATTTGCTGATCGTCGGCGGCGTTCCTGTTAGTCCGTATGCGATCACCCAGGCCAACTGCTTGTTCCCTTCCGGTAGCAGGTGGACGCCATTGAGTGTCAGAGGAGACTTGGCCTCGGCATAGAGCTCCCTGCTTGGATTGAACAGATCGACGAAGGCGACGTCCTTCTGCTCGGCCACTTCAGCGATCGCCTGTGTGTAAAGCGCAAGGTTGCGGTTATTGGCCGTGCCGTCTGGAAGATTCGGATCCTTCAGGTCTTCGTGGGCAATGGGTGAGAAGAGCACGAAACGTGGCGCCGACTCCCCGTTGAACTTCAGCCCGCGGTACTCATCAATCATTCCTCCGAGATCCTTTTTAAATCCCGGAACCCCTTTCTCCCCCGCAAACGATTCATTGTAGCCAAAAAACACGAACAAAACATCCGCCTTGCAGTGAGTCAGATACTGCACGTCGGCCATGAAATCCTTGCTACGAGGGCGTGAAGAAACGGTATCGCCGGAATGCGCAAGATTCCGAAAGTGCAACTGATGGTCGGGCAACTCGCTTTGAATCACCGTCTCCACCCATCCATCGTGTTGCATGCGGTCACCCAAACCATTTCCGATAAGGCAGATTGTATCCGATTTCTGCAATGGGAGCTGGGCATGGACCACCGAGGCTCCAGCAAACAGGGTCCATGCGATGGCTGAAGCTTTGGCGAAAGAACAAATTGGGTTCATGAATTTTGACCGACGTTTAAGGTCGAGTCAGGTAACGCCTAACCGCTGCGCAATCTGTCACCATAAGAAGCTGGAATGCGCGATTTAGTGCTCACCATGGTAACCTCAGAGTGGTCAACCCGGAATCGGGCACGGAAACATCGAACGCCTTCCGGGCATCCCCCGAGACGATCAAGTTAGGGAGAGAATCGGCTCCAGCTGAATTTTTTCGGACCAAGATGGATTGGATCCCTGTCGCCAAGGCTATGGCGGGACAGGTGGGTAGGATTTTGAAATCATTGCCCTCAGTTCAGGCTAGAATTGAGGTTCAACCATGACGATCATCACCAAGATATTGGATTTCGTTGTCTTCATCCTATTTATCCCATCCATCCTGGTCCAATTTCTTCCCTTAGCTTGATCGCCCTGGGCATCCCCCCCGATTGCCCTATGGCAACGTCTTGATCCGGCACCGCAACTTTCGCCGTCGAGCGTGGTTAAGGAAGGATTATCGATGTGACCTCCCGTTGTGTCGACGCGTGCTGTTTAAAAATGTTCGAACCATCACAATACCATGAAATGGAACTTAGTTTGCATCGGCGCCCTGCTCATGGGCCTTCCCTCTTGTACTGAGGAAAAGGAGGAAGTTTCGGCACAGGACACAATTCCGAGTCGCCCGGCTCCTCCCAGTCGCTCGAGCAGCTTGAAGCCGACCCGGCCAGTTGAGCTGAGGAGCCCTGCAACGCGGCCCTCGATCAATCCAGCACCCGAACAAACCCCGTTAACTCAGGAGGAGCTGGATGCTCAGAAGCTGGAACGCGAAGCGCAGCAAGTGGAGCGGGAAGCCCGCCGAAACGAGCAACGTGAGCAACGGGCGGCGCAGATGACCGAACAGATCACCAGCCGGCTGAAAAGCCAGGACGCGGATGGCGACGGCCTGCTTTCCATGGAAGAGGTCTCCGATCGAATGAAGTCCCGATTCGGTGATGCCGACGCCAATGGGGATGGCTACCTCGATGCCTCGGAACAAGATGCGGTTGTCCAGGAATTCTCCAAACGAATGAGCGAGTCCAACCGCGGCAGGGGAGGAAGAGGATTTGAAGCAGGATCTGCCGATGGCAGGCGGGGCGGAAGAGGTGGCGGAGGAGACGGGGGACGTCGTTCCAGTCGAGGAAATTAGGGGGCATTCCTTGCCCCACTTGTCATGGGGCGATCCAACCAGCGACACAGCCTTTAGGTACAAGAAAACGGCTCCGCCAAGGCGGAGCCGCTTCCCACGAGTTCGACCCACATCCGGATCAGAGTAATCCCCTACGGTTGAGTCGCATTTGCCACGACGACATTCAGACGGGCGAAAAGTTTCCCATCCATTGCAAGGTCCACAGGGAGACTTACACCGACTTTATCGATACCCACTCCGAAAAAGTCGTCACTCTCCGTCGTTGTGATCCCGTCGACACCACTCACGGCCGTTTTCCATCCGATGAGGTCATTACCATATTCAACTATGATGGAAGTATTGGGATCAATGTGAGCCATATCGGAGCGTCGGAATTCAAATATCAATTCCGCACCGGTAGAACTCACGATTGGCGCCATGCCTGCATCGTCGGAACCATCGGTCGGATCTCCACCCACAACGTACTCGATCCCAGTCGCCAGACCTCCTTCGTCAAAGTCAAGCGATGGATCCGGATCACTCAGACCGGGAAAGCTCGCCAGCCACGCGTCGAAGAGGCTTCCCCCGCCCACCTGAATCGCACCGCTTCCGGTGATGAAGCCATTCGAATTGCCCTGGGTGTAGGTTCCGGCCGGCATTTCCTCACCATCCATGATAAGGATGCTGACGACATCAACACTCCCGTGATTGAGCTGAAGCTTGCCCTCCGAGAAAATCTCAACGACGGATTCGTCCGCCAAATCCGGGGAATTCATGGCGAGTGTCCCTGCGAAAATATAGGTATCGCCGGTGTAACTGGTCGGAGTGCCACTCAGGTTGTTGAGCGTGAGAATCCCAGTGCCATCCTTCTCCAAAGTGGTCGGGGTTTCACCATCAGTGATTCGGCCCTGATACTCGGTGTCGATATTTTGATAAACCGTGAGCGTGCCACCCCCGGTAATATTAACATCACCACCGACGCCCAAAGTATGAGTGGCGATCGAAGCCACCCTTTGATCATAACCGTTGAGGTCGAGCTGAGCCGTGGAGTTACTGACATCGACATAGCCAAACGTCACGGCGGATTCATGCGGCAGAGCGTCGTCAGCACCCAGCTTCACGCTCGCATCGAAGTATAGCTGAGTGGCACCCCAGTAGTTATCCGAAGCGTTCAAACTGATGACATTTCCCTGATCAAATCCGGAGCCGGCGAAGTTGGTTCCAGAGCCTGCGAAAGTCATGCTGCCCGTACCAATATCGATCAGGGAATCCACCTGGATATCCCCCACCAGAATATTGCTTCCGGTACCACTGATCTCGCCAGACAAGACGAGCAAGCCGGTGCCATCCACCGTCTCGATGCGACCACTCGTCATGGTGATGGCACCCGTGACCGTGTTCTCTCCATTGCTCCGTAGTGAACCACGTCCACCGCCGCTGCCGGTGATGGCAATCGGCTCAGCAAGCGTGATCCCGCCCTCGATGCTCAATGCGCCACCGTTGAGGATCTTTGTATTGCCCGTTATGGCTCCGAGGGAGGAGGCATGAGTGACCTTCAGGACCCCACCGACAACCGTCGTCACACCCGTATAAGTGTTCGCACTGGCAAGCGTGAGCACCCCCGTGTCTGACTTGCTGATCCCGGTCGTGCCGCCGATTGAGTCGCCTGAAAAATGATAATCCGCCGAGGATTCCACCTCAATGCTTCTGGGAGCAACGCCTCCTGAGATCACCACCGAACTTGCATTTGCCGTGAGAAACGAAACACCATCACCATCCTGGTAGGTTTCACCCGACCAACTATCGGAGTCAGGATTCGTCCAATCGTTGTTGGAGCTTCCGTCCCATGCAAGTGGAGGCCCCGGCGGTGCCGCCACCGTCAGAGTACCAGTGCCCGAAATCAGGGCATTCCCGACAATAGGCGCGGCAGATCCGGGCGCACCATACTCACCAGGCGGCAACGGTCCCGAACCCAGGTCGAGGGCGAACACCGTGTCAGTCCCGACGTAGTTCAGGTTCAGTGAACCAGCATTGGTGGAGCTCACCTTGACGGTGCCGAAGTCGGAAAAATCAGAGCCGGATTGGGATTCCACAACGCCGTCCAAAATTTCGAAGGTCCCGGTCGTGGTGGACGAATAAGTGGTATTCAGATTGTTCAATACCAAAGTGCCCGCTCCATCCTTGACCACATTCGTCGGCGTCGCACCATCGGTGAAGCGGCCGTTGTATAGGCTATCGAGGTCGCCACCAATCGTCAGAGTGCCGCCGCCGGTGATCTCCTGGTTCACTTCGGCCAGTGCTTCATCCGTCGCGGTATCCGACTGACGAACAATTTGTCCGAATGTCTGGCTCGTTCCGTTCAAATCAAGCTTGAACCCGGAATTCGTGGCATCGGTAAACCCGGCACCGAAAACGAGATCACTGTTCCAGGCATGGTCGATGCCGGAACCGACCTTCAAACCCACGGAGCCAAAGGCCATTCTCAAGCGAGTCAACTGGTTGCCAGCCACGTTGATCTCATGGCCGGAGTTCGACGTTAGCGCCAGCGTACCATCCGGGGAATTGATGGGCACGGTATCGATGATGAGCGCCTGGTTGAAGGAAGCCACGTCAGTGATCTCCAGACCACCCGACAATTGCAGGGTTCCTCCGCCACGGGTATCAAGATCCGCCGCATCAACCGAGAGAAGACCTGTCACCTGCGTGGTAGTTGCAGCCAGGAGGTTGATGTTGCCACTACCGCTCTTGGCGACCACATCAATGTCGTCGGCGATGATGCCGCCCATGAGGTGAAGTTTGCCAGTTGAAGTCACGACCGTCTGGCCATCCGTTGATCCCAGGCCCGCAGCATCCTCGACGAACAGTGTTCCGTTGGAGACCGTCGTCACACCGGTGTAAGTATTGGGAGTGGCGAGAGTGAGACTTCCCTCGCCAGACTTGGTCAGGCCGAAGGTCCCGCCAATCGGGTCGCCCGTGAAGACGTAGTCCTTGCCAAGGGTATTGTTTACCAGAACGCCTGAGGGCTCGATGGCGCCCAGGATCGTCACGGTTCCAAAGCCCGTATCGCCAAAGGTTGCACTGTCACCATTGGTGAAGGTTTCACCGGACCAGCTGGTCGAGTCCGGGTTCGTCCATGTCAGGTCGTCGCTTCCGTCCCAAGTCGTCCCCGGCACCGTGAGAGTCACCACCACATTATTCCCTTCCAGAGAGATCTCAGAGTCCAGGCCAGGAAATGGTGCGGTGACCGTTGCTGCCAAAGGTGCAATATTATTGGCTCCAGGCGAGGTGATGAGATTGATCACGCCGGGGCCACCTTCATAGTTGGAGCCGTCGACGTTCACCGTCACATTATTCAAGCGCATATACCCTCCGATGGTGATCGGGCTCACTCCAGTCGAATCAAACTCGTAATTGATCTCCACTCGACGCCCGTCGTTGGCGATGTTGAAATTGTCGAGGTTGATGGTGGCGTCATCTCCGGTAATATTGAAAACCAGTCCGCCGTTTCCGAAGGTCTGGCCACCAACGGCACTAAAGAGCCCACCGCTGATATTAATGACTCCGCGGAAAGCGATGGTATCGATGCCGCCGATGGCCCCGTCCACGATGAAGCTGCCGCCGGTGAGGTTGAGGATGCCGGTGCTTCCCGGATTCATCACGTTGAAGGTGGTGCCGCCCGGTATGGGATCCGTGAGGGTGACCGTTCCGGACGAAACATTGAATTGCCCTCCCGCAAGGCTTAGACCTGTCGGAGAAGTGACCGTTCCACCCATCACATTGAAGCTATGACTCGGGTCCGCACCCACGGATATCCCACCCGTTGCGGTGAGAGTTCCTCCCGCTTTCACATTGAGGGTTCCCGTGTCGCTCCCGGCTCCTACCGTTAATAGCCCGGTCGTTTCCAGGCTCCCCCCTGACTCAATATTCAGTGTCGTCGAAAGGAATGTTCCATCCACCGTATTGCTAACAATAACGTCACCAACCGCTCCAAGCGCGGTCGTCACGTCAATAACCCTGTCCTGATTGAGTATAACAGTGTCGCCAATTCCGGGTAACACGGTCGACGCCGCATAGTCCGGTGGAGCAACGCCATCGTCGTTCCATTCGGACAGCGTGGACCAGTCTCCAGAAGCCGTCCGAAGATAGGTCGCGCCTTGCACGGTCACGGGTAGAATACCCGTCATGAGAATCGTCACAGAGACCCTCGCAAATGATAAATTCGAGGGTTTGGGTTTAGGTAGCTTCATTGTTTTTTGGGTTGCCTGAACACGAGCTCCAGGAGTCGAGCTCATCAAATAAATGTCAGATGATGCAGCATCACATGTCCGGAGATTCTGGAGTATCCCTATTTCATATGAGATGCCGGCATTTGCCCGTTCCCAGCCTGGAAGGAACGCTCAAGCAGCTCAGCGGGAAGTGGATGCCATCAGGACAAAACGAACGCAGCCAGAGCCGGGTAGCCCAGCACCGCCATGCCCTCCCTGAGGGAAAAGGAGCGCTCCCCCGGATGAACGAGGAATACCGAGTCCAGCCCAAGATCAGCTTTCGCGATGGTCATCGAGTGGGTCACCCGCGGCTCATCCGTTGTTTGGAAGTCGAATCCATACCGCCGCCCATCGCGCTCAATAACGACATCCATCTCGGCACCTCCGTGGGTTCTCCAGAAAAACATCTCGTCCGCCCTCAGCCTCAGCACGGATACCAGTTGTTCCATCGCAAAGCTCTCCCACGAGAGTCCCAGCAGGGGATTCGACTTCAGCCCTTCCATACCCGTCACCCCTAACAACTCGTGCACGAGCCCGGAGTCTCTCACGTAAACCTTCGGAGCCTTGACCATCCGCTTGCTTCCCGGAGGGATCAGCGGCGACAACTGTCGCAAAATTCCGCAGTCTGTCAGTAGCTCCAGATAGGCACGCGCGGTCGGGTGCGAAACACCCAACTCCTTCGCGATTGCCGAGCTGTTCCATGGCTGACCCTGATGGCGCGCCGTCAGGACCAAGAAGCGGCGCAAACGCTCTGCCGGAAGATCAATGCCCTGCCCCGGTAGATCTCGCCTAAGGAAAGTCTGGATGAACGCCTCCCGAAATCGCGCGCTCTCCCCATCCGTGGGAGCCATGAATGACTCCGGGATACCACCTCTCCACCACAGCCGGTCGCGATTCTCGAAACCCACCTCCCCCACATTCAGCCCGCCCAGTTCGATCACATTCATCGCAGGGTCCGTGATCGAGGCGACCTGCTTTCGCATCTCCCGCGACGCACGCCCCACCACCAGAAATCGCGACGGCCCACCCCAACTTTTCGCCCGATCGAGCAACAGCGGCAGAAGATCTGCCTGATAATGGAGCCCATCGATCACCACCAAGCCTCTCAATTTTCCCAAGGCCTCTCCCGGATTCTCAAAAATTGCCTGATCCATCGGATCCTCCAAATCGAAGAAGTTCTCTTCCTCCCATTCCAATAATCGAAGAAGAGTCGATTTCCCCATTCGAGGGGCTCCCCACAACACCGTCAGCTTGAACGCCCCCAGCGACTCTTCCACCAGCCGTAAAAAGTCCGAGCGTTCAAGGTCATTCATCTTTCATGAAATATGAAAGACGCCTTCCCAATTTTTCAAGATCCAAGTCGAATTCCTTGCCTTATTTTGAGAAATTTGTTCACACTCCTTTCATTTTTCCTGATTGATGGCGTGTTTCGTTGGCTGCGTCACTTCGTGGTTTCACCAGACGCCCATCTCCTTGAGCTGTTTCTCCGCGGCCTCCGCCCATCCTCTGTTTGCCGCCGGGGATGCGGGTGAAGGGTGCAAAATCTTCCCCAGCTTCGCCTCATAGCCGATTCGCCCGACCGCCTCCTTAAGCTTCTGCTCCGCGTAGGCCCCCACACCAATGAGGAATTCAGGTTTCAGAGTTCTAATCACCTGATCAAGATGCTCTTCGCAGGCGGCCTCCACTGGAGCCATTTCTCCCTTGGGAAGCTTGTCTGGAGTGATGTTCGCACCCGTTTCGCTCATCCAAACCAGCGGGCAGTAATTGGCCACGAAGTGCTCAGCAAAGAAGTCATCCGCTCGCGGAAATTTTTCAGCAAACAAGCCCCACAGTCTCCGGCCGCTCACCTCCGAACGCAGGCAGTCGAATCCATCGACTGGTCTTTTCGGGTGTTCCGGATCGGGTTTCGCCACCTTTCCGGAAATCCCCATCCAATCCCGCACCGCGGGAATCTCCCCAAATGGCACCCCCGTCTGCGCCATCCCATACGGCCCAGGATTCATCCCAAGCAGCAGCACCCGTTTCCGGGCTTTGCCGAAGCGCTTCAGATACTTCTCATGGGGAATCCGTGCGTAATCCGTCGGGAGATAAACATACGCCGCCTTCGAAAACGAAAGCGTCCGAAGCCGGTCCGCCTGCACCCGTGCTGCTTCAATCAATGCCTTGCTCACGACCCCAATCAAGCGGCCCTAAGCGATCGGCGCAATGCCAGGCTGCCTGCCAACGGGGCGACTCGTGCCCGGCCATATCACCGCCGATCGTTCCGGAGAATGTTCACCTCGCCACTTCGCCCTTCCATCCCACGCCATCTCGGCTCTGATAGATCCCAATGAATTCCACGCTCCCCGATTACGAAAAGCTCGGATCCTTCTACCTCGGCAAGGACTACGACCTTGAGACCAAAGAGGTCCGGGAGGAGCTCGTGATGTATGATTCCAGAGACCTCGTCACCCACGGCGTGGTTCTCGGCATGACCGGCTCGGGAAAAACCGGACTCTGCATCGCCCTGTTAGAGGAAGCCGCGATGGACAACGTTCCGGCAATCGTTATCGACCCTAAGGGCGATATCTCCAACTTGCTCCTCCAATTTCCCGAGCTCTCCGCCGAGGACTTCCGCCCATGGATCAATGAGGACGATGCTGCGAAGAAGGGAGTCTCGCCCGAGGAATTTGCCGCCAGGACCGCAGAAACGTGGAGGAATGGTCTCGCCGACTGGGGACAGGGCCCTGATCGTATCGCGGCTCTCAAGGAGAAGGTCGACATCAACATCTTCACCCCGGGCTCGAAAGCCGGCATCCCCGTCTCGATCCTCTCCTCCCTCGAGGCTCCGCCCTTCGAAATTGTGGATGACGGGGAACTGTTGGGTGAACGCATCGAATCCACCGTTTCCTCGCTACTCTCGCTTGTCGGTGTCGATGCCGATCCGATCCAATCGCCCGAAGCCATCCTGCTCTCCAACATCTTTGCCAGCGAATGGCGAGGCCAGCGCGACATCTCCCTGGAAACGCTGATCCGCCACATTCAGAAGCCACCTTTCGACAAGGTCGGCATCATCGACCTCGAGTCATTCTGCAACGCAAAGACCCGCCAAACCCTGGCGCTCAAGTTCAACAACCTGCTCGCTTCACCCGGCTTCTCCAGCTGGCTGGAAGGCCCGCCGCTCGACATCAGGAAGATGCTCCACGCGCCCGACGGCAAGCCACGCATTTCGATTTTCTCGATTTCCCACCTCAGCGACAGCGAACGCATGTTCTTTGTCAGCCTGCTGCTCAATCAGATGCTCGGCTGGATGCGTGCCCAGGGGGGCACCACCTCACTCCGCGCGCTGCTCTATATGGATGAAATTTACGGCTTCCTCCCGCCGACGGCCAATCCGCCGAGCAAGAAGCCGATGATGACGATGCTCAAGCAGGCACGCGCCTTCGGCCTCGGCTGCCTGCTCGCCACCCAGAACCCTGTCGACCTCGACTACAAGGCCCTTTCCAACATCGGGACATGGTTTCTTGGCCGACTCCAGACCGAGCGCGACAAGCTCCGCGTGCTCGACGGTCTTGAGGGTGCCGCCGGATCGCAGAACGCCAGATTTGACCGCGCCTCGATGGAAAAACTCCTCTCCGGCCTCGGAAACCGCGTTTTCCTGATGAACAACGTCCACGAAGACGGCCCCGTCCTCTTCCATGTCCGCTGGGTCATGAGCTACCTAACAGGCCCTCTCACCCGGGGAAAAATCAAGCGGCTGATGGATCCAAAACGGGGGGCTTTCGAGGACTCCGCCTTGGCTCCCAGCGGTGCAGCGAATTCCTCCAACCCCATGGCCATGCCTACGGCATCCACCGTACCTCCCAGCGCCCGTCCGATCGTGGGCAATGGCGTCATCGAGAAATTCCAGCCCGTCGCCGGCGCCAGCGATGGTGTCATCTACAGGCCACACCTTCTCCGGGTCGGCGCCGTCACCTTTTCTTCGGCCAAGGCCGACATCGAAACCACCCGCAAGGTCCGCATGGTCAATCCGATCACCGCCGATGGCATTGACTGGGACGAACAGATCCCACCCCCGCTCAATCCTGAAAACCTTGGCAGCGAACCTGATGACAGCACCGGCTTCGCCGAACTCCCCGGCTTCGCCATGAATGCCAGCAACTACAGGCAGGTCGACAAAGACTTCTCCGACTGGCTCTACCGCAACGAGCGAGCTGAAATCTTCGTCTGCAAGGACCTCAAGGAGTATTCAAAAATCGGCGAGTCCGAAGCGGAATTTCGCACCCGACTTTCCCACGCCGCCCGCGAAGCACGCGATGCCGCCGTCGAAAAGCTTCGCGACAGGACCCGATCAAAACTCAGCACCCTCGCCGATCGGCTTCGTTCCGCCGAAGCGCGACTATCCAAAGAGAAGGCCGAAGCCAGCAGCGCCAAAATGCAGGCCGCCACTTCCGTACTCGGTGGACTGCTCGGCGGTCTGTTAGGTCGAAAGACCCGTCGTTCCTCCAGCAGTGCGATCAGTCGTTCCACCCAGGCCTACAAGCAGCAACAGGACGTCTCGATGGCTGAAGACAAGATCGAAGGCATTCAGAATCAGATTTCCGAACTCGAAGCCACCCTCGCCACCGAAATCGCCGAACTGGATCAGGCTTTCGCTCCCACCGCACTCGACCTTGAGACCGAGACCCTCAAACCAACCCGGGCCAACGTTCAAGTCGACACCATTGGTCTCCTGTGGCTCCCCTACGACGAACGTGGCGACCGGGCTTGATAGCGGATGGCATGAAAGGCACTTCAAAGGATTGATGTTCATCAATCGAATCCACAGGATGCCCATACGATCCATTGGGATCAGACTCATCATACTAATCCAACTCCCCAACATTACCCATCCGATGCACCCATTCCTCAAAACCCTCCTACTCACTGTCTTCACTGTCACCGCTTTGTCTGCTGAGGAGGAGGCAGGCTTCGTCTCGCTTTTCGACGGCAAGACTCTTGAAGGCTGGAAGTCGGCCAAAAGCAAAGGCGAGGGAGATTACGGTCCCTTTTCCGTGAATTCCGATGAAAAGGCCATTCACGTCTACGCAGGGCAAGAGCAGGGATCCAAACAGAACAACGACTGCCTCGTCAGCGACAAGCAGTTCAGCCACTACGTTCTCAAACTCGAATACAAGTGGCTGGAAAACCGCCATGCCCCCCGCAGCGACTGGGATCGCGATGCCGGTCTGCTCTATCATGTGCACGGCGATCTCACCAAAGTTTGGCCCCTTTCCCTGGAAATGCAGATTGGCGAATCCCCCGGCGACAAGTCTCATGGCCCAGGAAACAAAGGCCGCTTCCACACCGGCGATCTGTTCGTTCTCGGCAAGGACCTGCGCGTTGATGTCCCGCGCAATGGAAAATACTACGAGGCTGGCGCGCCGTTGAAGAACGGCAAACATTGCGAAACGAAACTCGGTGTCGAAAAGCCCAAGGGCGAGTGGAACGAGATCGAAATCCGGGTCGATGGTGCCAAAAAAGCGACCTACCTCCTCAATGGTGAAGTCGTTTTCGAGCTGGAGAACTTCACCCAGAAGAACGCCGACGGTGAGAAGGTGCCCCTCGACAAAGGCCACCTCGGCCTGCAGGCGGAATGGGCGGAAATCCTCTACCGCAACATTCGCATCAAGGAACTTCCCGCTGAGTGAAGCGGAGCCGCAAACGCTCCCATTCCGCCTCCCCATCAATTTCATTAAGACGGCTCACAGAATGAGCCATCTCGAAACCCATGCGTACCCCGATGATGAGGAGTCGGACATGTCCTGATTTGCTGGCACCCCTTTTGGCTTTCCTGTTCTCGTCGATCTTTGCCGTCGCCGATCCCACGGATCGCCTGAGGGCCGAGCTTGAAAACGCTCACAAGGCATCAGGCGCCCCAGGCATGGCGGCCGCCACCTTCGATACCAAAACGATCCTCGCCCAAACCCAACTCGGCGTTCGAAGGGCCGACAAAAAGGGTGATGTCGAGGCGGGCGACCTGTGGCACATCGGCTCAGACGGCAAAGCCATCACCGCCACCCTGATCGCACGGCTGGTCGAGAGCGGGAAGTTGACTTGGAACACAAGCCTGAAGGAAATTTTCCATGATTCGGTTGGGAACCTTCATCCTCAAGCGCAGCAAATCACCATCCAGCAGTTGCTCAGTCACACGGCGGGATTGCCTGCAAATCCCCCTGACGACCTGATCAACGAAGCGCATGAGGCAGGCGATCGCAACATCCGCAAGCAGCGCATGAAGATCGCCATGGACGCTCTAACAAAAGCTCCACTGAGCACGCCGGGCACGACATTCCTCTACTCGAATACGGGTTACATCATTGCCGGAGCAGTGATCGAGGAACTCCTCGGAACCACTTGGGAAAAGGCGATTGCGAAGGAGGTTTTCTCACCATTGGGAATCAAGAGTGCGGGATTCGGCGCTCCGAGCGGGTCACAGCCGCGAGGCCACCAACTTTCGGATGACGGGAGCAGGCAAGCGGTGGAAGTCGGCTACGCCGGTGACAACCCCGCGATCTACGGCCCCGCTGGAGGCATGCATCTCTCACTCGCCGACTGGGTGGTCTTTCTACAGGATCAAATGCTCGGACATCAGGGAAAAGGTAGGCTCCTTGAGAAAGAGAGCTACCGGAAACTGCACCAGCCGATTCTGAACAATTATGCCATGGGTTGGCTCGCAGGAAAGGGCGGCAAGGTTCTCCAACACGATGGTTCGAATACCTACTGGTATGCCACCGTGACGCTCCACCTTGACACCGGCAGAGGCAGCGTCGCGGTGGCCAACGATGCCGGCCCGAAGACCGGCGCCGCCATGCACCGGGCCATGGCCCGTGCTCTCCAAGAATGACCAACGAGGTCAGCGCTTCTTGATGAGCGCCACCCAGTCCTTGCCATCAGCTTCCGGTGGCATCCCGAGCGAGTGCGCTCCTTTGCCCTCGGCGCTGATCGAAGTCACCTCGCCCTGCTGAAGTGCGCCGCCCTCGCGAGGATTGAACCACTGCAGCTGATACTCACCGCTTTCAAGTGTTAGAGAAATTGCGTTCCCCTTCTTGACCAGAACCACATAGGCCTGACCAGGCTTGGCAAGACAGTAGTCACCTTTCGCGCTCCTCCGGGTTGGGCCGTTATCGACGATCAGCTCGTCGTGACTCTCCATCTCGGCATAGGGCAGCCTGACTTCGTTGAAGAAA
This sequence comes from Haloferula chungangensis, assembly GCF_042664875.1. NCBI lineage: Bacteria > Pseudomonadati > Verrucomicrobiota > Verrucomicrobiia > Verrucomicrobiales > Verrucomicrobiaceae > Haloferula > Haloferula chungangensis. The sequence goes on along the minus strand of NZ_JBHTBS010000012.1, from coordinate 48,488 downwards.
TCGAGTGCCACCTTGCACTGGTCCCAGAACAAGTCCCGCGATCGCCAGTCCTCACAGGTGAGATCCGAGTGCGGATACTTGTAGCCGAAGTACCACTCCAGTCCCCAGGCTCCCGCCAGAAAAGCCCCCCACAAGCCGTTCTTTCGCGCGTCGTCGTGCTCTGCATCGACTTCATCAGGAGCCAGCGAGAACTGCGCATCACCCGGTTCATCCACCGCCACCGCCCAGATTTTCCCCTTCTTCTTCGAATCCTCAAGGATCCGCAGGACGCTGCCATGGACGTTGCTGAAGTCCTGCTGATTGGTTTGAAGGGATGCACCCGTGTAGTAGCTGTTAGGCCCGTAGAGATCATCGAACCAATTGCCGTTATGGATCACGATATGGTGATGGTAGGGGTCATGATCATGGAAGTACTCCGCCATCGCCAATCGCTGATGCGTGTACTGCGGCGGTGTCCGCTGCTTCGGCTGCCACTCGCCGATCTCCTCGCCCATGTTCCAGTTCAGCGCCGGATGGTGACCGAAGCGCGCGATCAGTTCGCGGTAGTAAAGTCGGCGGAGCGCCCCCAGCCCACCCCCATCGAGCAATCCCTGATTCTCGGCTTCCTGGGTTTTGAAATGAAGGAAGAGCCCCCGTTCGGTGGCATGCTCAAAGAGAATCTCCCACTGATCGAGCTTCGAGACATCCATTCGGTCATAGGTGTCGTAATCGATGTAAGGGAACACGTTCTGGTCATCACCCACGATCGTCAGTGTCAGAAATGAAAAAGCGTTCATCCCCTTCTCCTCGAGATAGTTGAGCGCGCCAATCAGCGCCTTGCCCTTGCCATCCCCCCAGGTCGGGTCCCCCTCCTTCCAGTCCTTGAGATGGGCTTCCCAGGTTTTGATCCCCTCATTCGGATGATCCGCGAAGGCCCCCTTGTTGTAGTGACCGTCGTCGTGGTAACTGCCGTCAAAGTCGGTGTAGGAGAGCAGGTTCTCAGGCGCATCCGGGCCACACTTGAAGAAGATCTCACCCGTTTCCGCGAAGCGCAGGTAGCGATCCCCCGAGACCTGAAGACGACCCTTTCCTCGGAAATCGCGACCCGTCTTATCCGTCTTGTCGACCGTGAACTTCCCCGTCTCTCCGTGCATGTAGCCCGTCTTCGCCGGCTTGGCGGGCTTCTTCCACTCGCTCACCGCCACATAGTCGTATTCATAGAAGCTCGCGGTGTAACTCCACTCGCCGATTTCATCCGGAGAAAAGTGCACGCGCCACTGATCGCCGCTCGTCGCCGAGGTTTGAGCTGCATTTCCATCAGCTGCAAAGTATCCGGGAACCGTGTAGGACTTGCCCGATGCCTCGTGCTTGAACTCCACGTTGAATCGGTAGTGGAGGAAAGGATTGGGATTCGCGGTCTCGGATGTCTCCGGCCCCGTGAAGGTCAGCGTGACCTTGTGCCACTTTTTCAGCTCCCCCGTAATCTTGGCTTGCTCCGAGGCCGAGGCGAGCGAACTCCCCAGCAGGAGGGTGAACAACAACGAGAGGGTTTTCTTAGATCGTAAGGTCATGGTCGTTTGCAATGGTCAGCGTCCACCATCCATCAATGGTGTCACACAAGTAGAGACGAACGAATTCCGCAAAAGGGTCAGAAATCTTCCAAATTCGCATTCTCCCTCCCCGAGACCTCATCGACCCGCAGGTGGAAGAATTCCTTGAAACAAGAAGCTCAGCCACCCCAAGCTCCAGTCAGGCGACCTTGGATCTCAAGGTCCGAGGCGATGACACCATGACCTGTTAGCCGACAAAATGAATCGCATGACCCGTGAAATGGCAAAGAGCATGCCATCGAGGAAGCACCATAGGGACTACGAATACCCAAGCTCCCCAATCGACCGTGATTTAGAGGCCAAACAACTTCGCAAAAGAATCATCGAATCATTTGCAGGAGTTACTTTAGGTGCGGGCATCGGTCTCTGGGAGGCTCAGGCCATCGATGATCGGGAGAACGACGAGGTTCGACTCGCCTGCCGGCGCCGGGACGAAACAGAAGACTGGTCGAAGCTTCGTCTCGATACGCTCCAGCGCTGCAACAGCAGTCCATCTTTTCTGGACGCCGAGGGATTCCGTTTTCATCTTCCCGCCTTCATGCTTTCGGAACTGGAGGGCCGCTACGGCTTCGCCTTCTTCCTCAGCCTGATTCACAACGAAACCCTAGAGTTTGGGCGTTTTGAACTGCTGGATCGAGTCCAGCGAACCATTGTCCGTGACTACCTGATCTTCATATCAACCGATCCAGACAACGCTTATTTCAGAGATGACATCATGGATGCCCTGAACAACTACTGGACCGAATAATGAAGCGGAAACCTGTGGACGCGGAGAGAAGCGTCGGATCAGAGCGACCCTATTCAGCCGCAGATGGGGGCACTTTCCGAATCGAGACGCCTAACAGCAGTCTTGCCTGACCTCCGGTCTGCTGGGTAGGCTACCTTAAGGAATCGAGGAACGCGCCCGAATGGAATAATGCGGTCAAATCTTCCAAGCCTTAAAAACCCAAAACCCTCATCATGGAAAACAAAGGCAGTTCCTTCCTCAAAGGCGGATTAGGATGTTTCGCTCTTTTCATCGTTTTGGCACTACTGGCCGTACTATTCGGAGGGTCCGCCCATCTGGATTTCGGCGGTGTTGTGCTTCTCTTCATCATTGGAGGCATCATTGGACTCGCCGTGAACTGGATCTATCAAAAGGGCAAAAGTGATGCTTCCGATGAGGACGAGGAATTCTAGCAAGCTACCGCCGATGAGCCACGCGAGGCATCGGCACCACGAATGAACCCAGCACAAGTCCTCCGACGAAGCCACCAAGGTGCGCGCTGTAGGCGACGCCCATGTTTCCTCCGAGGAAGCCCATGTAGTCCATCGCCAAACCCATGATCCCCAGGACGGCCAACTGTGCCGGAGGAACCGGCCGGGCCATCGGCCAGATGTGAGGATCGGGGAGTTGCCAGCGCACGGCCATGGCGAGATAGAGTCCTTCGAATCCCATCACGGCACCTGATGCGCCTAGCGATGGGATCGGACTTTCCGCATTCATCGCGACATACAGGATACTGCCGCACAAGGCAGTGAAGACGTAGCTGATCAGCATCCACTTGCTGCCGATCAGCTCGACGGCAAGCGCTCCGAACATCCACAGGAAGAGCATGTTGAAAAGCAGATGGTCGATGCCTTCGTGGAGAAATGTGGCGCTCAAAAGTGGCAGGAACTCACGCCAATGAATGCTACCGTTTCGAGCTTCATTCCACGCGCTCACGATCTCCTGAGGCACAACCATGTAGGGATCATACGCCTCGCCACCTGCCAGCTCCTGCCAGGCGAAGATCATGCTGATGAAAGCAATGAGTCCAAGCAGGGCCGCCTGCTCTCGCAGAACTTCTCTGGGGTGCGATGACATGAAGCGGATCACATACCTCAAACGGTTTTTGTGCAAGCCGGGCGAAGATCGGTGTTCCGGAAAGCAATCCCGGGGAGACTTGCTTCAGCGATCGTTGCCGGCACATTTCGCGACACGAAACCTGCGCCCCAACGCACCATCAACCGGAACGGGCCAGATTGGGTGTGGACGGTCCATGATCGTGCGACGCCGCAGCCTTCGTACCTCATGGAGCGGATTATCGCTCGGTGAAAAAACCAGGCATCGCCGGGAGCCCGGACGCCCTCTGAAAGCGATCAACTCTCAGAGGACACAAGGTCCCAGCGCATTGACATAAGTCCGCTCGGGCATTCGTATCCCCGCCATGCGCCTCGTCGGATGCTCCATTCTCTTCCTGCTGATTCCCTGCCTTGAAGCGGCACCGGAAACCAAAGACTGTGAAAACGGCCTCGTTCGCACCAAGGTCGCCGGCGACCCCTTCTTCAAGAATCCCGTAGCGCTCAGCGTGGATGTCGATGGTTCACTCTACGTTACCGAGAGTGAACGTCGCAAAGTCGGCGACCTTGATATCCGAGAAGCCACTTGGTGGATCCCGAACGATCTTTCGCATTCTTCTATTGAGGAAAAGCAGGCCTTTTTCCGGAAAGAAGTGACCACCGATCGCTTCAAGGACCATCGCTCGGTCGAAGACTTCAACCAGGACGGCCAGATCGACTGGAAAGACCTCACCATGACTTCGGAAAAGATCCATCGGCTTACGGACAGCGACGGTGATGGCGTCATGGACACGCACACGCTTTTTGCCGAAGGCTTCAATACTGAGGTCACGGGCATCGCTGCCGGAGTTCTCGCGCAGCGCGGCGATGTCTACGCCACCATCGCTCCCGATGTGTGGAAACTCCGCGACACCAGCGGCGACGGCGTCGCCGATCAGCGGGAATCCCTCGCCCACGGGTTCGGCCTCCACATCAACTACGCCGGCCACGACATGCACGGCCTGACCTTCGGTCCCGACGGCCGCCTTTACTGGACGATCGGCGATAAGGGCACGAACGTGGTTTCCAAAGAAGGCACCCGCTGGTTTTTCCCCGACGAAGGCGCACTGCTCCGTTGCTACCCGGATGGATCCGGCTTCGAGGTCTACGCCCGTGGTCTGCGCAACGTTCAGGAAATCGCCTTTGACGATTTCGGCAACGTCTTCGGCGTCGACAACGACTCCGACCAGAAAGGCGAAAAGGAACGCTTCGTCTTCATCGCGCCTGGATCGGATACCGGTTGGCGCGTGTTCTATCAGTATCGTAAGAGCGACTACAATCCGTGGATGTTAGAGAACATTTCCGCCCCTTCCGGAGACTTCCGCCCCGCCACCTGGCTGCGCCCGATCTGCGAATACCTCGATGGGCCGGCAGGCTTCTCCCGCGACCCCGGCACCGCCCTCGATGAGCGGCACCGCGGTGCCTTCTTCCTTTCCCAGTTCCCGGCCGGGAAGATCAACGCCTTCAAAACCGAACCGGACGGCGCCGGCTTCAAGATGGTCGACGAACACCTGGTAGCCGAAGGCGATGCCTTCGTGGGATCAAACTTTGGCCCGGATGGCGCGCTTTACGTGGTCGACTGGCAAGGCGGCTACCCGCTGAATGCCAAAGGGGCCGTCTGGAAAATCGATGATCCCAAATCGGCCAACTCACCCATCCGCCAGGAAGTCGCCAGCTTCCTTCGTGAAGGCCCCGGGGAAATCGAATCCTCCGCGCTCGTTTCACGCCTCGGCCATCCTGATCAGCGCGTCCGCCTCGATGCCCAGTGGGAACTCGCCAAACGCCGGGAGTGGGCGCTGCTCAAGCAGGCGGCCAGCTCGCCTGCCGCCGAACCCATCGCCATCGCCCACGCCCTCTGGGGACTCGCCCAAGGACAGCAGTTCGACTCCGAACTCTTCGCGGCTCTTTCAAAATCCAGAGAATCCGAAGTCCGGGCTCAGGCCGCCAAGTGGGCGGGCGACACCAACGCGGAAGGCGCCGATCTCGCCCCTCTCCTCGCCGACCCTTCAGCTCGGGTCCGCTTCCTGTGCGCGCTCGCCGTCTCACAGCTTCGAATCGAGGTTCTGACGCCTGCCGTCATCACGCTGCTAGCTGAAAACAATGACACCGATGCCTGGCTTCGCCACGCCGGGATCACGGCTCTCGCCGCCCTCGCCAAGCCCGACGAACTCGCCGCCCTAACAGCGAACCCTTCGCCAGCCGTCCGTCGCGCTGCCGTGATCGCTGCTCGCCAGGCCATTGAGGCGATCCATTGCATCCGCCCGAATGATGCCGAACCTTCCACGGAGGCGGCCGCACCTTACGCGGAGGCACTCGCCGATTTCCTTGGCGACAGCGACCCAAGCATTGTCAGTGAAGCCGCCATCGCGATCCATTCATCACGCCTCGCGGCTCCTGCTCTCCCAGCGCTTGCCGGCCTGCTGAAGAAAAATCCCGATGCTCCCGAGCCTGCCATCCGCCGGGCCATCTCCGCTGCCCGACAGCTTGCCAATCCGTCCGACCTCCTCCACCTCGCGAACTACGCCGCTCGTAGTAGTTCGCCGGTTATTCTACGCCGCAATGCTCTCCACACCCTCGCCAGTGCTGCCAAGCCACTGCAGCTCGACTCCGTCGATGGTCACTGGTGCGACCTTCCCGCCGCGACTCTTGAGAAAGAAACCCGTCGTTCGCTCGGAGTCGCCCTCGCTTCGATCAACCACAACAAGCTCAAACAGAGCGCAGGCGAAGCCCTCGATGCCGTCGGCGAACGACTCGATGCCAAGCAGCTCGCAGCCCGTGCCCGCGACAGCAAACTGGATCCCGCCCTGCGTGTCCTTGCGCTCACTTCCTTGAAGGGGCTGGACAAAAATACGTGGAAAGCCACCGCCATCGAGATGATCCGCGACGCACAAGCCAGCTTGCGCATCGCCGTCGCCAAGCAGCTCACCAAGGACGAGCCGGCTGCCGTCGTCAGCTACGTGAAGAACATCGGACTTCCGTCGGAGGAGCTTACTGAGCGCCAGGCCGCCGTTGCCCTCCTGCCGGATCTCGATGCTCCGGAGGCACGCGAAATCCTCAAGCGGCTCCTCGCGGATGACAAAGCCGAGCCCGCGCTGCTGCTCGATATTCTCGAAGCAGCCAAATCCGCCAAGCTCGACACCGCCTCGAGAGAATCGAGCATCGGCACCCGGCATCTGCTCAGCGGTGGAGACGCCGAGGCAGGACGTCAGACTTTTGAAGCAAACCTATCCGCCAACTGCACCGCTTGTCACCGCATCGGCGAGGAAGGATCCAACGTCGGTCCCGCTCTCACCGAGATTGGTCACATGGGGCGCGAACACATCCTCGAATCCCTCATCGATCCTCAGGCTAAAATTGCCGAAGGCTTCCCGACTCCATCGAGCATGCCGCCGATGGGGCTGATTCTGCCACCGCGTGAAATTCGCGACCTGGTGGAATTCCTTTCGACCGTGAAATGAAAGGCAAGCGCTCAACCGTGTTTCACTTTTCTTTCTCGCCGAATCATCCGTCTGCCCTTTTCCTCAACTGAATCCCACTTCATCACTGTGCTTGAACTCCAGGACGTCTGTTTCACCATCCAGAAAGACGGCGAGGCCGTCAACCTCGTCGATCGCGCGAGCATCAAGGTTCCTCGCGGCCACTTCATGGCGATCGTGGGTCCATCGGGTTGCGGGAAAACCACGCTCCTCAAGACCATCGCAGGTCTGAACCCCGAGTCCGAAGGCGCCCTGTTCTGGGAAGGTCGGAACCTGTCTGAGGACGCGGATTTCGAACCCTCCGAGATTGGCTACGTCCCCCAGTTTTCCGTCGCTTACGATCCTCTAACCGTCGACGAATCGATCGAAGCCGCCACTCGGCTCCGGGTAAAAACGAACAATGCCGAAGACCTCGATCACCGGATCGACCGGGTTTTGGAAGAAACCGGCATGACCGGCTTTGCGGACCGGCAGGTCAAAGTGCTCTCGGGCGGTCAGAAACGGCGACTCGGCTTGGCCATGGAGCTTGTTTCCGACCCGAAGCTGCTGCTCTGCGACGAAGTCACCAGCGGCCTCGACCCCCGCTCGGAGCGCGAAATCGTGCGCCTGCTTCACGAGCTTTCCCGCCGGGAAGGGCGCATCGTTCTTTCCGTCACCCACTCGCTCGCCCACCTGGAGCTCTACGATTCCATCCTCGTGCTCCACGAAGGTCGCGTGGCCTACCACGGGCCACCGGAGCTGATGAACCACTACTTCTCGGTCCATGACACCGAAGAAGTCTACCCAAAGCTCGCCACTCAATCGAGCGAGCAGTGGCACAACTCGTGGGCCAAGCACCGCGATGCCTACTACGGAAAGCTCGAAAAAGGGCGCGCGAAAGCCATCGCCGCCGGCACCCTGCATGTGCCCCAGAAAGCCGCTGAATCGGAAGAGGACTCCAAACAGCTCAAGACCCCCGGCTTCTTCACCCAGCTCTCGACCCTGCTCTCCCGTCGCTGGCGGATCTTCTTCCGCGATAAAGGCCAGGTCTTCCTCCAACTCGCCATCCTGATCTGCTTTCCGCTGCTGGTGACGCTCTTCTCCGACAAGGCAAGCGACAACATCAAGACGCTCTCCGACTCGAAGCAGGAGAACTTCATCGACGAATATAAAGAGCAGCAGATGGTCCGACAGGACCAGGTCAAGGTCGGCTCCGCCGTCAGCGGGATCATCATGTTCCAGGTCATCCTGCTGTCGCTGATGGGATCTAACAACTCCGCCCGCGAAATTGCCGGTGAGCGACCGATTTTCGAGAAGGAAAAATTCGGTGGCTTGCGACCGTCCGCCTACCTCGCCAGCAAAGTTGCCTTCCTCGCCTGTCTCGTCCTCGCCCAATCCGTATGGATGGGTGTCTTCGTAAATTTCTTCGGGCAGTTCCGCGGCGACTTCGGCCAGCACCTGATCTTCCTCTTATTGATCAATGGGGCCATGACCGCCATCTGCCTTGGCATTTCCGCGATGATGCGGACCGCCGAGCAGGCCTCGCTGCTGTCGATTTACCTCGTCGGCTTCCAGCTCCCGCTTTCCGGAGCGGTGCTCGCGCTCCCCGAGCACATCGAGCAATTCACCCGCCCCTTCATTTCCGCCTATTGGGCCTGGTCGGGAAGCGTCGAATCGCTCGAAGACAAGGTGCTTTCCGCCGTCAAATCCGTGATCGACACTTCGCTGACCGCCCAGAATGCCTGTCTTTACACCCTTGGTCTTCACATTGGCCTCGGGCTACTGGCTTCCTGGATCGGGACGCGGCGACATCAATGGGATTGATTTCGGGAAACTTCCCCGTCAGCCACGGCTTGCATCCTTGCTAGTCTGGGTTTCATTTGGACAATCCCCCCTCTCGACACCGCTTTTTTACCATGCCACGCCGCGCCAGTTCAGGAATTAGTCCGGGACTCCTGATTGGAGTCGCCGTCGTCATTGCCGCCCTCTTTTTCGGCGGGAAGCTGTTGTTTGCCGGGAAGTCCGAAAAAACGATCGCGGGCTCGGTTCTCGACATGGCAGCGGTCGAAGAAAATGCCAACTCCCTTCGCGGCAATGAATACGTCGTCGAAGGCAAGATCGACGATCAGGTTCTCTGGACCGCAGACAAGGGGCAGGTGGTGTCGCTGAAAGTCGATTCGCCCGCCGGAGCGAAGTTTCTCGGCATCGAGATCCCGCCCGGACTTTCCAATGTAAATATCGAGCGGGAACAAACCTACGCCTTCCGCGTGAGTTTTCGCCAGGGCGGCATCGCCGTCGCCGAAGAAATTACCCGGCGCTAAGACCCCTAACATTTGAAAACCCCATGAAAGTCACCCGAATCGCGCTCCTTCTCGCCAGTGCTTCCTTGGCATCCGCGCAGGTCTACACCCCCCCGCCATCCAAGCCGGCATCCGCCAACGACGGCGGTGGAGACACCGTCATCCACCGCCAACCCGAGCAGAAAAACAACGGGCCGGTCATGGGCAACGAAATGCCTTTCATGGATCCTTCCAGCGAACTCATTTCGTGGAATGGCCACAGCTGGGCTGCTACCGACAACCGACTCCTTTCCGCACGCTTCGAACGCTACCTCAACGAGCCCGAAGACAACTCCGAAGCCGCCACGGCTTACCGTGAGACGATCGACGAAATCCTCTCGCTGATTTCGCCGCACCACCCCGGCGGCCCCGATTTCGCGGCGGCCGTGCAGTTGCTCCCGCGGGCCTCCAGCTTTCCCGGCGACGCCCGACTCTGCGACTCCCTTTCTCAGGCAATCTACGCCACCGTCCTTGCCAAGAAGGACGTCAATGCCACCCGGGCATTAAACAAGGCCATGGAGTCCGAGAAGAAGCGTTTGATCGACGATGCCGACTGGAAGGCCCGTCACGAATCGGATCCGACACTTGGTCAAGCCGAGCAAACCGGCAAAGGGGACGGCAAAGGAAAAGGGAAGCAGCCTGCCACCAACCCTGGCCGAGGCATGGTTTCCCTCGACTATCAGGAGCATCTTCGTCGCATCGCGGAAATCGAAGCCCTCAAGAAAACCAACACTGTTAAGAACGAAGTTCAGCTCGTCCAAGCCAAAGTCCAGTATCAGGCCTTGATGATCCAGTTCTTCGTGCAGCGCCGCTTCCAGCACGTGCTGATGGCCTCCCGCTTCTATCATCAGATCTTCAACGACGGCGACAACCGACTCCACATCGACAAGAAGTCCGACGTGTCGAAGATGATCAGCGATACCTTCGGCACCAGCCCGACCGTCGCCGCCGTCGACTCCCTGGCCAACGAAGCCATTCGCGACGTCGATAAGGGTGTCGAGGCCTTCCTTTTCCTCTCCGAGCGCGGCGAACTCCAAAGTGCCTCCAAGCGGCTCAGCGAGTCCTACATGGTGGGCGAGTTCATGCCGGCCATCCAGACGCTGCCGCGCGAGAAAAAGCGCCGGGTTCTCGAGTTTGTTAGAGAGTCCTACAAGCTCATCGCTGCCATCGACTCGAAGGACTACACCGCCGCCGAGGGTCTGGTGGAAAGCCTCAAGAAAACTGCCTCGGACTTCGATGCCACCAAGGCAGAGGCCGCCATCGCGACCTACACCCGGGTCGGCAACATGCACATCGATTCCGCCAAGCTCGCCGCAGCAAGCGGCGACAACGAGAAGGCCGCGGCCGAGATTCAGAAAGCCATGGAAGTGTGGCCACAGAATCCCAAGCTGGCCGAGTTCGATCACCTCGTCTCCCAAGGAAGTGGCCTGGTGATCGCGAAGAATGATTTCGATCGCCTGCTCGCGGAAAACAACTATCGCGAGATCTTCAAGCGCCAGTATGAGCTCGCACCTGCCATCAGGGATGATCCGAGCCGGGAGGATGCCTTCAAGCAGATCATTTCCAACATCTTCCGCATTGATGGGGCCCTCGAAAAGGCCTCCGAGTTCCGCAAGATGGGACAAAGCTACGCTGCCTGGGAACAACTCGCCTTGCTCCGCGAAGAATTTCCTGACGATCCGAAGCTTGGCCGCGAACTTGAACTTCTCGCCCCCCAGGTCGCCGATTTTACGCTCGCGCTCAACAAAGCGAAAACCTTCGACCAACGCCGCGACCGTCAAATCGGATCGGCGCTCTCGTGGTATCTCAAAGCACGGTCGATCTACCCACGCAGCGAGATGGCGATGGAAGGCATTGATCGGCTCGCCAAGGAAATCGTCCCGGACGAGCTCAACGAGCCCAGTGGACGCAGCTCGGCTGGCGCAGAAGACGCTTACGACAACTGAGCCGACGCGAGTCGCCGAAGGTAGTCGAAGCTGTAAATGCCGGTCGAATGGCCGTCTGCCCAGTAGAGCTGGAGGGCATACCCACCGACGACCTCGATCTTTGTCAGCTCAAAGCCGCGGGCTCCAATCTGCTTCTGGGGCCGTAGGACTTTGCCGGTCACATCAGGCTCACCCTGACAAGCCGCGCACGGACAGGCCGCCCTGAGCGGCTCCAGCGACAGGTAGCATTCGACGCCGTCCGCGAAGGCCAAAGCCAGCTCCTGGCCGACCACCGCGGCATTGATAAGTTCGTGCATTCTATTCTGAGAGTTTGTCAAAAATCCTAGCGCCCGCCGAAGATTGCCGAGCCGACGCGGACAATCGTCGAACCTTCTTCAATGGCCACCTCGAAATCGCCGCTCATCCCCATGCTCAGGTGGGGAAGTTCGAGCCCTGATTCCTCGCGGAGCTCGGCCTGCAACTCGCGGGCTTGGATAAACCATGGCCGTGACATCTCGGGATCGTCCACCGCCGGCGGAATCACCATGATGCCCTGAAGCGAAAGATTGGAAAGCTGAGCGAGCGCGTCCATTTCGCGACGAAGCTCGTCCACTTGGAATCCTCCCTTGTTCTCCTCTCCTGCCAGATTTACTTCGAGAAAGACCTTCGGCCGTTTGCCTTCCTCTCCCGCGATCCGGTCAATGTGGCCTGCCAACTTCAATGAATCGACGCTGTGGAGCCAGTCAAAGTCGGCAAGAACCTTTCTCACCTTGTTTCGCTGAAGCTTCCCAATGAAATGCCAGCAAATCTCAGCGGGTAGCTGCGCCACTTTCTCCGCAGCCTCCTGCTGCCTGCTCTCGCCAAAGTGGACCTGACCCGACTCGAAGGCCTCCTGAACACAGGAGGCCGGAAAGGTCTTGGAAACTGCCAGAAGAAGCACGTCCTCGGGCTTCCTTTCCACCATCAAACAAGCAAGCGACACTCGTTCCCGAATGTCGCTCAATCTTTCAGCAATCGCCGCCATCAGCGCCCTTCATTCTTTTTCAGCAAGCCCGCCATCTTCGCATTGCGCGTGATATCGACGAGATCGGAAAGGACATACAAAGCCTCGCGCTTCGTTGGGTCGAGTTTGCTCGGCCATTCCGGCGTATCATCCAGCTCGGCGGTCTTGTCCTCCGCGCGGCGCATGTAGTCTTCCGCATCGAGGGTCGGATCCACTTCACGGAGACCTTTTCCTTCCTCCAGATCATCCAGAGTCAGCTTGAAGAACTTCATCTTGCCGGAATCGGACTTGGACATTTTCGCGTATCGTTCGCGACGCTCCAGATTACGGGCGTTCTGAGTGGCATCCGCCTCAGCCAACTCCTCGCGGCGCTCCTCGATGTTCAAGGACACCTTGTTCTCACGCAGGCGAGCGCGAGCCTTGGTCACATCCTCAATCACGTAGGCGAAATCCTTCGACTTGGTCACCCGTGCGTTGCTCAGTTCCTTGAGCCTCGGAATGAAGAGGTTGGCCTTTGAAAGGGGCTCAAAGCCTGGCGCAGGACGAATGATGTCATGATCCAGGGCGTGATCAAGGTAGCCTTCACCCACTTCCAGCGCATCGGTCAGGCTCGGAAGGATGATGTCGGGAACCACTCCCTTGTTCTGAGTCGAGGATCCTGAGGGACGATAGAACTTCTGAATGGTCACCTTCAAAGTGCCGGCCTTGTTGCGGTCCGCGAAGAACGGCATCTGTCGACCGATGTCCATCGGCTGCTGCACCGTCCCCTTTCCAAAGGTCGAGGAATCGCCGATGATGACGGCACGATTGTCGTCCTGGAGCGCTCCCGCTAGAATCTCGGTCGCAGAGGCACTGCTCTTATCCGTCAAAATCAGCAGCGGTCCATCATAGATCGGTCGGCGATTGTCCGACTCCTTCACCTGGATCTGACCGAGAGTGTTCTTCACCTGCACGACAGGAAGTCGGCGAGTAAAGAAACCCGTCATCCGGCGAACTTCCTCGAGAGCGCCGCCACCATTGTTTCGAAGATCGAAGACAAGTCCATCGATCTGCTCCTCCTTCAAGCGCATCAGCATCAACTCGACATCCACGGAGCAACGGGTCTCACCGGCGTCAAAGTCCGCATAGAATGACGGCAGGGTAATGACTCCGAGTTTCTGAGTCTCGCCATCCGAACCTTTGTACTCGATGACCTCAGCTGAAGTCTGCGCATCCTTGAGTTCCACTTTTCCTCTCTTGATCACGATCAATGCCGTCTCTCCAGGAGGCGCTCCCGCAGGTTCAACTTTCAATCGCACTTCGGTTCCTTCCGCCCCACGAATCAAATCGACCACCTTGTCGATTTTCATGAACATGATGTCGACCATGTCTTCGGGATTCCCTGTGTTTAGTGAGTCCACTCCGACCACGCGATCGTTCAACTTCAGCTGTCCAGCACGGTCAGCGGGCCCGCCAACCACGATTCCCATGATCTTCGTTGCTCCGTCCTCTTCGGCCTGAAGCAAGGCACCGATGCCCACAAGTTGGTTGCGCATGCCATCTTTGAAGCGCTCCATTTCCTTGTAGCTCATGTAGTCGGTATGCGGATCGAAAGTCTGGGCCACGGCGCTAAGGAAATAGGCCGCGATATCGTCGTCATCGACATCCTTCACGCTATGGAGGAACCGTTCATAGCGAAGCTCCAATCGTTCCCGTGGCTCGCGCTCTTCGGCCAAAGGATTCTCTTTCCCCTGATCTTCGGCCAACTTGGCCACCATCTCCCGGCGCAAGCGTTCGGAAAGCAGCGCTTCCTTGATCTGTCTGCGCCAAATCTCCGTTGCTTCCGCCTCATCCTTCGGCCACGGAGCCTCTTTGCGGCTCCTCATGACAGAATCGTTCTTCGAGAAATCAAATTCGTCTTCTTTGAGCATCCGTTTCGCCTCCGCAACGCGAGCCTCCACTCGCTTGACAAACGTTCCATAGATGTCGGTCGCGGCAGTCATGCTGTCCTGCTGGAGGAGCATCTCCGAAAGCTTGTCACCATAGGTTTCCTCGAAACGAGTGACATCCGCCTGGGTAAAATAGACCCGACCATAGTCGAGATCACGGAGGTAGGTTTTAAGAAAATCGTCACCAAGCTCCTTAAACGAGCGGCTTGAGCGATCAAAGTGGCTGTTCTGCAGCATGATCGCCATCTCGCGACCTACTTGATTGAAGTCAGCCTGCTGAGCACAAGCAGCCAAGGTGCATGCGGAAAGTGCCACGGCCAAAGCGGCGGAACGAAAACGTAGTCGATTCATGGATAACTTGGAAAACGGGATTTACAGCCCGAATAGCGTCGCACAGCCCCCCGGAATGTCGATTTTTTAAACTTTAGTCTCGAGGCCTTGGTGTCATCGCCTTCTGTTTCTCTAACCATTCCTGAAAAGCCAGCTCTTCGGCGCTCTTCTCATCGGGCGGAATTTGGTTTGGCATGAAGAAGGGATCGCCTCCGCGAAATTGGAGCGTCTGGTTATAGGTGCCCAGAGACCATGGGCGATGAGCAAGCACGAGTTCGAACTCCAGTCTTTCCTCGCCTCTCAGCACTTCAAATTTGACCTTGTCTCCCCCTCGTTTGCCGCCGATCCGCTCCGCAAATTCGTGCTGGGCCTCTTGCCTGGTCCAGCCTTTCCCATCGAGCTTCAGGATCACATCGGCCACGCGAATTCCAGCCTTCTCCGCCGGGGTCCCGGGGGTAACCGCCTCGACCTGAACTCCTACGCCCCCTCCAGCCGCTTCGGCCGAAAGTTCGACGACCCCCATTCTGATCCCGACAAACCCGGGCCGTTGATCGGTCAACTCCTTGATGACCACCGTTTTCAGTGCCGACAAGGAACGTCGACGAATTTCCGGATCACCCGAGGTTTTGCTAAGCTCGAGCAAAGCGGTTTTCGCCTCATCACCGCGGTTCAGGGCCCATTCACTCAGAGCTCTCTCCGCCGCCATTCTTTCGGGGTAAGCGTCAGCCCCCAGGTTCTTGATCAGCGCAGCCGGCGGCTCCAGGCCAGACGCGCCAAGGGTGGCCACCGCCATGGTGGCCACCCCGAGAACAAAGCCTAAATATTTTCCGGAAGGGCGCATGGCATCACTCCCTCCTTTGGCTCAACGCCCGAAGATATTCTTCTGAGGCACTTCAATCGTATCCGATGGCTCGATCAGCACACCCTTCGACTGGGTCTTGAACAGGTCATACTCGCGCAGTTTCCCGTTTCTGATCAACCTCACGCGATGCATGCTTCCAAAGGGCGTCGCACCTCCACCCGCTTGGACCGCATCATAGAGCGTCAAGCCTCGGACGTACTTCACCGGCCCCGGTCTCTGCACATAACCACCGACGGTGACGATGTGCTCAGTCAGGGTCTCATCGCTTGAAGCAAGCACCTGGACCGTCGGATTGGTGTAAATCTGAGCCGACTTATAGGCCGCCTCGATGCTCTGAGCCAATGAGTTGGGACTCAACCCGGCCGCCCGCACATTCCCAATGAAAGGCATCCGAATGTAACCACCTTCGGAAACTGGATAGGTGCTGTTGACCCGGGCCATTTCCTCATTGGGGACGCCCAGGATACGGATTTCGATGGCACGCCCAGCACTGATGGTGCTTTGGGCACTCGCAATCGACAGCAGGGACGCCATCGCAGCTATGATCAGAAAGATTGTCTTCATGGTCTTAAAAGTTCCTCGATATCGGCTCGGTGTCAATAAAGGTCGTCACCCGATCCCGGTTGGGACACCGGTGCGGAGGCCTGCTTCTCAGCCTGCTTCTTGCTCGTTGGCACTGCAGGCTGACCCTCGGCCGGCGCGTAGTAGGTGTAGTAGCTGGTATAGTACTGATACTGGCTGTCACTACGGACATCCACATTGTTTAGCACCACCCCGATAACGTGGCCACCGACATTCTCGACTGCCTGCTTGACCCTCATCAGCATGTTGCGGGGGAGCTTGCGGTGCTGGACCACGATCATCGTGAGGTCCACTTCACTCGCGAGAACCGAAGCATCGCTGACACCCAGAATTGGAGGGGAGTCGATCAGCACCAGGTCAAAGCGCTGCTTCACATCCTGAATCAATTCGGACATCCGGCGTGAGTTCAGAATTCCGGCGGCATCGGCCGGAAGGATTCCCGAAGGCATGAAATAGAGATTATCGACCGGAGTCTGGAGAATCACATCTTCCAGCATCAGCTCCGTCGTGAGGTAGTTGGTCAGACCGACGGAATTGTTGATGTCAAAGAATGTGTGGAGACGTGGACGACGAAGGTCCGCATCAATCATCAAGGTGGTGTATCCCCCCTGCGCACAAATGTAGGCGAGGTTGACAAGGGTCGTCGACTTACCTTCACCGGCACCACCAGAAACCACCGTGATTGCATTGTCCTCGGGATTTTTCCGGTTGAACTCGATATTGGTTCGCAGGATTCGATAAGCCTCCGAATCCGGGCTCATGCCACTCTGTTTGTAAAGCACGCCAACATCCTTTGGAATCACGGCAAGCACAGGGACCTGGAGGTAACGCTCGACGTCTTCGAGGGTCTTCACCGATGTATCGAGATACTCCAGGAAGAAGGCGATACCGACGCCGAAAATCAATCCAACCACCGCGCCCAAGGCGAGATTCAGGGGAATGTTCGGGCTAACAGCCGTTTGCGATTCGAAGGGCTCCGCATGGATAATGATCGGATTCTCAGTAATACGGCGCTGCATTTCCTCAGCCACCAGCTTGATCTTCAACTGCTCAAGCAGTCGTTGGGATGTTTCGAATTCCGCCTTCGCATCGTCGAATCCGTGAAGACCAATGCCCTGCTGGACAGCACGACCCTTCTTATCTTCCATCTGCTCCTTGAGGCGTGCCAGTTGCTCTGTCGACAACTCAAGTTGTGCTCGCAGGGTTTCGCGCAAGGCGACGACACCTTCATCAAGGTCGCGGCGCATCCCTTCCACAATTTCCTTCTGCTGCTTGACGTTCGGGTGACGCTCACCAAGACCTCCAAGCTTAAGCGCGTCGAGTGTTCGCTTCGCCTCCAAGTACTGGGGGTGCAGGACTCGAATGATGTTCTCGGGAAGCTGGAGCCCCGAGGCGTAGGTCATCAATTGATCTCCATCATACTTGAGGAGCGTCTCAATCTGACTTTCGAGCATGATCTTCTGCTCGGATAGCTCGGCAAACGAAAGCGCCGCAATTCGGGCCTCTTCATCGCTGGATAGTCCACCTTCGCGCCCCCCTTGATTGTTCAAGCCACGATAGATCAGCTCCTGATTCCGAATGATCGTCGTGAGGGTTTTTCTCTTATCCTCGACAGAATCCTCCTGCTTCTGAACCGCATCGCGCAATTCGGCCAATGCCTGTTCGGTGCGCTGACCTTCAAGCTTGGTCCGGCGGCTGCGATAGGCTTCTGAGACACGTTCCGCGATCATGCGAGCGTCCTGGGCGCTTGATGCACGAACTCGAATTTCAATCAGGTCGGTTCCCCGGATGTTTTCCGCATCGATGATGCTCGTGAGCTTGTTGCGTACCGCCTCACGATCCATAGCCCAGCGATTCATCAACTCCAGATCATCGATGACGATATCAAGAGTCTTCTGAGCACGGATCACTTCAAACTCTGTCGGGAAGAAAGTGGGAGTCATTCCGCTGACATCCCGCCCGACAACACCCTGGAACACCTCCATCGAGTGAGTTCTTGGGCGGACCTGAAGAGTTGTCGATGACTCATACTTCTTCGGCATCACATAGGTGATCACCAGCGCCGTCATGAAAACGAGAAGGAAGGTCAACAATATGATGCCATAGCGATTCTTAACGACTTGCCAATAGTCAACGGCGTGAAGAGCTGCTTCCGATGGGTTACTTGCGGGTGAATTCATGGATTAGGACGGGTTGGATTTATCCGCTGGAACGATTCGCTTTTCAAACGAAAAACTCCCGCAATGGCGGGCCATTGCGGGAGTTGAAACGTTTTGATCAGTATTTCTAGAGAAACGATTGGTTTTGACTCAATTTCGCGCTCTTAGAACTCAGCACGGAGACCAACGTTGATGCGGTTTCTGTCGTAGGTGTAACCAACGAAGTCCGAGCTGCTGTCGGTGTAGTTGTAAGAAACCGTTCCGTAGAAGGTTTCGTTGAACTTCACGGAGAGACCCACATAACCATTGAACAGGTCCTCACCGAATCCACTTGCAGCAACCGGGCCGGCACCAGCAACCAGGCGACCTTCATCGAAGGTAGCAGGGATGTAGTCCACTCCACCGAAGAGGCTCAGCATTGGCGACAGTGAGTATTCACCGGTAACACCAAGACGAAGCGTATTGCGCTCATCGAAGTCATACAGGCCACCGAACACGGTCCGGGTGGTGTCGTAAACTTCAACACCATAGCGAGTAAACGCGCGGATCGAGAACTGATCGTTCACTGCGGAACGCAAGGCCAACTCGATGTAGGGAGCCGTGCCATCAGCACCACCAGCAGCATCTCTTTCATAGAGCTGCACACCACCACGAGCGATCAAGATCGTGTTGGGGCTGAAGCGGTGCTCTATACCAGCAAGGAAGTAGAGCGAGTCGGAGTCAGCAGCGAATCCATCAGCCCGTGTATCGGAGTAACGAACATCGAAGGTAAGCACCGATTGTGGGCTCAGCTGATAACGGAACTGATTGTAGACCGACCAGGTAAGACGATCTTGGTTCGGCACGTTGTTGTCATACTCGAGTCCGGTGAAGGAGAAGCCCGTGTAGGTTGCAAAGCGCTCAGTCCAGCGGTAACCGATGGAGTTGTCAGTCTGGTAGTAGAGATACTCACCGACCTGGCGGTTGGTCGCGAAACCATAAGCATAGTCCGGCTCCAACTCATAAGCGATGAAGTTGCGGGTGCTGAAGCGAAGACGCTCACTGAAACGATAGGTCCAGTTCACACCGGCTCGCGCCTGAGTGTAGAAGTCGTCGGAACCAAGGGCAGCTGGCTGATCCAGATAGTAGATCGCTCCCAAGCGGGCGTAGACATCAAGTGTCGACTGCGGCGTCATGTTGACGAACGAAACGCCAACATAAGGATTGAGACTGAAGGCGTCTTCATCCGAGCCGATGAGCACTGCGGTCGGGGTCACGTTGTCATCCCAAGTCGCATTAAGTCCGACGGTCCAAGTCACTGGCAGGCTCTCCTGAGCTTCCGAGCCAACGTAGTAGAGACCTTCGGCAGCATACGATGCCGAAGTAGCCGCGCTTACAGCAGCGATGAGGGCGAATAGATTGCGTTTCATTCTAATATTAAAGGTAGTTGAGTTTTTTGCCTGCAAATTACACCAACGAATTACTGACCAGTATCACCGGAATAGATAGGAGGCATCGGCATTGGATCCGTGTCGGTGCCAGCGGGAGGATTAACCGGACGAATGTTTGGCGTAGGAGTTGGCATCGGAGTGAAAGGAAGAATCGGCGAACCACCTGGCCCACCAGGATTCGGACCGACTGGACCTGCACCCGGGAAGTTGAGTGGATTCCAAGCTGGCTCAGGAGCAACAGGCGTCTTCGAACCCTTGGCGCTTTCGGCCTCATAGCTTGTGTCACCCTTGTTAGGATCCAGGCGAGCTGTCACCGACTGCACCTCAACGAGCGCATCAGGAGCAACCGCAACGGCACACTGAGAGACGAGACGAAGCTGGTCAGGCGCCACGGTGCCGGCCACCTCAACGATTGCAGCCACTTGAGCAGCGTCGGCTTTGCTTGCCTCAATGGCTGCCTTCACGATCTCGCAAGCACATGAAGAATTCGCACCCACTTCGCGCTCAACAATTTGAAGAACATCAGCAGGAGCTGCTGCGACCGCATGTTTTACGGAAACACTCAATTTAAGGCAATCCACCCCTGCCATCGCAGCGGAAGTGAACAAGCCCAAGGCGGCTGCAACGATTGCAAAACGGAAAGTCATTTTCATAAATCTGTGAGTTATTGGGATGTTTCTAGGCAGTCACAGAAAGCGGGTAGCGGGAATCGAACCCGCATAGCTAGCTTGGAAGGCTAGAGCTTTACCACTAAGCTATACCCGCGCTTCAGTGCGCCGGAAGTATCAGGGAAATTCAAAGCGGGGCAAGGCTTTTTTAAACAAAATGACGGGAAACTTGAGATAATTTTGCGACCGCAGTTTACGCAATTCTACAGATATCTCCCCGAACCTGATCTCGTCCAAATTGTCAATAACGAAGCGATCCATTTTCAGCCCTCCGGAATGACTGCACCCAGGCCCCTCAGCTCGTTGATTTTCAGCGGTGAATGGCGCGGACGATGAGAAGACCTTCGATGTTTTCCGCTTCCAAACAGGCCTGCGCAGGCAAGGAGGCCTCGAATCAATGGTTAGAGACCGGTCGGGTGGTCCGCGAACTCCCAATCCAGACCGAATCGTTCGGCAAGAGCCCCGGCCAAGGCCTTTACCCCGAAAGTTTCCGTCGCGTAGTGCCCCCCGAAGACCACATTTAACCCCAACTCTTCCGCAAGCGGGTAGCTCCAATGGGGGCCCTCACCCGTCACGAACGTATCCACACCGGCCGCAGCGGCTTGTGCGACCTCGGATCCGGCACCACCGGTCACTACTCCAACGCTCCGAACTCTTTCTGGTCCTCCCGGGCAATGATGCACGGGCGCGCCGACAGCATGCTCCACGAGCTTCAGCAAGTCCTCACGAGCGAGATCCACCTTCCCCTGAAGCCCAAGTGGCAGGCCTTTCCAGTCCAGAAACGGCTTTGTCTCGGTGATTCCAAGTGCCCGGATCAGGCACGCATTGTTTCCCCAGACCGGATGGACATCCAATGGCAGATGCGCGGAGTAAATGGCCAGACCCGCATCCATCGCCAGCTTGAGCTTCCGATAGAAGGCACCCGTCACTGCCTGCGTGCCCTGCCAGAACATCCCATGATGAACCAGGAGAAGCTGGGCATTTGCCGCGATCGCCTTCTCGACCACGGGCAGGGACGCATCGACAGCCGCAACAATTCGGCTCACTTCCCCACCATTCTCCAGCTGGAGCCCGTTCATTGCTCCGGAATAGTCGGGTATTTCGGAAATTTTCAGCTCCCGATCCAAAAATGCCACGATCTCGGCGAGTGTCGTCATGGACTTCGTTTAACTCATCCGGCCTCGACAAACCGAGCCAAATCCCTGGGCAAGCCCGAACGCCATTCCATCCGCATCCCATTCCAAGCAAGCCCTAGCAGGGTCGCATGCAGCGCATGCCTCGGGAGAATCAGGCCATTTGCGACGCTCTCCGAAATCGATCCCTCCACTTGCTCCAGATACGCCCGTCCGTCGTGCCCATAGATCTTGTCCCCTACGAGCGGGTGACCGAGTTCCTCCAAATGCACCCGAATCTGATGCATTCGCCCCGTCTCGGGAAAACACCGCATGACTGAAAAGCGCCCCCTCTCATTTTCGAATCGTCGCTCGACGTGGAAACGCGTCGCGCACTGGCGACCCGACGGATGCACCCGCTGCCGCAGCCAGATCGCGCACTCTCCCACCGACCCCGCCCTCAAAATCGCCCCCTTTTCCTGTCGCTCATCCCAGATCGGCCAGCCGTGCACCACCGCCAGATATTCCTTTTCGACCTCACGACGTTGAAACAGCCGCGAAAAGTAGGCGGCCGCAGCCCGGTTTTTCGCCACCAGCACCAAGCCGCTCGTCTCCCGGTCCAAGCGTGTTAAAATCGACAGCCCGTTCCCATTTGCCAGTTCGTAGGCCAGCAACTGCTGCAAACCACTCAGCAAGGTCGGCTCACCGAAGCGCCCACTCGCCGGATGCACCATCAATGGGGCCGGCTTCTCCACCACGATCCAGTCCGCCGATTCATCGACTACCTGAAACTCACACAACGCGCGCACGGACAAAGAATGACCTCCACCTTGCGATTCGCCACGCTTTTCTCTGGTCTCGAGAGTCTGGAATCTGGTCTCTTCCCCGCATGTCCGCCGACGCGCAACACACTCTAGCCGGTCCCGCCACCCTTGAAGGCA
Source organism: Haloferula chungangensis (assembly GCF_042664875.1). Classification (NCBI taxonomy): domain Bacteria; kingdom Pseudomonadati; phylum Verrucomicrobiota; class Verrucomicrobiia; order Verrucomicrobiales; family Verrucomicrobiaceae; genus Haloferula; species Haloferula chungangensis. The sequence continues at coordinate 26,305 of NZ_JBHTBS010000012.1, read as the reverse complement.
CCTCCCTCCATACAGGAAGCAAGGTCACCATCACCCTCAAGCCCGCACCGGAAAACCACGGCTTCAAGTTCCGCCGCGTCGACATTCCCGACCAGCCTTTCATCGATGCCGACGTCGACAAGGTCCAGACCGTCGAACGGGCCACGACTCTCGCCGAAGGCTCCGTCAAGGTCCACACCGTTGAGCACGTCCTCTCCGCCCTCTGCGGACTCGGCGTCGACAATGCCATCATTGAAATGGACGCCAACGAGCCGCCCATCGGCGATGGCTCGTCCAAACCCTTCGTCGAACTCATCAAGAAGGCCGGCATTGTTGCGCAGAACGCCTCACGCAAAACCTGGGAAATTCGTGAGCCCATTCACCACGAGTGCGGCGATGGCTCCCTGCTGACCATCGTCCCCAGCAAGACCTTCCGAGTCTCCGTCACCAATGTTGGCCCCGACGGCCGTTTCGCCCAGTATTTCTCCTCCGAGATCACGCCGGAGATCTACGAAAAGGAGATCGCGCCCGCCCGGACCTTTGTCTACTACGAAGACGTCAAACCACTGTTAGAGAAGGGACTCATCAAAGGAGGCTCACTCGAAAACGCAGTTGTTGTTAGAGGAGATCAGGTGATGTCAAAGGAAGCGGTTCGCTTTGACAACGAGTTCGCCCGCCACAAGGCGCTCGACCTCATCGGCGACCTGATGCTTTCCGGCAAGCGCATCCTCGGGCACGTCATCTGTGTCAAGCCCGGCCACGGCCCCAACACCCAGCTCGCCGCCATCATCAAGCGCGAATACTCGCGCATGCGCTCGCTTGCCGCCCCCTTCTCGATCCCCTCCGGAGAAGCCGTCCTCAATATCAACGACATCATCAAGATCCTCCCGCATCGCTACCCGTTCCTGATGATCGACCGCATCATCGACTTCGAAGGCGACAACAAGTGCACCGGAGTCAAGAACGTCACCGTCAACGAACCCTTCTTCCCCGGACACTTTCCGGACCATCCGATCATGCCGGGCGTGCTTCAGCTCGAAGCCATGGCGCAGGTTTCCTCGATCGTCATGCTTCGCAAACCGGAGAACACCGGCAAGATCGGCTACTTCATGAGCGCCGACAAAGTGAAGTGGCGTCGCCCTGTTCTTCCGGGCGACACCCTTTATATCGAGGCGGAAATGACGCGTTCGCGGGGAGCCATCGGGACCGCCCGCTGCCGCTGCCTCGTCAATGGCGAGATCGCCTCTGAGGCCGAACTCAAGTTCGCCCTCGTCGACAAGTAAGCAGGGAAGGCGATCCCGCCTCCTTCCCGGATTTATTTCGCAAACTCCGTCATCCCGGCGAAGTCGCCGATCCAGGCCGAAAAATACGGCCAATCGGTGCCATCGCGCCAAAGGAACACGAAGAAGGGTCGATCGAAGATCAGATCGCGGGAAAGCATTTGGGGCGCCGGCGGAGCCTCACCAAAGGGTTCCAGTCCCGCATCGACCACCACCTTCACTTGGGCGCCTCTTTCGTCCAGCTTCAGCAGGTGCTTTTGTTTTGCATATGCGACACGGAATGGCTGTGGACCACCAAATGTTAGAGCGCCGCTCAATCTTTCTGAAAATTCGGCATCCCCTTCAAGCACGAGCGCGGGAATGCGCAGGTTATCCATGGCGTGCAAGGACTTGTCATTTGCCCCACCCCACTCGCCGGATCTCATCGTCCACCGTTCCTTCAAGTCACGAACTTGCTTGCAGGCATCCGTAAAATTCATCGCTTTTGCGGGCTCGAACAAAATTACCCGATCGTCGCCTTCTGCCAAGATCTCCACTGCTTTCGATCGCTTCCCCGCCTCCCACCAAAGGACCCTAACGAAGGATCCATAGTGTCCGCTCCCGCTCCCCGTAATTCCCCAGAACTCAACCTTTCGGGAGTCCTCACCGAATTGAAAATCCAAGCCCTGGGTGGTGGCTCGATGGAACTTTTTCCTGAAGGTCAGATCCCGGGTAAGCAGCGACAAGAACGCCACGCTACCGGAAGGCTGAGCGTGTGTCGCGAAGGGCGCGTCACCACCGCCCAGCATCTCCACCGCTTCGCCATTTACTAAGTCCAGAAACTCCTGAGTCGCCTCTCCAGCCCACGTCTTCCATCCCTCCTGCGGCATCACGGTTTTCGAATTCCACTCAAACGAGTTAAGCTTTGTGATCAACTCGTTTGGCGGCTCTACAACGGCCTCGGCTGCCCCAAAATAACGATTCAATTCATCCCAAGCACCTTGAAAAGCGGGCGACCAAACCACCGTCCGAGAAAAATCCAACTTCTCATCCGGATGTGCGATAGCCTCAAGATCGGCGAAAACCTGCGATACAGAGCAGAGTATGACCACCAGCCGACTGCATCCCTTCATGACTTGACCCTTCTCAGATTGCCGGGCCATCCTCAAGAGATCTTTCTCGCTTCAGCTCGCAATCCGATTCCCCTATACCGGCCCTCATGGACCTCCCCGACGCTATCGCCCACTGCCTCGCGAAACCCGCCGTCGAAGAAACCACACCCTTCGGTCCCGACGTGCTGGTCTACAAGGTCGTCGGAAAAATGTTCGCCCTCACGGACCCATCGAGCTTTCCCGCAACGATGAATCTGAAATGTGATCCGGAACGCTCGGTCGAGCTCCGCGCCGAATACGAGGCCATCATTCCCGGCTACCACATGAACAAGAAGCACTGGAACACCGTCACGCTCGACGATTCCATTCCAAGCGAGTTGGTCCGCGAGCTCATCGACCACTCCTACGAATTGGTCGTTGCCTCCCTGCCGAAATCGAAACGCCCCTAACAAGGTGCGGGGGTTTGAAACCCCCGGCGGAAACCCTGCCGAGTCATCAAGCGGATCATTGCATTTCACATGACCTCAACACACCCACCCTCGGGGCTTGCAAAGCCCCGCTTCCTGGTGGGCGACGGGGGCGTCGCAGATCTTCCTAGTGATACTCCTGCAGAGCCTTCACGGTAAGCTCGTTCTCGCGCAGCGAGCGGATGGCCAGCACGCAGGCTTCCGCCGCCGCCAGATTCGTGGCATGGGAAATCTTCGCGGCAATCGCCGTCGACCGGATCTTCACCTCGTCCTCACGTGCCGCCTGATCGCTCGGCGTGTTGATGACGAATGCGATCTCCCCGTTCTTCATCATGTCGATAACATTCGGGCGCCGCTGCTCCTGAAGCTTGAACAAACGTTCACAGGGAATCTTGTTATCTTTCAGACACTGATAGGTTCCGCCGGTCGCCCAGATCGTGAAGCCGAGTCCGACCAGATCGCTGGCGATCTCCATCGCCTTCGGCTTATCTCGATCGACCACGGAAAGGAACACATTGCCCTCGGTCGGCAGCGGGTTGAAGGCGCTGATCTGGCTCTTCGCGTAAGCCATGCCCCAATCGGCATCGATGCCCATCACTTCACCCGTCGACTTCATTTCAGGACCCAGCACGATGTCGATACCCGGGAAGCGCGCCCACGGGAAGACGGCTTCCTTCACCGAGAAATGCTTCGGAATGACCGTCTCGGTGAAGCCAAGCTCATCGAGCGTCTTGCCCACCATGATCATCGCGGCATACTTCGCCAGAGGCACACCGGTGGCTTTCGAAACGAAAGGCACGGTCCGTGAAGCACGCGGGTTCACTTCGATCACGTAGAGTTCCTCGTCCTTCACCGCAAACTGGATGTTCATCAAACCGCGAACATCGAGTTCCTTGGCGAGGTTCTTTGCTGCGGTGTCGATCTCCTTGAGAATTTTTTCGGAAAGCGAGTAGGAGGGGATGCAGCAAGCCGAGTCGCCAGAGTGAATGCCGGCCTGCTCGATGTGCTGCATGATGGCACCGACGACCGACTTGGTGCCGTCGGAAATACAATCCACATCGACTTCCACCGCACCATCGAGGAATCGGTCGACCAGCACCGGGCGGTCCGGCGACACGTCCACTGCCTCGCGCATGTATTTCCGCAGCTCGGCGTCTTCGTAGACGATCATCATCGCGCGACCACCGAGAACGAAGGACGGGCGCACCAGCACCGGATAGCCAATGCGGTTTGCAATCACCACCGCCTCTTCTTCGGAAACCGCCGTGCCTGCTTCTGCCTGCTTGAGGCCAAGCTTATCGAGCAGTGCCGAGAAGAACTTCCGGTCTTCCGCCAGCTCGATGCTTTCCGGCGAGGTGCCGATGATCGGCACGCCGTGGCGCTTCAGGTCGGCCGCGAGATTGAGCGGCGTCTGACCGCCGAATTGGACGATCACGCCGTGAGGCTTCTCCTGATCGCAGATGTTGAGCACATCTTCCAAGGTCAGAGGCTCAAAGAACAACTTGTCGGAAGTATCGTAGTCGGTCGACACCGTCTCCGGATTGGAGTTCACCATGATCGCCTCGTAGCCCAGCTCCTTCACCGCGAAGGCGGCGTGCACACAGCAGTAGTCGAACTCGATGCCCTGACCGATTCTGTTAGGGCCGCCACCGAGAATGATGATCTTCTTTTTATCCGTCTCGCGAGCTTCGTTCTCATCGCCATAGCTTGAGTAGAAGTAGGGTGTGTAGGCTTCGAACTCCGCCGCACAGGTATCGACCAGGCGATATCCGGGGATCAGGCCCTCGGCCTTGCGCTCCTTGCGGATGTCATCTTCATGAACTCCGCGCGCCTTCGCGATCTGGCGGTCCGAGAAACCCAGCCGCTTGGCATTTTTCAGATCGAGTGTCGCGAGGTTCATGCCCTCGTCGGCAATCTCCTTGAGATGATGCAAAAACCATGGATCGATCGCCGTCGCTTCGAAGACCTCGTCGATCGTCCAGCCATGCGTGAAGGCGGTTTGCAGCCAGAAAATCCGGTCGGCACCCGGCACAGCCAGATGGCGCTCGATTTCATCACGGCTGACGTCATGCAGATCCTTCGAGTCAAAACCAAATCCCCAGCGACCTGTCTCTAGTGAGCGCAGCGCCTTCTGCATCGATTCCTTGAACGTCCGGCCGATCGCCATCGCTTCCCCCACCGCCTTCATCTGGGTGGTCAGCACGGCATTTGCCGCCGGGAACTTTTCAAAGGTAAAGCGCGGCAATTTGGTCACCACGTAGTCGATCGTCGGCTCGAAGCTCGCCGGCGTCTCACGAGTGATGTCGTTCGGAAGCTCATCGAGTGTGTAGCCGACAGCCAGTTTCGCCGCGATTTTGGCAATCGGGAATCCCGTCGCCTTCGATGCCAGCGCCGAGCTTCGTGAAACCCGCGGGTTCATCTCGATGACGATCATCCGTCCGGTCACGGGATCGATGGAAAACTGGATGTTAGAGCCGCCCGTTTCCACGCCGATTTCGCGGATCACCGCGAACGAAGCGTCGCGCATGATCTGATACTCACGGTCGGTCAAAGTCTGCGCCGGAGCCACCGTGATCGAGTCGCCGGTGTGCACACCCATCGGATCGATGTTCTCGATCGAGCAGATGACCACGCAGTTGTCGGCGCAGTCACGCATCACCTCCATTTCGTACTCCTTCCAGCCGAGCAGGCTTTCCTCGATCAGCACCTCGCTAACAGGGGAGAGATCCAAGCCACGGGTGATGATCTCTTCGAACTCCTCACGGTTGTAAGCAATCCCTCCACCTTGACCTCCGAGCGTGAAGGCCGGGCGAATGATCAGCGGAAAATTCTTCCCCGTGTACTCGGCCATCTCGGCCGCCACCTTGCGCGCCTCTTCCATCGTGTGGGCGGTCCCGGACTGCGGCAAATCGACGCCGATCTTGATCATCGCGTCCTTGAAAAGCTGGCGATCCTCACCCTTGTCGATCGCCTCGGCTTTCGCCCCGATCATTTTCACACCGTGCTTGTCGAGAGTGCCGGATTTGAAGAGATCCATCGAGCAATTCAGCGCGGTTTGGCCGCCAAGCGTCGGAAGCAGCGCATCGGGCTTTTCCTTGATGATGATCTTCTCCACCACCGCCGGCGTGATCGGCTCGATGTAGGTCCGGTGGGCAAATTCCGGATCGGTCATGATCGTCGCCGGATTCGAGTTCACCAGCACCACCGTGTAGCCCTCCTCCTTCAGTGCCTTGCAGGCCTGGACTCCGGAATAATCGAATTCACAGCCCTGGCCGATGACGATGGGGCCGGAGCCGATGACGAGGATCTTCTTGATGGAGGTATCTTTTGGCATGGTGGGACGTGTTTTCCGGCTGCCGGACGCGCGTGGCAGCTAAATTTCCAGTGGTCTGGCAGGACAGGCCCAAATTGTAAAGACTCACATGGAAGCTTCGCTACGGTTTATGAAATCCGGGGCTTCTTGACGCATCCCTCGTGCCACGTGTAGAGCCTTGTACATCATGCTCATGAAATCCCCGCTCCTTCGCCTCTTCTCGCTCACTGCGCTCATCTTGACTGGAGCCGCGCTGAGTTCCTGCAGCACCGTCGGCCTTGGTCCTTCCGGAGCTGGCGAATATTCCGGAACCACCATCAACAGCAGCAACCTGGCGCTGATCCGCCAGACTACCGTCGCCGTCTTCGCCGAAAAAGGATTCCGTCTCGATGGCTCGGCCGACTACGGCACCATCCGCTTCGTCAAGGAGGGCACGCGTTCGGCGCAGATCGCCTGGGGCAGTAACATGAACGACAATCCCGTGATGGTTCGCCCGGAAGTCCAGATCAACTCCCTCGGCCCGAAAACCCAGCTCATCTGCAACGTCTACATGACCCAGGAGAGCACCGTTTACGGAGAAAACGTCAAACAGCCGCACCTCACCGGAAAAGCCGGCTACTCCAGCATCCTCAGCACCATCCGCAAACGGGTAGAAGCGGAAGAATAGGCAAAACACTGATCCAAGTTTACCCAACTTCCTCGAAATTAGATAATTTCTGATGGGTTGTGCGTCTCCCCTGACACAAGGTGGTCAGACGCAGGATGAAACGCAGTCAGGTTGAAAGGCTCTACGAAGAGCATGCCGAGGGAATCTACCGATTCCTGCTCTCACTCGTCCGCCACCCGGAAGACGCCCGCGATTTGCTCCAGGACATCTTCGTCCGCGTGGCTCGCAACGACGGCTTCCTCGATACACCTTCCAACGAGAAGGCATTTTTCTTCAAAATGGCGCGCAATGCCGCCATCGACCGCAGTCGCCGACTCGGTGCCAGAGCGCGTCTGAACGACGCACTCACCGATCATAGCAGCGCCTTCGCCGCCGACTCCGATCCCGATACCCAGGCGTTTCGGAATTCGGTCGCCGCCGCACTTCGTCAACTTCCCGACGAGCAGCACACCATCGTCCATCTCAAACTCTGGGAAGACATGACCTTCGAGCAAGCCGCCGAAGTTTGCTCCATCCCGCCTGCCACCGCCGCCAGCAGATACCGCTACGGCATCGAAAAACTGCGGGCTTTGCTGAAACCCATTTACCGAGAAATCACCGAATGAATCCTTCCCACGACCCCGATGCTTTCGAGCGATGCTTGAAAGAAATCCCACTCACCAGGTTACCCGACGTCCTGCGCGACGAAATCCTCAACAATGCTTGTCCGGGCCATTCGAGATTCGCCATCCGCGCACTCTGGCAATCCTCTCCCAAGCCGCTGGTTGTGGGTATTGCCGCCGCGTGGATGCTCATCATCGCGCTCCAGCTTTCCAAGCCTGAAAGCAGCACGACGATCGTGGATTCCAAGCGCGACGCCATCCCCGCAAACGAGGAGAACACCCGCGCCTTCATCGCCTGGGTCGAAAGATCCCAATTCCATCTCGAACAGCCATGAAAGCCCTTCTGAGAAAGCTCACCGGTCGCCGCGCACGGAGAATCTATTTCTGGGGCAGCATCACCCTGCTGACCCTGATCGTTCTCGGTTATCAGATCGAGAATTGGCGCGGTGCCCGCGCCTGGAAACAAGCGAGCGAGCGGCTCGAACGAGAAAACGAAGCCTTCACCATCGCCGAACTCACACCCGAACCCGTCCCCGAATCCGAGAACTTTTTCGGCACCCCTTCACTGGCCGGTATCGCCACCGACGACGAACGCGAGAAAGGACCTCATTCGATTCAACGAAAGCGACTGGTCGATATCTATCCAGGCAACCCTGGAAGTTCCACAGATCTTTCCCCGCCCGATCTCCCCTATCTGAACGAAGATCGACAAATCGATTTCGTAGAATGGATCACCTATGCAAGAGCCGCAGAAACGCTTTCGATCGAAGACAGCCCTCCGGAAACCTCTGCCAAGCGCTTTCTTGAAGCCCTCGATTCGGCGCACGGTCCCCTTTTCCAAGAGCTAAGCGAAGCCGCAAGCAGACCCTATTCAGCCGTCACTCCAAGCTTCGCCGAACTCGCTGAAGGCAAGATGGTTTTCAATGTCGGAATGCACCACATCGGCTCCATCGTTTCACTGGCGAAAACCATGACACTACGCGCAGCCGCCGCTACCGAACTCGGTGACTCCAAGCGGGCCATGGAAAGCATTCAGATCCTGATGAGGCTTTCGGAAGGGATGCGCGCGACGCCCAACTTTCTCGGAGCCGTGGTGTCCTTCGGGATCGACCATCATACCTACCGGGCGATCCGCCAAGGCCTCCAGAGCAATCTCTTCGATACGCAACAATTGCAGACGCTGGAACGCGGGCTGGTACTGAACCGCCAGGGCGACACCATTCTTAGAGCGATGCGGGGCGAGCTAAGAGGCGCGCTAGATGCCATGGACTGGCTACGCCAAAAAAAGACCGACCCGGCATTTCTAAGCACGGTCATCGACATGAAGAACTCCGGTCTAAACTCGCTTGGATTGCTGCTCGCTCGAATGTCCCCTTCGGGCTGGATCGATCAGAATCGCGCTAATCTGTTGAACTGGAGTCTCGACTACATGGTCCTTCCAGCACGCGATTCCAGCTCTCGAGAAATCGCCACAAAGGCGAATGAACTGGAAAATCTCGTAAAGAGGGAACGCGCAAGGAGCCTGTCGCGGCCTCACAACTTCGTCCCGATCGCCGTCATGCCCATGTTTTCCAACATGCTCGTTGCGATGATTCGAGAAGAGACTCAGCACCAGTTCGTTCAGACCGCTTGCCAACTGGCTGGCTACAAAGCCGCTCATGGCCACTACCCCGACAAGCTCAGTGCCCTTGTCCCTGAATTCACTGAGAAGCTCCCTTTTGACCCCCTGGATCCGGAAGGAAAGCCCATCAACTACCAACTCATTGGCGAAGGATACCGACTGAGCGCGGACACCATCGATCAGGAGCTCACCTGGACCCTCCGCAAGCGCGAATAATCCGGATTCTTGACCAATCAAATTTCCCGGGCGACTCCCGCAGGGGCCAAGGCCCGGACACAAAAAAGCCCGCATTCCTGCGGGCTTTTTTGAAGAAAGCTTTGGCAACCCGTAGGGGAATCGAACCCCTATTGCCAGAATGAAAATCTGGAGTCCTAACCGTTAGACGAACGGGTCGCTGTAAGTCGTCCGGCGTGCCGGACGGGGCGGCAAAATAGTCACGAGGAGCGGACTGGCAAGACAAAAGTGTAAGGAAAAATTGCGCCATTCATGACACGGATGAGCGACATCCGGGATTTCACCGTGAAAGGCGGCTTGCCAGCGGGCATTTCGTTCCTACCCTCCGCCCCCTGTCCGTCAGATTTTTAGACACTATGAACACCGAAATCCTCTCCCAAGCCGCCAATCAAGCCCGTGGTCTCGCCATGGACGCTGTCCACGCCTGCTCCTCCGGTCACCTCGGCCTGCCACTCGGCTGCGCCGAAATTGGTGCCGTCCTCTATGGAGCTGGCGGCCTGCGCTTCAATCCCGAAGCTCCCAAGTGGCTCAACCGCGACCGCTTCATCCTCTCGGCCGGTCACGGATCGATGTTCCTCTACTCATGGCTGCACCTCGCTGGCTACGATCTTCCGCTCGAAGAACTGAAGAATTTCCGCCAGCTCGGCTCGCACACTCCCGGCCACCCGGAGTCCTTTGAAACGGTCGGCGTGGAAGCCACCACCGGCCCACTCGGCCAGGGCATCGGCAACGCCGTCGGCTTTGCCCTCTCCGGCAAGCGCGCCGCCGCCAAGTTCAACACCAAGGACCACACCATTTTCGATCACCACGTCTTCGCCCTCCACGGCGACGGCTGCCTTCAAGAAGGTGTCGCCAAGGAAGCGATCGCCTTCGCCGGCCACAACAAGCTCGATAACCTGATCCTCATCTATGATTCCAATGACGTCACCCTCGACGCCATGGCCGATCAGACTCAGAGCGAAGATGCCGAGCAGTATTTCAAATCACAGGGCTGGGACGCCGTGACCATCGACGGCCACGACCTCGTCGCCATTTCTGAAGCCATTTCCAAGGCCAAGTCCGACGACAACGGCAAGCCCAAGGTCATCATCGCCAAAACCCTCATCGGCAAAGGCATCTCCGAAGTCGCCGGCACCGCCAGCGCTCACGGTGAAGGCGGCGCCAAGTTCGTCGACGAAGCCCACAAGGCCCTCGGCCTCCCCGCTGAATACTTCCACGTCTCCGATGAAGTCCGCGAGCATTTCAAGGAAGTCGCCGAGAACGCCAAGCACGAGTTCCTCAGCTGGCAGAGCAACTACGAAGAGTGGGCTCAAGCCAACGAAGCCCTCGCCTGCGAACTCCGCGCCGGCGTCAACGGTGAGATCCCAAGCGACCTCGCCGACCGCATTCCTGCCTTCGCCGACGACTACAAGGACGCCACTCGTGGTGCCGGCGGCATCTGCATCAACGCCGTTGCCAAGGAAGTGCCGCAACTCATCAGCGGCTCTGCCGACCTCTACGGCTCGACCAAGAACTACATCAAGGACGGCGGCGACTTCGGCCCCGACAATCCCGCAGGCCGCAACATCTGGTTCGGCATCCGCGAGCACGCCATGGGCGCGATCTGCAACGGCATCGCCTACGACGGCATCTTCCGTGCCTCCGGCGCGACCTTCCTCGTCTTTGCCGACTACGTGCGCCCTGCGATCCGTCTCGCTGCGCTCTCGAAGCTCCCCGTCACCTACATCTTCACTCACGACTCTGTCGGTGTTGGTGAAGACGGCCCGACCCACCAACCGGTCGAAACCGTTTCCGGTCTGCGCGTGATCCCGAACCTCGACGTCATCCGCCCTGCCGATGCCGAAGAGACCGCCGGCGCCTTCGCCGCTTCGATGCTCCGCACCGACGGCCCAACGCTCCTCGCACTCACCCGCCAAGGCGTGCCCTCCATGAGCCACCTTTCCTCCAGCGAGCGCCGTGAAGGTGTCCGCCGCGGCGCTTACATCGTGAAAAAGGAGAAGGGTGAACTCACCCACATCCTCATGGGTTCCGGCTCCGAAGTGCAGCACGCCCTCAAGGCCGCCGAAGAACTTGGCGATGGCGTCCGCGTCGTCTCCGTTCCTTGCTTCGAGCGCTTCGACCGCCAGGGCGCCGACTACCAGGAAGCCGTCCTTCCGAAAGCCTGCACCAAACGTGTCGCCATCGAAGCCGGTGTCTCCGGACTCTGGTGGAAATACGTCGGCACCGAAGGCAAGGTCGTCGGCATCGACCGCTTCGGCCTTAGTGCCCCGGGCAACACCGTGATGGAGCAGCTCGGCATGAATGCCGCCAGCGTCGTCGCCGCAGCCAAAGCCTAAAGGAGTAAGGACATTCCCGTCCTGACCGACTCACCAAAACGCGCCTTCCCACCCGGGTCGGCGCGTTTTTCGTATAGCTGCAGAGCCCCGGTGCCTTTCACTGCTCACTGCTCACTCGGCACTCGGCACTCGGCGAAACCGCCCTTACACACCCGCCAAAAATTTCCATTCGACGCCCTGCACATGGGGTTCGAACCTGCCTCCCATGTTCTCCCGCCTCCTTCTCCTCTTCATCTTCGTCCCGGTCATCGAACTCGGGATCTTTCTGTGGATTGGTGAACGCCTTAGATTGCTCAACACCCTCGCCATCATTCTCTTCACCGGCGTCCTCGGGGCCGCTCTAACCAAATCCCAAGGCCTGCGCGTCCTCAACGATTTCCGCAAAAGCACAGCATCCGGCCAACTTCCCCATGCTGCGATTGTCGAAGGCCTGATCATCCTCGTCGCCGGGGCCCTGCTGCTCACACCGGGTTTCCTCACCGACGCCGTTGGCTTTCTCGCCCTCGTCCCCGCCGTCCGCAGCAAACTCCGGAAAGCCCTCACTCAATATCTTTCAACACGGATCAAGATCATCACCCCCAACGGGCCCTCGGGAGGCAATCGTCCGCGCCGTTCCAAACCTCTCGACGATGACAATGTCATTGACGTCTGAGGGGACAAATAAGCGCCTCCCATGAGGCCAACTTTCATTTCAACTCACCCTTGATCGGCGCGCTTCATGCTTCGTGCGGATTCATGAAGGCCCTTCCTCCATCCGTCTCGCTCATCGAAGCGGCCCGCGACTACCCGGTCTACGAAATCCGGCACGCCAAGGCCGAAGCCCGCATCGCCGCCCATGGAGCGCATGTCATGAATTGGAAGCCGGCTTCAGCGACCCACGAAGTCGTCTACCTCAGCCCCGATGCCATTCTCCGGGAAGGCAAGGCCATCCGCGGCGGCATTCCGATCTGCTGGCCATGGTTCAACGCCCACCCCAGCGACCCCAAGCTTCCCTCCCACGGCTACGCCCGCGACCGGTTTTGGGAATTGCGCGAAGCCAACGAAGACGAAAACGGCGTGCAACTTGTCTTCACCCTCGACCTGCCAGCCCTCAATGCCGAGCTCCGCATCGCATGCGGCGAGACCCTCGATCTCACGCTCACCACCCGCAACAATGGCCCCGAAACCATCGCGCTCAGCGGAGCCCTGCACAGCTACTTCAGCGTCTCTAACATCCGCGAGGTCGTGATCACCGGGCTCGCGGAAAGCGACTACCTCGACACCGTCGGCAAGCGCACTCCCCGCCACCAGAATGGCGACGTCCGCATTTCCGAAGAAGTCGACCGCATTTACCACAGCGTATCCGCCGTGACCCTCCACGACCCTACTTGGAAGCGTGCTATTCTTATCGAAAAATCCGGCAGTCCTTCCACCGTCATTTGGAATCCTTGGATTGAAAAAGCCGCCGCCCTCGGCGACCTCCCCGACGAAGCTTACGAGGATTTCGTCTGCATCGAGTCTGCGATCGCCAACGAGTCCGCCATCGCCCTCGAGCCTGGCCAATCCCACGGTCTCAGCACCAGGATCTCGCTAATCGATTAGCTCAGCGACCTTCGCCACCCTCTTCCCCATCGATGGGAATGCCCATTTTGGTGGCTCGCTCGGTCCAGAGCTTCCGGGCCAGCACCTGGAGGTCTGGCACCTTATCGTATTCATCGATGATTTCGACTCCGACGATCGTTTCAAGGACGTCCTCCAAGGTCACCAGTCCGACGTTGGTACCATACTCATCATGGACCAGCAGCACATGGGCGCCTTCACTGAGAAAGCGCCGGAAAAGACCATCGACACCGACTTGCTGGGGCACAGCATCCAGTGGTCTCATAACGCTTTCCAGAGGGGCGTCACCGTCCTTGATGCAGGCTTGCAGAGCATCCGACTTGAGCACAAAGCCGCGAACCTCGTCTCGATTCGCGCCGTAAATCGGAATCCGTGAGAAGGAGACCGTCTTGCCATCGATGGTATTGGCGAAATCACGCAGCGACATCGAAGCTGGCAGCATGAAGATCACCGGCCGAGGCGTCATGATGTCGGACACCCGGACTTCACCCAGCTGAAGGATGTTCCGCACGATCGCTCCTTCCTCGGTATTCAGCACCCCTTCCTGCTCGCCCAGACTGGTGACAGCGAGCAGCTCTTCGCGGTGCATCGGCTTCTCGTTGGCTTTTCCGAAGGTGATCAGGCGCGTGACCTGCCTGCAAAGCCAGACCAGGGGATAGAGGATGATTTCCAGCTTCGGCAAAAGCCAGGCGGTCCCCGGCGCGAAGAACATCGCGTATCGGGCACCCAGCGTCTTCGGAATGATCTCGGTGAAAATCAGGATCGCAATGGTCAGCACACCTGCGAATGCACCCGCAGTCGCGCTTCCATAGAGCTTCGCATACTGCGCGCCAGCACCTGCCGCACCCATGGTGTGGGCGACTGTGTTAAGCGTCAGAATGGCCGAAAGCGGACGGTCGATGTCCGACTTCAGCTTCTCCATGGCAAGCGCCCATTTGACACCGTTCTGCTTGGCCGTCTGCACTCCGGTCGGAGTGATTGTCAGCAAGGTCGCTTCCAGCAGGGAGCATAAAAAAGAGAATCCGAGAGCGACGAGGACGTAGGTGATCAGGAGTGCCATGGGCGTGGACCACAGACTCTCTGCAGGAATCGCCCGAGGTCAATGAGACAGTTCGGGGTGGTTTTCCAATTGCCAGGCTGCATCCTGATTCCGTGCTCCTTCGCCTGCTTCAACGAACCGCCCGCTACCGTGACCGCGCGATCCTGGTTTTCATCCTCGCGGTGATCGGCACGGCCTTGGTGCTCGTGCTTCCGGCCATCGCCAAACAATTCACCGACGTGGTGATCGAGGAAAAGCGCAAGGACCTCGTCATTCCCACCGCACTGGTCGGTCTCGGCGCGATCATTCTGCGGCAGATCCTGCTCTCACTCCGCTCTCTAGCAGCTCAGTCGCTTGAAGCCCGCCTCGTCCACGACCTGCGCGTCGAGCTCTACGACAAACTCCAGCGCCTGCCGGTTCGCTGGTTTGATAAAAATGCCTCGGGCGAAGTGATGAGCCGCGTCGCCGATGACGTTCCGGCCATGGACCGTGTGATTGTCGAGGGTCTCGATACCGCCCTCGCCGCGATCCTTCAGTTCACCCTGATCCTTGCCGCCTTGTTCATGCAAGATTGGAAGCTCGCGCTCGTCACCGTGGCCCCGCTGCCGATTATCGGCGTGATCACTTACTTCTACTCACGCTTTTCCGAGCCGCGCTGGCGGGAATCGAGCGAAGCCTCCGCCGCGCTTCACTCCCAGCTTCACGATTCGCTTTCGGGCATCCGTCAAATCAAGGTCTACACCGATGAACCCGAAGCGCTCAGCCGTTTCGAAGAAGCCAGCCACAGCTCACGGCGCAGCTACATGCGCGTGATGAAAGGCCAGGCCATCGTCTGGCCGGGGATCTCGATGCTCGCGGAATGCGGAATCATCGCGATGGTCGCCTACGGTTCATGGCGGGTCATCAACGAGGAAATCAGCGCGGGCGTGCTCTTCTACTTTCTCTTCGCCTGGGGCTTCATCTTCGATCCGATTTCAAAAATCAATCCGCTCACCCAGGTCTTCAATCGCGGACTCGTCTCCGCCAAACGGGTTTTCGAAATCCTCGATCGCCCGGAGGAACACAACCTCGTCGAAGGTGCGCGTCCCGAGTCCGTTCGCGGCGCGATCCGCTTCGAAGATGTCTCGTTTGCCTACGACGACGAAGCGCCCGCCATCGAGCATGTCAGCTTCGATGCCGCACCCGGCCAGACCATCGCGCTCGTCGGACCGACGGGGGCCGGCAAGTCCACTCTCCTTCACCTCCTCGCCCGCTTTTACGAACCCAGCTCCGGCCGCATCCTGCTCGACGGCCAGCCGCTCGACACCCTCTCGAAAGAATGGCTGCGCGACCATACCGGCTACGTCACCCAGGAGAGTTTCCTTTTCAATACCACGCTGCGCGAAAACCTGCTGCTCGCGAAGCACGATGCCAGCGACGACGAACTTTGGAGCGTGCTCGAATCCGCCAACGCCGCCGATTTCATTCGCGAACTTCCCGATGACCTCGGCACCCTCGCCGGCGAGCGGGGCATCCGCTTTTCCGGAGGAGAAAAACAACGCCTCTCGATCGCTCGCGCGCTCCTCAAGAACCCGCCGATCCTGCTCCTTGACGAAGCCACCTCGGCACTCGACAACGAAACCGAGCGACTCGTTCAGGAAGCCCTCGAACACCTTCGCGCCGAACGCACTTCATTCGTCATTGCCCATCGACTTTCGACCGTCCATTCCGCCGACTTGATTTGCGTGCTGGAAGACGGACGCCTCGTGCAAGCCGGCCGCCATGAAGACCTTGTCACCAAGGACGGTCTTTACGCCCGCCTTTGTCAGGCAACAATGCGCTGACACCCCACCCCGCTACTCCCAATTTATGCATTTCCCAGAAATCCGGATCATCTTTCAAGACGTCGATGGCTGCCTGAACCCCGCCGACGGTGAAGACTTCGGCGTCACCCCCGAATGGGAAGCCAGCGAATCTCAGATCGCCATGCTTCACGCCATCGACAAAGCAGTGGAAGCATCCCCCATCGAGCACTTCGTGATCAACACCGGACGCTTCTGGCCGATCCTCGAAAACATCGTCAGGCACTTTTCATCCCCGAAAATCCGCTACTTCGTGATGGAGCACGCCTGCGTCATTCATGACCGCCTCACCGGCACCAATCTCGATCTCGCCGAGCTGGCGAAGTCCTGCGGCATGCCTGAGTTGGCCCATCGCTATACCTCGCTCGACACCATGAAGACCCTGCTCAAGTGGTATGACGAGCACGGTCAGCCGGCCATGGAAGCTCTCTATCAGGTGCCCATGCCGCGACTCGATAAAGTCGGCAACCTTTCCTTCGCCTTCCCGCCTGAAAGCCATGGAGAAGAGGTTCTGGCCGCGATCGAAGCCAAGGTGCAAGAGGGCCTCACGGAGGCAGATTACCAAAGCCTGGAATTCTGCTGCTCCGATCGCTTCGTCGACATCCTTCCCGGCATCCACAAGATGGATGGCATCGAGCTAATGTGCGCCCATCTCGGCATCCATCCGGACCAAGCACTTGCGGTCGGAGATTACCTGAACGACCTCGCCGTTTTCGAAACATTTCCGCAGGTTATGTGCCCCGCCAATGCCCACCCGCGCATCAAGACCCTCACTGCCGAAAAGGCGGGCCGCGGTTACGTTTCCGATCAGCCCTACGGGAAATCGCTCATCGAGCTTCTGGAAAATCTCTCACAAAACCCTGCGTAAAAATTGATCCCTCCGCCGCCAGCTTACAGAATCTTCGTAGCATTATCCGTGACAAGATGTTGGCATTCGCGCCAACCTTCCCCCGCGTCATCTCTATCGCCCACACCAGTTTAAATGCAGACCGTCGTCCAAGTCCCAGAAGCCGATGAACCGTGCACGGTTCGTGAAGTCGTCAGTGCCCTCAAGAAGCAGAAGCTCGAAGCGCGTCTCGATTCACAAAATTGGGGCGACTGGATTCACCTTGAAGGATGCACGACCGTCATCAGCATCGAGTCCATGCGTGGTCTCACCCGCAGTGCCACCATCGAGCACGGCGAAGACGAGCGCAACGATCCCAGCCAGGCGATTCTCGCCGCGTTCCACAAACTCGGCTGGGTGGGGATCGATGAGGACGGTGAGTACTCGCTCGGTTGAGCCCTTCTGCCCGTGGCAGAATCATGCCGCCTCGATATGGTGCACGGACCGCTCAAGAAGCGCTCCAAGAATTTCGGTGCGATCGAAACGCAGAGCAAAGTTGCGTGCATCCGCTGAGAGCTTTTCGCGATCGTCACGGCTCATTTCCGCGACCTGATCGAGGCAATGGCGGAGCCCTGCCACATCCCCGGCCACGTGCTCCAGACAGTGGCCACCGCTGGCCTCCGGAATGCCCCCGGTTCGCGTCGTGATCACCGGGCCCAGACCACCGGCGAGCATCTTCTCAGCCACTGCAATGCCAAAAGTCTCCACAAACTCGGTCTTCGGCTTGCTCGGCAGACACCAGGCGTAGCAGCCGTGCATCAGCACTCCCTTTTCGGCATCGCTCACATTGTCGAAAACCATCACATCGCCAAACTCAGCGGCCAGCTTTCGGATCTTGTCCTTCGCCGGACCATTGCCACAAATGATCAGCTTCTTCTTCCCCCGTAGCTTGCAATCTTTCCACGCGGCAATCAGATCATCGACTCCCTTTGCCGGGGCGATTCTTGAAAGGAACATCACGTAGCCATCCCGCACCAGACCGCGGTCTTCGAGAATCGAGTCCACCATCTTCTCATCCTTTTCAATATCGACATAGGACTTCGTGTCGATCGCAGGGTAGCTGATCCCTACGCGACTTTCGAGCTGCCCCGTGAACGATGTTCCCAGCTGCTCGTCCACCTGTCGCCCGGCATCAACGATGAGATCCCGAGTGAATCGGCTCACCGCCACCGGGTGGTCATGTTCGAGATAGTTTGAGAGAAGAATCTGAGCCGCGCCCATGCGCCCTTCAGCAAGGGCATTGCCGATCACATTCGTGATATCGGAACCCACCGCCTCACCCACTGTGAAGACGGATGAAGAAGTGCCCGACATCCGGAAGCTGTTTACCGCCTGCATGACCATCAAACCATGAGGCACCAGATAAAGATCCATCAACATCGTGCGACCGGGAAGCTTCGCCATCAAATCAACGAGATGACCGCCGATTCCGAGGGAAAGCCGTCCGTCGAGCACCTTGTAATCCCCCATCGGCCGTGGCCGGTCGATCGTGATGCCCGCAGAGTACGGACTGATCGTATCGAGCGGCTTCAATGGCAGTGAGCTTTCTTTCAAGGTATCCAGCGGGTAGCTGACGATGTGCACATTCTCCATTCCAAGCGCCACTGCCGCCTCTGCGAGGTTGCGCGCCTCAGTCGAATGCCCGCAGATGATCGGATCAGCACGGACAAGGAATACGGCGTTCTGGATGGCTGCTTCGGAGTTGATGAATTGCATGGTTTTTCGAATGGAATGGAATCATCCCATAGGCAGATCCCATGCCATCATGGTGAAAAGCTCGGCGGCCTTTCCAAGGTCCCAAATTCCGATGGCTCATCGCCCATCTTCAGTAACAGTGTCCCGCCCTTCAGGAACTCATCCATCTTCAACCAACTACGTTTGATGGGTCGACCATTCAGATGAGCTTCCTGGATGAACACATTCTCGCGGGAATTTCCTTCGGCGATGACCGTGAAGTCCCCTTCCGAAAGATGGAGAGTGGCCTTTCTGAACAAGGGGCTCCCGATCAGCATCACCGGCTGACCACAAACCGGAAAAAGCCCGCAAGCATTCCAAACATACCACGATGACAGACCTCCAGAATCTTCATTTCCTGGAAGCCCACCAGGACCCGTCGTAAACTGGCAATCCATCACACGCCGCACCACTCGTGCAGTGCGATCGTGGCGTCCCGCATAGAGATAGGCATAGGGCGCCTCCATATCAGGTTCATTGTTGAGACCCTCAAAGCGATGAACCCGCTCGCCATGGCCGGCCTCTGAAAAGCCGAAGAACTTATCAAGCAGTGAGACAAAATTCCGATCTCCCCCCGCCAACTCAATCCGCTCCTGCATGTCATGAAGAAGCCGGAACGAATAATTCCAGTTTTCCCCTTCATAATAAGTCGAGTCTTCCCGGAGCAGGCCGGACTTCGGATCGAAGGCATTGCGCCAGTGCTCGATCATCGAAGTCGCGCGGTCATGGATCAACTGATGACCCAGACTTCGGGCCATCCGCGCCATGCAGAAATGGGCGTAGGAAATGTCCAGCGTATGCGAAAGCGGATCGACTTCACCCTTCTTCACATACTCGGCAAAGCGGCTCTTTCGGCCCTTGCCGCTTTGACTCGTCTTCCAGAGCAGCGAAAGCACTCGGTCCCAATCGGCCTCGATTCCGCGCACCCGTGCGTCCTCGAGAATCGCATGACAAAGCCCCGTCGCCTGCTTGGTGAAACGGTCCGGAACATTGTCCATCAGGTAGCTCACAGGAAATCCACCCTCGCGCTCCGCAACCTCACACAGGAACTCGACAAAGGCCGCTGCCCGCTCCGGCCACAGGCTCATCATCAACGGCAGCTGCGTCTTGTAGAGATCCCACAGCGTCGAAAGATCGAAGAAAAACGGCCCCGGCTTGCCGGTGAAAGGATTTTCATCCGTGAAGTCCGCCGGCTTGAGGCAGGCATGATAAAGCGCCGTCGAGAATACCTCGTGCTGCTCCGCGGTGCCGCCCTCCACCTCCACTTTCGCCAGCACTTCCTCCCAGGCCTTGGCGGCGTCGCCCACACACGAATCCCAGCCAGCCGGAATCGCCGCAGTCGCACGCTCACCCGCCTGCAAGGAGAATCCAAAGGTCAACTCGATCCGATTCCCAACCCCTCCACGAAATCCGAATCCGAATGCCGGACGATATTTCTGTTTCTCCAAGCTCAGCTCATAAGCGCGCTCTGTTAGAATATCTTCGTCCTCCCAAAGCCAAGCCTCGCTGCCTTCGCAGATGCAGTGAAAATGCAGCGGAATGCCTTCCATCACCACCTCACCCGCCACCGAGCCATCATCCTCGATCCAAAGCTTCGACCACTGCGGGTAGTTGCCCATTTCATCGATGAGCAATCCTCCGGCGGACACGTCCACCGCGACGGACGGCGCCAAGCCCTCGGGAAATTCATAGCGATGCCTCACACCACGCTCCGCCGCCACCACCTCGAAGCCAATCCCCGACTCCGCGAACTTCCCCGCATAGAAACCCGGCCAAGCCCGCTCCTCCACCAGGCCCTGCCTTTCCAACCTCCCTGCCAAACCGTCCGCACCCAGCGGCGTCGTCAGCAGGTAATTGTAATACATCCGGATCCGCCCCGTGCCGCTCTGCTGAAAGTGCGCAATCCCGACCGCCTCGTGCCGCTCAAACAGCACCGGCGGCGAATCGCCACTCAACGAAACCGCGTAGCGGCCATACCCCGTCACATAGGCTCCGGAATACGCGCAGGCCGACACCATTCCAAACGGACGCGTCGCCCCCGGATGCGTGTTCCCAATCGGCGGCTTCGCGCACCACCAGGTCGCCGCGATGCCTTCCGGTGCCGGCAGGTCAGCTTCGGCATGGCCGATAAAGGGATCGACCCGCGCCATGAAAGGCAGGTCGTCAGGTCGTTTCGTCATTCATCATCAGGGGCTTTCACTCCAAAAAGCAGAAGCCGGGCCAATCCCGAACGGCTCAATCCCAAGAGCTCGTAGTTCCGCCTTCAGGCGGCCCCCCTCGTTCGACTCATTCTTCGCCCCATCGCCGGAAAGCGTCGTGATTGCCTGTCCTCAGACGACCTCGATGCCTGCTCGAGGCCGCCTGAAGGCGGACTACGAACCCTATTAGTCCAGCCTCCTCACCAGCTCCACAAATTCCGCACGCTGTTCTTTCAGATCCTCGGCAAGGGTCGGCTTGGCGATCTCGATCACCTGATCCCAGCTGATCTCATTCACGTCCTCCATCTTCCGCAGCTTCATGCCGAAGAGCGCGGCGGCGGAAGCCATGCGGAAATCATTGCCCGCTTCTTCCCAGGCGACCGCCTCACCCCTCACCGGCGATTCAATCAACTGACTCTTGTCGCCTTCCGGGTGCTTGTAGCGCAGCTTCAGCGTCAGCCAATCATCGCTCGCCACCAGCTCCTTGCGACCTTCCGGTTTTTGATAACGGAGCTCATCGACATTTCCCACTCCCGGCGCAGCCACACCGACCGGCACGATTTCATAAAACGCGGTCACCGTATGCCCGGCACCGATGTCCCCGGCATCGACCTTGTCGTTATTGAAATCCTGATTGCGCAACACGCGGTTGGCGTAGCCGATCAGACGATAGGCCTTCACCTTGCCCGGATTGAACTCGACCTGGATCTTCACGTCCTTCGCGATCGTCACCAGCGTGCCACTCAACTTGTCGAGAAACACCCGCTTCGCCTCATGATCGCCATCGACGTAGAAGTAGTTGCCGTTCCCATCGTTGGTAATCGCTTCCATCATCGCGTCGTTCAGATTTCCACTGCCAAAACCCAACACGCTCAGGCTTACGCCCTTCGCGGCACTCGCCTTCACGGCTTCAACCAGCTGACCCTGACCGGTGATGCCAACATTGAAGTCACCATCGCTCGCCAAAATCACACGGTTCACGCCTTCAGCCTGCATGTTTTCAAACGCCATCAGATAAGCACGCTGTAACCCGGCACCGCCATTCGTCGACCCACCGGCTTCGAGCTTCGCCAAAGCCGCCAGCGCCTTCGACTTGCCCTCTTGATCGAGGCGGGTTGGTGGCAAGACCACACCTTCCGTTCCGGCATAGACCACCATCCCGACCCGATCACGCTCATCGAGTTCATCAATGAGAAGCTTCATCGCCCGTTTGAGCATCGGCAGTTTGTCCGGACTCTGCATCGAGCCTGAAACATCGATCAGGAACACCAGGTTCGATGCCGGACGCGCATTCTTCGCCACCTCACGACCCTTGATCGAAACCCGGGCTAACAGGTGGTCCGTCTTCCACGGACAAGTCGCCAACACCGACTGCACCCGGAACGGGCTGTCACCTTCCGGCTCGGGGTAGTTGTAGTCGAAGTAATTGATGACTTCCTCGATCCGCACCGCATCCGGCTGGATGCTGCGGCCTTCGCGGATCATCCGACGCAGGTTCGTGTAGGACGCCGTATCGACATCGATCGAAAAGGTCGAGAGCGCCTCATCCCAAGCCGACTTCCATGGCTGATCGACGAGCGGGTCGTAGTGGTCGCGGGACAGGTTTCCAGTGCCTCCGCCGCCATGAGGAGGCACGACAATTCGTCCGCGAATCCTAGGCAAATGATTCGAATGATCTTCCTTCTTCTTTGCGAGTGGAACGTCAGTCGTATCGTTTGACCTCGTTTTATCTGCAGCGTCCCGTCCGAAGAATGTATTTCCTCCCCCACCACTTCCACCGCTCTCGCCAGCCCATGCCTCGCCAAAATCATCAGATGACCCGAATTCGGCAAGGGCTTGGACCTCATCGGTAGGCACCGGTACCCCACTTGGTGTTGGTTCGTTCGCCGCGATCACCCGGGCACTGCTCGCACTGGGCGCTGCGGGTTTTGCATCAAGCGCTGAGTTCATCAATTCACTAGAAAGTTCTTCCATTGCAGCCAACGAACTCCTCGCCACTTCCTCTTCAGCAGGCGCCGATGGCGGAGCCATTTCATCGCTACTGACCGACGCCCCTGACGACCTCCTGACTGTCTCAAGCTGCTTGGCTTGAATTTCCGGCATCTCATTCACTGCCATCTCCGCCTTCTTTACGGCCATGTTGGGCAGCGTGAAAACCCCCGCCGCCGTGATCGCCAGCAACGCTGCAATCGACAAAGGCATCGCCCGCCGCCACTTCGAAGGCTTCTTCACTTCTTCCCCATCCAGCGCGGCATCGATGCCTGCCAGCAAAGCCTCATCCGCCTCACGCTTCCTCGCCTGCTCCTTGAGCAAGGCATCCATCAACAGATCTTCCGCTTTCATCTCTCTAAATAGTTGCTTGTTAGTTGTTTCGCGACAGACACAGACGCAGTGCTTCCCGCGCTCGCTCCAGTCGCTTCCTCAAGGCAGGTGCCTTGGTTTCCAAAAGTTCCGCCGCCTCATCCGAAGTCCGGCCCTCATCGTAAATCACCCGCACCACCTCCGACATCGGCTCCGGTAGCTTGCTCCGGCACTCCGCCAGCCTCGCGAACAGGTCCGAATCGTCGGCTGTGCTCTCAAAAGGCTCCTCAAGCCGGGAAAGCGTCTCTTCATCCAGCGCCACCTCGCGCTTGTATTTCCGGCAGTGCTCGCGCCACTTGTTTCGCACGATCCCGCGCATCCAGGTGCCGAAGTCACGGTTCACATCGAATTTCCCCAAACTCTGCCAGGCCGCGACGCAGGAATCCTGCACCAGATCACGGGCGGCGGCTTCGGACTTCACGAGCGCTGTGGCATAGGCCACGAGCCCCCGATGATGCCCACGGATGAGATCGGTGAATCGGTTTCGGTCCATCACGGGAAATTCGATGACTGTGGCTGCTTGCATGGCTCTTCACCCTCCATTGATCCGAGCCGGGAAAACTGTGACAGGTTTTTCCCCTGATCCGCAGAGCGAAAAACCTCCGCGCAGCGATTGTAGACGAAAGGCAACCCGCTCGCCCCACGTAGACCTTCCACCCATGCATCTCCGAATCCTACTCCCAGCGCTTTTCGCCACTTCCCTGGCAGCGTCCGCCGCCGACAAACCGAACATCCTGTTCATCATGTCGGATGACCACACCACTCAGGCCGTCAGCGCCTACGGCTCCCGGCTCGCCGAAATCGCCCCCACCCCGACGATCGACCGTCTCGCTAAGGAAGGCATCCTCTTTGAAAATGCCCTCTGCACCAACGCGATCTGCACGCCATCCCGCGCCTGCATCATCACCGGCCAGTACAACCACACCAATGGCGTCTTCGACCTGAATGGAGAAATCCCACCCGCCCGCCAGACCCTTGCCATCCAGATGGGCCGCGCCGGCTACGAGACCGCGATGATCGGAAAATGGCACCTTAAGGCCGAACCCGCCGCCTTCGACTACTACTGCGTGCTCCCCGGCCAGGGAAAATATTTTGACCCCGATTTCAACATCCGCGGCGACAAGCCATGGCCAAAAAACGTCCGCCACAGCAAAGGCCACTCCACCGACGTCATCACCGACCTCAGCATCGACTGGCTCAAGGACCGCAAGGATAAGGACAAACCCTTCTTCCTGATGCACCACTACAAGGCGCCGCACGACTACTTCGAAAACGCACCACGCTACGAAGACTTTCTCGCCGGTGTCGACATCCCTGCACCCGACTCGCTCTGGAGCTCCCACCCGGATGGCTTTGGCTCCATCGCCACCCGTGGTGCGGACGACGAACTCATCCCCCACATCGGCACCTCCGTAGGTCCGCGCAATCCGCGCCGCAACTACATGATCGATCTCGCCCATCTCTTCCCGAAGGAATTCCCGGACGACTACAACCCCGCGAGCTACAGCGACGATCAGAACAAACGCTTCGCCTACAACGCCTACCTCCGGAAATACCTGCGTTGCGTCAAAGGCATCGACGACGGCCTTGCAAAGCTCTTCAAGTATCTCGAAGAGAGCGAACAGATGGACAACACCGTCATCATCTACACCGGCGACCAGGGCTTCATGCTCGGCGAGCACGACTATCAGGACAAACGCTGGATGTTCGATGAAACCCAGAAAATGCCTTTCCTCGTCCGCTACCCGAAGACCATCAAACCCGGCCAACGCAGCAACGCGATCGTCGAAAACGTCGACTACGCCCCGACCATGCTCGACTTCGCCGGCGTGAAAACGCCCGACTCCATGCAGGGCAAGTCCTTCAAAGCCATCTGCGAAACCGGCAAGGAGCCCGAAGGCTGGAAGCAGGAAGCCTACTACCGCTACTGGATGCACATGGCCCACCACGACAACCCCGGCCAGATGGGCATCCGCACCAAGACCCACAAGCTGATCTACTACTACGGTGCCGACTACGAAGGTGGCTACCAAACCCCTCCGGGCTGGGAACTCTACGACCTCGAAAAAGACCCGAACGAAACCGTCAACCAGTACGACAACCCCGAATTCGCCAACACCGTCAAGGATCTCAAGGCTCGCCTTGCCAAACTCCGCAAAGACATCGGCGACGATGGCTCCCACCATCCCAAGAACGAGGCCATCGTGCAGGAATTCTGGGACTACGACGAAGCCGACCGCGTCAAAGCCATCGAGATCTCTCGCGAGTTCCGCAAGACCCGAGAAGCCGAACTCGCCAAACGAAAGGGCTACCCGACGCCCCATAAATGAAGCATCGTTCTTTCGTTCAGTCAGGCACGGCGGCGATCCTCGGCGCAGGACTTGCGCCTTGGTCACAGGGCATTGGCCAACCCTTCGACCGCGAAGGCGCTGGACGCTTGAAGCTCGGTCTCGCTGCCTACTCGTTCCGCAACTTCTTCCAGTCGGAAAAAGGAGTTCTCAAGGGCCCCCGTGCCGCAAAGCAGGAGTCCGCCTCTCAGAAACGTCTATGCAGGAAGGCGATGCTTCACAAAATTTCTAAGCCTCTCGTCCTTCGACGCCAACAGGACTTGACGAGGCCAGACTTTATCAAAATCGATCAGACATCCCTCACAACAACGGATCGCTTCCCGCGACAAGACAACCTTCCGCGCGTGTTCCAACTGAATGATAGCACCCCTCGAATCGATCATTCCTGATTCAGCCGCCTCAATGAGTTCGATGAGAAATTGTCGGACTACCAGAATCATTAAATTGACATGCTTCAAGTCGTTCCTGCCCGATTGATCGATCGCTGATAAGTTCGCGACCTTGGCCTGAAAAACCGCAAGTATCGGGAGCACACGGACCATGTAACTTCCGTCGCTTTCATCAATTTCGATGCTCATGGACGTAAGCGCCCAACAGAACCCCTCTATTCAAGCGGGGCATAAGTGCCATAGACTGGAGATCTATGGCATCTACGTCTGAAACCACCGCTACTTCCACTATCATCAAAAGCGACCGTATCGGCCGGACG
>NZ_JBHTBS010000011.1:0-137189 GCF_042664875.1 Haloferula chungangensis | reverse complement strand
GTGCCGAGTGAGCAGTGCCGAGTGAGCAGTGCCCAGTGAGAAGTGAGAAGTGAGAAGTGAGAAGTGAGAAGTGAGAAGTGAGCAGTGAGAAGTGAGCAGTGAGAAGTGAGCAGTGAGAAGTGAGAAGTGAGAAGTGAGCAGTGAGAAGTGAGAAGTGAGCAGTGCCGAGTGAGCGGTGGGCGGTGGGCGGTGGGCGGTGGGCAGTGGGTAGTGGGTAGTGGGTAGTGGGTAGTGGGGCGCCGTCAGAACATGGGGGATGGGTTCGGGGTGGCTTTGACGGCTTTGGTGGCGGCGGGGAATCCCCCGCTCCGCTGGTCAGGGGGCTGGGCCCAATTTGAAACGAGTGGCTTGAAAAGCCGTTTTGCTGATCGAGGGGCTTAGAACTCCCAGTCTCCTTGATCGAGCTCGCTGACGCAGGCGGTGAGGAGCTTGATGCAGGCGGCGATGTCCTCTTTGTGGGAGGTTTCGATCGACTGGTGGATGTGGCGGGTCGGGATGGAGACGGCACCCGAGATTGAGCCGCCGGGGACCATGCGTTGGAGGCTGGCGGTGTCGGTGCCGCCGGCGGCGAGGATTTCGGTCTGCCACTTGATCTTGTTCCGTTTGGCGACCTCTTTCATGTAGGCGATCATCCGGTAGTCGCAGATCACGGAGGAGTCCATGAGCTTGATGGCGGCGCCTTCGCCAAGCGCGGTGCAACGTTCCTGGGGCTGGGAGCCGGGGACGTCGTAGGCGATGGTGGTGTCGAGACCGAAGGCAAAGTCGGGCTCGACTTCATGGGCGGCGACATGGGCACCGCGCAGGCCGACTTCTTCCTGGACGGTGAAGGCGGCGTAAAAATCGTAGGCGGGCTTTTTCTTGGACTTCTTGAGCTCGCGGAGGGTTTCAAGGAGGACGAAGACGGAGACGCGGTTGTCGAGCGACTTGGCGTTGACGCAGTCGCCGAGTTCCTTGAGTTCGGAGAGGCGGGTGATCGAGTCGCCGACGCTGATGAGCTTCTCGACGTTCTTTTTGCTCATGCCGGTGTCGACGAAGTAGTCTTTGAGGGCGACGTTCTTGCCTCTCTCTTCGGGGGACATGATGTGGACGGGCTTGGAGCCCATCACGCCGAGGATGTCCTTTTTGCCATGCACGAGGACGCGCTGGGCGGTGAGGGTTTTCGGGTCGAAGCCGCCGATCGGATTGAAGCGCAGGAAGCCTTTGTCATCGATGTGGGTGACGATGAAGCCGATCTCGTCCATGTGCGCGGCGGCCATGGTTTTCTTTTTTGACGAGCGGCCTTTTTTCAGGGCGATGACGTTGCCCATGTTGTCGATGTTGATGGAATCGGCGAGGCCTTTGAGCTCGGCGATGACGAGTTGGCGGATCTGCTTTTCGAAACCAGGGGCGCCGGGGGATTCACAAATGCGTGCGAGGAGTGGGACGTTGATGGGCATGGCTGCTAACTTAGGGGCCTCTGCTCACTTGCCAATCGGTTTCATCTGGGACGAGCGATTCATCGATTCGGAGGGGTCGGTGCGATCCTTACGTTCCCGATATTTATTCGGTCGAAATCTGCAATCGGGGAGGGGTGGCGACATCATCCTTCCCACAACCCATGAATCGACGACTTGCTTTCCTCGCTCTGCTGCTAGTTCCCTTGCTCGCCCATGCCCGATCGCGGGTTTCCTTCAACGAAGGCTGGCGCTTTCACAAAGGTGAGGCGGAGGGTGCGGAAAAGGTGAGCTACGATGCGGCTTCGTGGCGTGCGCTGAAGTTGCCGCATGATTGGGCGATCGAGGGGCCCTTCGACAAAAAGTACAACGCGCGCTGCGGCGGTCTGCCCTTTCACGGCACGGGCTGGTATCGGAAGGAATTCACGCTTCCGTCTGAAGCGCAGGGACAGAGGGTGGCGTTGCTTTTCGACGGCGCGATGTATGATGCGCACGTCTGGCTGAATGGTCAGTTCCTCGGCTCGCGTCCCTTCGGCTACATCGGCTTTGAGTTTGATCTGACGCCCTTTTTGAAGAGCGAGGGGAGCAATGTGTTGGCTGTTAGGCTGCAGCCCGAAGATCTCTCATCACGCTGGTATCCGGGCGCGGGGATCTACCGCAATGCCTGGTTGATCACTGGTGGCGACATCCATGTGCCGCAGTGGGGGAGCTTCGTGACGACGCCCAAGGTCAGCGATGAAATCGCGGAAGTGCGGGTGGAGAATCAGATCCGCCACGCAGGGAGCACGCAGGCGCTGGTCACGGCGGAAGTGCAGGTGCTCGATCCCGCGGGCAAACAGGTGGCCATTTCGAGCACCACGCTCGGGGTGAATCCAGGTGAGACGATTTCTCAATCGCAATCGCTCGACATCACGGAGCCGCAGCGCTGGGACATGGCGACGCCGGTATTGTATACGGCAGTGACGCGGATCCTCGATGGGGAGAAGGAACTCGATCGTCATGAAGCCTCATTCGGCATCCGGACGGTGGAATACAAGGCAGGGGAGGGGCTGTTTTTGAATGGTCGTCATGTCCGCATCAAGGGCGTCTGCATGCACCATGATCTCGGGGCTTTGGGAGCGGCGGTCAATTTCCGTGCGACGGAGCGTCAGATGGAAATCATGAAATCGATGGGCGTGAACTCGATCCGCACCTCGCACAATCCGCCATCGCCCGAGTTGCTCGAGATTTGTGACCGGATGGGTCTGCTGGTGCAGGTCGAGGCCTTTGACTGCTGGCGGATGCCGAAGGTGGAAAACGGCTACAACAAGTTCTTCGATGCCTGGCACGAGCGGGACCTGCGCGACATGATCCGCCGTGACCGCAATCACCCCTCGGTGATCATGTGGTCGATCGGAAATGAGATTCTCGAGCAGGGCGAGAAGGACGGCTGGAAGCTGGCGCGTCACCTTCATCAGATCTGCAAGGACGAGGATCCGACGCGCCTCACATCCGCTGGGTTCAATTTTTATCCGGCCTCGGTAATGAATGGTCTCGCTGCGGAAGTGGATATCCCAGGCTTCAATTACAAGCCTCTGGCCTATGCAGAAGTCACCCGGCAGCATCCGGACTGGCACATTCTCGGGTCGGAGACATCCTCCTGTGTCTCATCGCGTGGCGTCTATCACCTGCCGATCGAGAAGTATGAGAAGCACGAGGATCTCCAGGTGACCTCCTATGATTTGATCGGTCCGGTATGGGCCTATCCACCGGACATTGAGTTTGAGTATCTGAAGAAGAATTCGAACGTGCTGGGCGAGTACATGTGGACGGGATTCGACTACCTTGGCGAGCCGACACCCTATGGGGGACGTGATAACTCGACGAACGGTTACTGGAACGGCGACTGGCCGGTGCACTCGTCGTACTTTGGAGCGGTCGACCTGTGCGGCTTCCCGAAGGATCGTTATTTCCTCTATCAGTCGCAGTGGTTGGACGTGAAGGAAAGCCCGATGGTTCACCTGCTGCCTCATTGGAATTGGGAGGAAAGGAAGGGTGAGCCGATTCCGGTCTACGTCTACACGAACGGCGCCGAGGCGGAGCTTTTCCTTAATGGGAAATCACTGGGTCGGAAAGTGAAAGGTCGGGATACGACTCCGATCATTGTGAAGTTCAACCATTGGGAAGGTGGGGATTTTTCCAGTCCGTATCGCCTGCGCTGGGATGTTCCATTTGAAGCCGGGGAGTTGAAGGTCGTGGCCTATGACCTTGACGGGAAAGCCATCGCCGAGAAGGCGCATCACACGGCAGGTGAGCCGGCGATGGCGGGGCTGGAAGCGGATCGCGCAGTGATTTCAGCGGATGGGGAGGATCTGAGCTTCATCACCGTGAAGATTCTCGATAAGGACGGAAATTTTTGCCCGAAGGCGGACCATGAGCTGACTTTCGAGATCGATGGTCCTGCGGAGATTGCCGGGGTGAACAATGGCGATCCCGCTTCGCTCGAATCCTTCCAGGGAAATCAGCGCAGGGCCTTCAGCGGGATGGCGCAGGTGATCCTGCGTGGCGTGAAAGGGAAGGCCGGAACGATTACTCTAACAGCCAAGGCTGAGGGGCTGCGCGACCGTTCGCTCCAGATCGAGTCGAAATGACGAATCTGGCCTCATGATTCCTCCGATTTACCCCGGGGGGCGGCCTTTCCTGCTCGGGGAGTTGCGGGTAAGGCGAAGAGGGCTTGGCGATCCTGGCGGAAGGGGCTTTTTGCTCCGTTTGGCTCACTCTGGGGTGAAGATCGGCAAGTAATTCTGCCATCGGAGAAAGAAGAACCGTTTTTCCCTTGCCAAAACCGATCGCTCTTCCTACTTCTCCGCCCCCTCGCGAGGGGTATCGGGCAGATACCAGAGCGGTCAAATGGGGCAGACTGTAAATCTGCTGGCGTGAGCCTACGAAGGTTCGAATCCTTCTCTGCCCACCATTTTCAGATCAAGGAGCTGCGAGAAATCGCAGCTCCTTTTTCTTTGGTTGCGAACCATGGGGACGTCGGGGGAGGCCGCGAAGGATAGCCAGGTGATCGAGCCTCCCTTGTTTCGGTCGATGCCGATTCTCGCGGTGCCGTTGTCGAGGGTAAGGAGTTGTTCGGCTTTCGCCGGAGCCGTCATGGGAGCTTCACCGTTCGCTGCGGTAACCGCGATGACGAATGCCAGAGCTTGGCGGAAAAATCGTGGGGCAATCATTGGCGAGTGCCCGATTTTGGTGCGTGAGTCCCTTTCTTCGCTGCGGGTTTAGCCGCTCTGATGGGCTTCAATCGACCGATGCCTTCCAATTCGGCCTTGTAGGCAGACGGCTTGAACTTTGGGTTGGCGCGGGGAAGCACCGCCTGAGTATCGGTAAGAAATTTCTCGATCATGGCGTCCATGGATTGGACTCGCTCCGGTTGGACCTTCGCCAGGTCATTTTTTTCACCGATGTCATCGGCAAGGTTGAAGAGCTTCCACCGATGAGCACCGTTCTCGCCGCCATGGAAAATCCGAATCAGCTTCCAGTCACCTTGACGGACGGTGACCGATGGCGGAAGCCAGTCGGGAACCGGTGGATCGTGCGGGAAATAGCTGAAGAGCGTATCGCGACCGAGGGGTTTTCCTTTCAGGGCGGGAACGAAGCTGATGCCGTCGAACTCCTGCTTTTCCTCGGGCTTCAAGCCGACAGCATCGAGAAGGGTGGGATAGAAGTCACTGCTGTCGATGAACGCCTCACTGCGACTGTCTGGTTCCGTAACGCCGGGCCAGTCGACGATGCAAGGAACGCGCACGCCACCCTCGTATACTGTGGCTTTGCCACCACGCAGCGGAGCGTTGCTGGTAGGTGCAACGCCTTCCACCGAGTTATACATGTTCCCCCCGTTGTCGGAAAAGAAGATGACGATGGTGTTCTCGGCGATGCCGAGTTGATCGATGGTGTCTAACAGCGTGCCAACGGCGTCGTCCATGCTTTCGATCATGGCGGCATAGGTCGGGCAGCACTGTGGGTTCTCAAGGTCGACCTTGCGGCGGTATTTTTCGATGAGGTCCTGCTTGGCGTCGAAGGGTGCATGGACGCTGAACATCCAGTAGTTGAGGAAAAAGGGTTCGTCCTTGTGGGCCTTCATGAAGGCGACAGCTTCCTTGGCCATGCGGTCTTCAATATGCTCATTGGGGATGTCGGGGTCGGCATCGAAGTCCTTGAACTTCCATGGCGCGACAAAGCTGCCTGCCGGTCCGGGGCCGGGCCAGTGGGGGATGTCGACATCGAAGCCCTGTTCGAGTGGCGAGTAGGGTTGCGAACCAAGGTGCCACTTGCCGAAATGGCCGGTGGCATATCCGGCGGCTTTGAGGCTTTCCGGCAGGGTTTGATAACGGGTATCAAGACGGCTAACGGGGGTGGGTGCGATCGACTTTTTGTTGACCGGCGCTTTGGTTCCTTGCGCTGGTTTCAGAATCACCTGAGGGAGGTGACAGTTCGGTGTGGTGAGGCCGATGCGGGCCGGGCTCAGGCCGGTCAAAATGCTGGCACGGGTCGGCGAACACAGTGGGCTGGCGGCATAGGCCCGATCGAAGGTCATGCCGCGTTTGGCAAGGCGTTCGATATGGGGAGTCTCGTAATAGCTTGTGTGACCGTAAATTGTCGTGTCAGCCCAGCCAAGATCATCGGCAAGAATGAAGACGATGTTGGGTTTCCGATCCTTTCCAAGGGCATTGAGAGCCGTGAGGGCAGGAATGAGAAGGGTGAGGATGATGGCTTTGGAGCGGAGCATGTTCGTCAGATGGGGAATCTCATGGAGATCGCGGATTGCGCGCCCGGGCTTAGCAGCTGATTGCATTCGGGGGGCATTCGGTCGGTGACACAGACGGCTGTGATCCAGGAAATGGAACATCCTTTTTCGAAGAATTTCATTTTTTTCATGATTTCCTGCTAACTGGCCATGGGGGATCCGAATCCCTTGTCATGAAAAACCCACAAACCTTGCGGAGGGGCTTCACATTGGTGGAGCTGCTAGTCGTTATCGTCATCATCCTCGTTCTTGCGTCGCTGACCTTTGTGGTGGCGACCCGAATGAAGAAGAGTGCGGCGGAGGCGACCAACATGTCGAACATGCGCAATCTCGGGATGAGTGTCCTCGCCAGAGTGTCGGATGAGGGACGTTTCTTTCATCGGCGGAACGAGGAGAGATGGGATCGTTGGATCATTCCCTCGCTCGGATATACGACCGAAATGCCGGAGAATCGGGATGCGCTGACGACCGAGAACGCTCCTGGGCTGGAGTCGTTGGCTGAGATGTTTCACGCTCCCGATGACAAGGCGGTCCCGAAGGATGGCGCTTACAAGTGCAGTTATGGCGTGGCGGCCTGGCTGTCCAACGCGAACGGCTATCCTTTCGGTCTCACCACGAAGGACATGGGGGTGCGAATGGCGCGGATCAGGAAGCCTTCGAAATGGTTCATGATGTATCAGGACTACCGTGATTCGAATCTTCTAGGTAAGGGATTCAATGCGTACACCCCGCCTGGAACGGATGTGCCATCGCAGAATAAGATCGTCGTATTCGTGGACGGCCATGCTGAGAAGTTGCCAAAAAGTTTGGGGTGGAGTGAGTTCCGCGAGAAATACGAGCCGAGCCGCAACGATTGAACCGGGCCTGGATCGTTCCGTGTTCAGGGGTGGCCCCACATTGATGTGGCCGCCCTTTTCGCTTTTTCAGTGAGAAGTTCGCGCGGTGCTCTCGAATCGATCCGCCCCCAACGAAGTGAGCGGCGTGTCTGAGCCATCATATCACTGAGGGTTTCGGCTCTTGAGATCGGGTTTCTCCCGAGGTTCATAGCAGCGTCCTCTTTTGGAAGGAGGAAGACACGGATGGAGAAGCGCACCCGTCCTGGCTCGGCAGCGGATTCTCGGATTGGAAGGGAAGGTGTCTTGTGTGAAGCCACTTCGTTTTCTTCAGTTCCTCAGGAATCACCGAGGATAATCCTGAAACTATCGATGCCCCGGGTGACATTCAGATTGAAGTGGATCGAACGAAGGTCCGAGCTGAGACGGAATGAGTCGTGGGGGAGGATTCCTTCGATGCTGTCCCTCGCCTCGCTCGGTTGTAGCAGTGGTTGGAAATACTGATTTTCCATGCCCAGAATGGGATTGGACGGAATTAGGGTGCGATTGGTGCAGATGACGCCGATGATTTTGCGGTCAAAGGTCAGTTCACCGCTGATAGAGCGGACATCCCCCTCGTCTTCGGTGGGAGGCGGGTTATAGAAAACCAGATAACTGCTGACTCTGGTGCCCAAGGGGATCCGTGGGCGATATTTCGGGTCGGGATTTTCACCAGGCCAGGTGTTGATGTCTTTTCCCAAGTCAAGTAGCAGCGGACGCTTGAGTTTGAAGGTCTGTCTCTCGGGAACGAGAAAAAGATGATCGATATCCGAGTAGTGATTCAACGGAGGATACTTGGGACCCGGTGGGAGGAAATGAATCAGGCTCGAGGCCTCGTCGATGCCAAGGGTCAGCGGCCAGAGATCGGTGAATTGAGAGGTTTGAAACTTGAGCGGTATGACTTCGTTTCCGGATACCGGATTGTGGCGGATGGAACTCCCGGCGCTGAGGATGGTCGATTCGGAGCCTTCCTCTTCTTCCTCAAGCTTCACTTTTCCTTCGAAGACGGAGACGAGCGCCTCTCCACTGCTTCCGACATTGATTCCAAAACCGGTCCCAAGATCGGTAAGGGTAAGCCCAGGCATGGTGACGACGAGTTCGTCCTTTGGATGGGGGAGTCGCGCGGTGAGCTTCCCGTATTTGACGTCGATTCGTTTGTTAGAAACGATTTCAAATTCGCAGGGAGCTGCGATCGAGACGAGCGCACCGCCTCCCATATGAAGGCGGAGCGAGCCGAACTCAATCTGATAGAGTCCGGCATCGATTTCAGTGCCGCGCGGTTCACTCGATGTTGCTGCCCATTCGATCAGACTGTTGGAGGTGATGCTGGCAAGCCCGGGCGATGGGATTTCAGCCACGGTCGTGGCCCCATTGTCAGACCTGAAGTGGGTGACACTGAAGAAAATGGCGATGCTGGCCGCGCTGGCCAGGCCTGCCGTCAGCCAGGTGTTCCGGGACCGGCGTTTGGTGCTTCCATCGGATGCGGGGAAGCTTCGATTCGATGGAATCACGGGATCGCAGATGGCAGCAGCGCGACCTTTGTCCATCTCGGCCGCAACCGAGAGCAGTCCGTGGATTCGTGCCTCCCGGCGAAACGCAACTCGTGCGTCCTTTGAGGAAAGAAGAAGGCCCTCAAGCTGCTCTTTCTCTCCCGGTTCGAGGGAGTGATCGAAGTACCGGTGGACGAGGTTCCGAGTGTGATCTTCGTTCATGCCTGGTTGGAGCTTTGCTGTTTGAGGTACTGATGCTCGGTCTCGATGCATTTTTCGAGCAGTTGGCGAGCCCGGGTGAGCGCGACGTTGACGGCACCACGCGACCAGTGAATTTTATCGGAGATTTCAGTGGGTGTGAGGTCGGAAAAGTAACGGAGCTCGATGACTTCCCTCGCTCTAGGGGCGAGCTTTGCAAGACAACGGGGGAGGAACTCGGCGCGATCGTCCCAGTTCTCCTCTTCGGCTTCCTCATCGAAGAGGACTTCGAGGACGTTTTCCGAAAGACAGGTTTCCCGTGCCGAGGGGAGGCGCGAGACGTTCAGGAGCTTGAAGCGGGCAATGGCAAATACCCAGGCACGGAAATTGGTTCCGGCCTCGAAGGAGTCCTGCTTTTTGATGACCGTCAGAAAGGTCTCCTGCACGAGATCATCGACCAATGACCGGTCGCTGACCATGCCGCAGAACCAACCTTTGAGCTCAGGCATCAGTTTGAGGAACCCTCGTTGAAGGTCGAGATTTCCGTCATCGTCGGTGTGGTCGGTACGCATGGTTCGGCGGGTAGGGGCGCGTTCGTTTGGCTGGCCGCAATACCTATGCATCACGAGCGACAGCGTGGGAATTAGCGGCTATTTTTAAACTGGGAGGAAAAAACGACATGCTGAGGAATCGAGGGTCATTGGTAAAGAAAGCATTCTTGTGGCGGAGATTTGGGCATTCTTGGGCGCTCTTTCGGTCCGGCAGCAGCACTGAAATTTTTTCTCTGGTCTTTGATGGGGGCGCCGCGACGATTCGCGCCATCGGGCTCGACTTCGTGGTGGGTGTCGGCATTCATGGCAAGGCCTGTCTGAAGAAAGGGGGGCTTGGGATCCTGAACCTAACGGGCGCCTGTTCCCAGTGGTTGAAGGGGCGTCACTGCGGGAGTTTCTGTTGAATGGCATCTGGAGTGGGCATGACCCTCGCCCGATTCGTCGTGGATCCGAACTGGTCGTTTCGTAGGGTCAGATCCATGGGGCCGGGTGCCAGCCTTCCGCGGTCTGGAGCGCCGTGATGACCGAAGTTTTGGAGCGTTCGGATGAGCTTTCGCTGGCCAAGTCGCGAATCCCCTGCGATTGCTTTCCCAACGCCGGGGTGGCGGAATTGGTAGACGCACCTGACTTAGGATCAGGCGGAGCAATCTGTGCAGGTTCGAGTCCTGTCCCCGGTACTTTCCTCGCCATTCATCGCCAGCATGAACGAACTCAAGCAACGCCTTGCCGCTCTCGGCCTCAGCTCCGAGCAAGTTGACCAGATCGTGGAAACCGTCGCGGGCTTCGTGAAGGAAAAGCTGCCAGAGCAGTATCAGCCGATGGTGGACGACTTGCTCGATGGCAAGACTCCCGACCTGTCGGCGATTGCCGGCGGGATGCTTGGAAAACTGAAGAATTTCTTCTGAGCCGGAGCTGGTAAGGGCTGACGGACTGTCGGATCTCCATGTCGCCGAGGGCTGGCTCCGCGTGAAGCTGACTCGCTCCAAATGAGTCGTCGCAAGCAAGACGATAGGGGGAATAGGCCGCTTTCTTGACGGGGGAGGCGAGTGGCATTCGCCTGAAATGAAACGCTGAGCTCGACGCGGAAGAACGCCGGGTGCTGCGGCGGACTTCATCATTCTGGCCCTTCCAATCATGGCGAATGAGGCGATGGTCGTGGCTTAGCCTTTGATCTTTAAAAGCTTAAGTTTTCCGAATGATGTTTTGCCAAGTGCAGAAGAAGCAGCATAATCCGCGCATGACGAAGTGTCTTCTGCCATTCGGCGCCGTTGCGATAGCTCTCGGATTTTCCGCGTGCAGCAACTCGGTGAATATGGCCGACAACCCCACGGGAACGGGACCATTCGATTCTCGAGGAAACTACGTCGAAGAATGGGCGGATAATCCGTCGAAGTGGAACGGGCGATCCGTCCCAACACCGTCGACTCAGGTGGCGAGCAATGACACCAAGCCGGCAGTGCAGTCCTCGACGACAACCGTCACCACAGTGAGCAATCCGAAGCCGAAGCCGAAGCCAGCTCCGGTCGCCAAGCCGAAACCCAAGCCCCAGCCAAAGCCGAGCTCAGTTTACCACACGGTGCGCAGGGGCGATACCCTCTACGGGCTTGCCAAGCGGTACGGCACTTCGGTTTCGGTGATCCAACGCGCCAATGGCATCTCGGGGTCGACGATCCGGGTCGGCCAGCGGATCAAGATTCCTCGCTGAGCGGGATTTCCGACGATGCGGTCTTTCCCTTCATCGCCATGACGATGAAGACGGCGCCCGCAGCGATCATGAAGAGCGAGAGAAACTGTCCACTGGTCAAAGCTCCCACCATTTTGGAGTCGGGCTCGCGGAAGTGTTCGCAGATGATCCGGAAGATCGCGTAGAAGACAAAGAACAGTCCTGTTAGGAGACCGTTGGGAGCATTCGGGAAGCGGACCCGGACCCACCACAGGATCGCAAACAAGGCCGCGCCTTCGAGCAGCGCTTCGTAAAGTTGAGAAGGGTGACGGGCTTCGAGAAAGGGGGCGATGGCATCACTGACGGCCGGATTGTGGCGCTGGACCATCAGCATTTCCTCGAACATCACGTGATTGGGCAGATTGCCATCGAGCCATTGCTGGAAGGCGGGCTGGAGGGAGGGGTCCGCTTCGCTAGCCGCCTGCATCGCGGAGCCGAAGGACTCGTGCTCGATCATTTTCCGGTCGGTCAAGGTTGCCGGGAACTTCATGGCCCAGGCGATGCCCTGGGCAGTGCGTCCATAGAGTTCGCCATTGATGAAATTCGCCATGCGCCCAAAGAGCAGGCCGAGCGGAGCGACGACGCAAAGGCCATCGCCCAGACCGGTCCATGAGACCTTTTTTTTGCGCGAATAGAACCAGGTGAAGATGACCAGGCCGAGCACGCCGCCGTGGCTCGCCATGCCCCCTTCCCAGACGCGGAAAAGCATCATGGGATCCTCGGTGATCCAACTCCAGCCGTGCTCACGTGGCCAGTACCAGAGCATGTATCCGATTCTTCCACCGATGAAGACGCCGAAGATGGCGGCGGCGGAAATGAAGTCGCCTGCGGAACCCGGAGGCAGCACCCAGAGTTTTCTGCGGGAGAGCCTTTCCAGCAGGAAGGCTCCGGCGAGGAAGCCGGCGAGATAGGCGAGGCCATACCAGCGCAGCTGGATCTGCTCGGTAATCCGGAGAATCACCGGGCTCAGGTCATGCACATAAATGGCGAACACGGGCGAAGCTCATACCAAGGAGCGGGGATTTGCAATCCCCGGCGGAACCTCGGCCACGCTATGTTCGCGATCCGATTCAGGCTTCGACTGACGATTTTCTTTCGGCGCGGATCTTGAGTGGGCTTGGGTGGCGTCGATCGAAGCGACTCAACCCTTGGGGCTGGCAAATCCCCGCCGCGTGCGAGGGTGGGCTTTCTCAAATTTAGAGGTAGCTCGTCAGCCCCACGACGGTCCTTTCATCCAGCCGGCGAGCCAGGGCAGTCGCCAGAGCGACCATGTGGAGGTGGTCGTTCAGGTCGATGATCGCATTGTGCGAGTGAATGTAACGCGCCGGGACTCCAAGCACCACGCAGGGAATGCCTTCGTTCGCGTTGTGGAACGATCCGGCATCGGTGCCGCCACTGCGTCGCACGGTGACTTGATGGGGAATGCCCTCACGTTGCGCCGTCTCGACTGCCAGCTGGGCGAACCTTGGGTTGCCGATGGCGCTGGTGTCGAACATGCGGATCTGAACGCCTCCACCCAGCTGACCCTGACACTCCATCCGGTTGAAACCCGGGGTGTCATCCGCAGGCGGTCCTTCCAACACCACGACGGCATCCGGTTTGATGAAGTTGGCCGCGCATTTCGCACCGCGCAGTCCGACTTCCTCCTGCACCGTGCCACCGAGGATCAGACGATTGTCGGTGTCTCCTGCAAGCAGTCCGGTATGAATCGCCCCGGCCATCCCGACCCGGTTGTCGAAAGCCTTGGCCATGTAGTAGTCCTCCTTGGCCATCGAGGTGAAGGCACTAACAGGTGCCACGGGATCGCCGATGGAGATGCCGAAGTCGTTGATCACCTCGTCACGCGACGAGGCACCGACATCAATGAAAAGCTGATCGATGGTGATCACCTGGACTCTCTGGGCGGGGGTGAGGAAGTGGGGCGGCATCGATGCCACGACGCCGACGATCTTGTCGCCGTTTTTCGTCCGGACCTCGACTCGCTGGGCAAGCAGGTTGTGCTCCCACCATCCACCGAGGGGAACGAAGCGCAGGAATCCTTCAGGGGTGATGTTCTGCACCATGAAGCCGACTTCATCCATGTGGCCGGCGATCAGTACGCGCGGACCTTCACCACCGCAGTCGCAGAAAACCGAGCCATTGCCATCGGTCGAGAGTTCGCCGGTTTCGCTGAGCTCATCGACGAAGATTGCCCGGACTTCTTCTTCATGGCCGGGAACGGAGTGGGCTTCGGTAAGTTCGGTGAGCAGGGAGAGTGCCTTGTCGCGCATGGCGCAACGCTACCTTTCCGGGCGGTTCCGCCAAGGGAGAATATGAGCACGAAAAAAAGCCCCGAACGGAATGGGCACCGTCCGGGGCTGAAATCAGTGGTGGCCTCAGAACTTCCAAACGAGGTCGAGCGTCCAGCGGTCCTCAATGATGCCGTCGTTGGCATCGGTGAGCGGGAGCTCGTACGCCAGACCGAGATCGACGTCCTTGCAGAGGTGCGAGCGGAAGCCGATGGCTGCGGTCACCAGATCGCGATTCTGAGAAGCATTCGACGCACCGAAGTTAAGCAGGTCATTGCCTTCGAACGTGGCAACGGCAGGCACCGCGCCACCGGCTTGATCGAAATAATTGAAGCGGCCATCGCCGGTTGAGAGCACGTGGAACCAGTTCAGCTCGACCAGAGGGATGAACCAGGGGGTGACTTCGTAACTTGCGTGCACGCTGACAAAGCTCGAGTCCGAAAGCTGATCGCTGAACTCAAGGTGAGCACCGGCGCCGGCCGCAACCTGGAATTTGTCCCAGACCTTGACCGTGCTGAGGATCAGGTTGATCGCTCCATCCCCTTCGCCTTGGAAGACATCGTGATTGCCCGTGGGAACTTCAAACGTCGCGGTGCCGCTCAGTGCGAAGGCATTCTCGGGATCGTAAATGAAGGCATACTTGGCCCCGGCCGCGATGTTGGCAAAACCGGATTCCTGAGACCAGAGCGGTTGGGTATCGGGTCGCACGCGCACGTATCCATCCTTGGTGGCGACCAGCGAGAAGCGCTCGTTGAAGGCAAGCTCGGCTTGCAGCGCGTAGACTTCCACATGGCCTCCCATCGGCACGCCGCCGATCGTGGTGTTTACGTAGTTCGGCAGCTTGTGATACATCGCGATCGCATGGATGTTCGTTGTCGGAACGGCCAGGTCGAAGAGCGTCGGGTTGGTCATGGGGCGGATGGCGTCCTCAAGACCGTTGGTGGTTTCCAGTGCGGGGGAGACGATCTCAGGAGCGACGGTTCCGGCGATGGAAGTGGCCGCCGCGGCACCGAGGATTCCGGACAGGGCGAAGGCAAGGGTTTGCTTCATGGCTTGCAGATGGATTGGTTGGTAGTGAATCGGGAGCTTTCCCCGAGCGCCACAAGTCTCGAACTCATTCCGCATTTCCTGCTATGCGTCGCCATGCCGACACTGCGCATTTTTTGCGAAATGTAGCAATGTTGGGAAGAAGCTTCAGCTCCTTCGGCCGGACCTGTTGGGCGACTTCCCGCGCGGAGACAAATGAGATCAGTGCCCTTTCGCGGTCTGCCACTCTGCTTCCATTTCGTCGGGCGAAGCAGCTTCCAAGGATGAGCCTTTCGCCTTCAGAGCGCTTTCCATTTTGGCAAAGCGGTCTTCGAATTTTTCGTTGGCGGCGGCGAGGAGAACCTCGGGGTCGACCTTTCGGAAACGGGCCAGGTTCACCACCGAGAAAAGCAAGTCGCCGAGTTCTTCCTGAAAGGCCTGCTCGTTGCCGCTTTCCATTTCGACCGTCAGTTCGTCGACTTCCTCACGGATCTTGCCGAGCACGCCTGCTTCGTCCGGCCAGTCGAATCCGACCTTCGAGGCCTTCTTCTGCAGCTTTGCGGCTCTCAGGAGGGATGGCAGGCCCTTGCCGACACCGTGAAGGTAGGGTTTTTCCTCGTCGCCCTTCTCGGCCCGCTTGATTTCATCCCATTGCTGAAGTACGGCATCTGCCGTACTTGCGCCACTCGTGGCGAAGACATGGGGATGCCGTCTTACCAGCTTCTCGCTGATTCCACGCGCCACGTCGTCCATGTCGTAGGCTCCGTCTTCGGCCGCCAGTTCGCTGTGGAAGACAACCTGAAGGAGCAGGTCGCCGAGTTCTTCCTTCAAGTGTTCGCGATCACCGCGGCGGATTGTATCGATCGTTTCGTAGGCCTCTTCGATC
Source organism: Haloferula chungangensis (assembly GCF_042664875.1). Lineage (NCBI taxonomy): Bacteria > Pseudomonadati > Verrucomicrobiota > Verrucomicrobiia > Verrucomicrobiales > Verrucomicrobiaceae > Haloferula > Haloferula chungangensis. The sequence goes on along the minus strand of NZ_JBHTBS010000011.1, from coordinate 121,936 downwards.
AGGTTCGGCACAAGGCTCTCATGCGTCTGCTCGGCATCCCAAGGGCAGCCTCCTGGCGCACGCAGGCGGTGCATGATGGCGCGCAGGCGTTCCAGTTGGCGACCCTTTTCAGGGCATTCGATCATTTCAGCATCAGTCATGAGTCTTTGGTGGAAATCTTTGAGAGGGTTTCCCGTTCGGCTTTGGTCAGGCTGTCGACCCCCTGTTCGTTGATCTTGTCGAGGATCCGGTCGACTTCCGTATCCTTTTCGAGGTCGAGTTCCGTGCGCGGTCTGATCTTGGCCTGGTTGCGCCGGAATTCCTTCGGGTGGATGATTTTTTTCTCGCGTTTTCCAAGGCTTAGCAGCCACGGGAATTTCATCAGCACGAAGCCCATGATCGCGCCCCCGAGGTGGCCGGCTTCGCCTCCTTCATTGCTGAAAATCCCGGAGTTCGGAAACAGCAGGCCGCCGATGATGGTGCCGGCGGAAATCACGAACAAGGCGATGGCCATTTGCTTCATGCTGAGTTCGATGGGGGGGAACAGAAGCCGCACGCGGATGGCGGGAGCGATGACGTAAACAGCAAACAATATGCCGTAGAGGCCTGCGGATGCCCCCACCAGAGGCGTATAAGCCGATGCTTTCGGCAGGAATTTGAGCGTGAGCAGAAGCGTGAAGAACAAGGCCCCGGCGGCGCCGCAGATGAGGTAGAATCCGATGAACTTTTTCGAGCCCCACCATCGTTCGACCAAAGGCCCGAAGAAATAGAGACCCAGCGAGTTCAGCATCACGTGAAGCACACTGGCGTGGATGAACTGGAATGTGAGGAATTCCCAGATTCGACCGCCGCTGATGGCGGAGGCCACTGAGAACTCGCCGAAACTCGAAATGGGGCCGTCGCCTCTTCCGTCTCTCGGCAAAAACAGGTCGATTAGGAAAATCCCGACATTGAGAATCAGCAGCCATTTCGTGACGGGAGGGAGCGGCGGCATGCCACTTCGGACGGGTCCTCTCGCGTAATCTCTGTCGTAGCTTGCCATTCCCCGGCGGACTTACCACGGCACTTTGCCTCCTGCAAGGCGAGGTCATGTCGGTTCATGAGGCGGATTCGCGCGGGAAGCAGGGCGATGGGCGCGATTTTCCGCATATTTTCCGCTCACGGTGCCTCGGCTTCATGAAGCGTCGGCCCTGCGATGAATGGCGATACTGCGCGACGGAAAAGTCACCTTTCCCTAAATGATTTTCGGCCTGCGGCACGCATGGTGCTCCCGTTCTCACGAACCACCCACCACCCATAGATGATGAAAGTCGAAAATAGTAACATGCTGCCCGATACCAGTTCGGTGGCGTCCGAGCTGACCTTCGAGGACAGCTGGGACTCCACTGCGGTTTCCGGGCTGATTCGTTCGAAGTGTTCCTTCGGCGAAACACCGGCCTTCCTGTTTTTGGGAAGGAAAGAAACCGAACTTTTGCGAGAGCACCTCGCATCCGCTTTCGGTAGGGAATCCGTCATCACCCTCCACGACTCCTATTTCATGGGGCTCGAGGTTGTGGAGCTGAATTGCGATTCCTTTGTCCACGTCGCGGGTCGCAAGACCTCCCGAGTGCTTCAGGACCCGATCGCCCGCCGCCCTGAGTGGCGTGATCGTCAAACTGATGCCCTCTGGGGTCTACGGCTCTAACTGAAACCAATTCCTCGGGCGGCCAGCGCTTCTTCATCCCCCCAGAAAGAAGGAGCGAAGGCGGCTCAACTTCAACCGCAGCGGCGATCCCTTCCCCCCAGGGCTCGCCGCTGTTTGGTGTACGGAAGACAAGCTTTTCGGAGACGCTGTCGCGTGACCTTGCGTGCCGTCGATGGAGCAGTAGGCTTGGCCCATGAGAGCATTCATGCTGGCGCTGATCCTGGCGCTTCCTGCCGGGGGAAAGGCGGCCGACTTTGAGGAATCACTGGCGATCGCGAGTGACAATGCCGGACAGTTGAGGAGTTTCGTCGAGGCGGCGGCCCGCGATTTCGGCCCATTCGGCAAACGGGCGGCGGAGTTCTTGGTGAAAGGCATGCCAGAGACCGATCTCAGGCAGCTGGGAGAGGGGTTTTTGATGGAAAATCTGACGCTCGCCATGAGAGCTCGGGATCAGTTCGCGTGGACCCGAGAGTTGCCCGAAGAGGTGTTCTTCAACGAGGTGCTTCCCTACGCATCGCTGGATGAGACCCGTGAAGCATGGCGCGCCGAGTATTACCATATTTGCCGGGAACTGGTGAAGGATTGCAAGTCGTCCAGCGAGGCAGCCCAGATGATCAACAAGGAGTTCTTCAAGGTCATCGGGGTCCACTACCACACCGGGCGCAAGGCACCGAATCAAAGCCCGTCCGAGTCGAAGGAATGGGGAAAGGCAAGCTGCACAGGCTTGTCGATCATTCTGGTCGACGCCTGCCGTTCGGTCGGCGTTCCCGCACGCATTGCCGGCACGGCGCTGTGGTCTAACAAGAGAGGAAACCACACCTGGGTCGAGATCTATGATGGAGGTGAGTGGTTCTTTACGGGTGCCGATGAGTTCCATGCGGATGGACTGAACAAGGCGTGGTTTGTGGAGGACGCTTCCAAGGCATTGAAAGATGATTGGAAGCACGCCATTTGGGCGAGCTCCTGGAGTAATGCCGACGGTTATTTTCCGCTGGCGTGGGATAGGGAAAACAGGGGGATTCCAGCGGTGAATGTGACGGATCGTTATGCCTTGCCAGAAAAGGAAGCGGAGCAAGCGGTGGTCCATCTCCGGGTATGGGATAGGTCTGGGGGCGAGCGTCTTGCGCTGCCGGTCGAGGTGCTGGATGCGCAAGGCAAAGTCCTCCAATCAGTCAAAACCAAGGCGGGAACCAGCGACTTGAATGACATGGCGTCGATCTCGGTCGAGCCAGGCCGGAACTACCGCCTGAGCATCAGGAACGATTCGGCATTCCGTCTGGTCGACCTGCGACTCGAGAAAGTGGGGGAGCTTACTCAGGAGCTGTATTGGGATGAGATGGAAGCCTCCGTCGAGGATTCCCCCCTTTCCAGGAATGAGGCCATCGAGTACGCGCGGCAGACCTGGAAGACGATGCTGATGGAGCCATCTGAAGATCGGAAAAAAGAATTGGAAGGGAAGGTGGTCAAGGCGGGAGGGAAGGAGATGAAGTACCTCGAAAAGCACTTCGGTGAGGCGCCAGCCGGCGAGCGCTCGCTTTATATTTCGATGCATGGGGGTGGCGGTGCTCCGCCAAGGGTGAATGATCAGCAATGGCAGAATCAGATTCGCCTCTACGCACCGGAAGAAGGCATCGTAGTGGCACCCCGTGCGCCGAGCGATACATGGAATTTATGGCACGAGGATCACATCGACGCCTTGTTTGATCGACTGATCGGAAACTTCGTTCTGGAACGCGGAGTGGATCCAGACCGGGTGTTTCTGATGGGATATTCGGCAGGGGGCGATGGCGTCTATCAACTCGCGCCGCGAATGGCGGATCGCTTTGCCGCGGCCGCGATGATGGCGGGGCATCCCAACGGAGTGAGTCCGCTCGGTCTGCGTAACCTGCCCTTCATGATTTTCATGGGTGGCAACGACAGTGCCTACAAGCGAAACAAAATTGCCGCCGAGTGGGAGATGAAGCTCGGAGCGCTCCGTGAGGCCGATCCGGGGGGTTATGAGCATCAGGTGACGATCTACGAAGGCCTCGGTCATTGGATGAATGGCAGAGACGCGGAGGCATTGCCGTGGATGGCACGGCATCGTCGGAATGCCTGGCCGAAGAAGGTGGTGTGGCATCAGAGCGGACGGACTCACGATCGCTTCTACTGGCTCTCACTTCCGGAGGGCGTTGCCAGACAAGGACAGACGATACGGGCGGAAGTCACGGGACAGGAAATCGAGGTGAAGGCTGAAGGACTGAACCAGCTTGTCCTGCGCCTGAACGACGAACTTCTGGACCTCGATCAGATGATCGTCGTGAGGGTGAACGGAGCCGAGCTTTTCCGGGGAAATGTCGAACGGGAGAAAGACCTCATTCGGGAGTCCCTCAGGGAACGTCCGGATCTCCATTCGGTGGCCTTCGGACGGGTGGAGCTGAAGTTTTAGGTAGCCGTCGGCTCATCGAGACCCTGTGGACGGGGATTATGCTTGATCTTGTGAGGTTTGGCGGACTCGATTGAGGCGAGATGAAGTTCGAGTTTTCGCGTAATTTTCTGCTGGGGTCGGCACTTGCCGGTCTGCTGACGAGTTGCGGGGTGGATTCCCCCGACGACTGGGCGCAGGCCCCCATGCCCGGAGCCACGGCAAACCCGGCAAAGCCCAAGAAAGCTCCTGAAGCTGCCAAACCTGTCAAGAGCACCTCAGCTCCAAAGCCAGCGGAAGCCCCGGCAGCGGCTGCGAAAAAGGAGCAGGAAGCCAAGTCGAAGCCAGCCCCGGCGGTGACCAAAAAAGGCGAGTTTCCCACTGCCGAGCGGGCTAAATTCATGACGGACTGGGTCTACAGTCCCTACGACAACCGCAAGATCAATGTGAGCGGAATCGCCAGCGGCACTCTCGTGGCGGATCCTCGCTACCCTCTCGATCAAAGAAAATATTTCCGCGTTCCCTGATCGTCCGAAAGGAGCGATTGTTAGATCGGTCGGGAAACGGATCTCCTTTAATAGCCCTCATGTCATTTTCCCTACCCGGCCTGTCGGATCCGCTGATTCGCGCGGCCAGTCACTTCGAGGCACCGACGCCGGTGCAGTCGCAGGCAATTCCCGTGGTGCTGTCGGGACGTGACCTTCTTGCCACGGCGAGCACGGGGTCGGGAAAGACGACGGCATTTGTCCTGCCCTTGCTCCAGCGCTGGCTGGATGCTCCGCAGTCAAAGCCCAAAGCGCTTCACTCCCTGATCCTGGTGCCGACCCGGGAACTCGCGGCGCAGGTGCGCGAGGTGATCCAGCAGTTCTCGAAAGATCTGCCGAAGCGGATCAAGGTGGTCAGTGCCGTAGGAGGCGTCTCGATCAACCCCCAGATGATGGCGCTGCGGGGCGGGGCAGATTTCATCGTCGCCACGCCGGGGCGTCTCCTTGATCTGGTCGACCATCGGGCAGTCAAGCTTGGCAGCGTGAGCGCCTTGGTGCTCGATGAAGCCGATCGGATGCTGGATTTCGGTTTCGCAGATGAGCTTGGCCGCATCCTGAAGCTTCTGCCGGCCAAACGACAGAATCTTCTATTCTCGGCGACCTTTCCGAAAGCTGTCGAATCCATGGCGAGTTTGATCATGCGCGATGCGGCGCGGATCGAGGTCGACGCCGATCAGGCGGACCTGCCTGACATCCTGCAGCGGGCCATCCGCGTGGATAAATCCAAGCGCACCCCTTTGCTGCGCCATTTGATCGCAGCGGAAGGCTGGGATCGGGTGCTGGTCTTTGTCGCCCGCCAGTACTCGGCGGATCACGTGGCGGACAAGCTGAACCGCAAGGGAATCAAGGCGCTCTCATTTCACGGTGATCTCAGCCAGGGGGCGCGAAGCGAGGTGCTGAAGGATTTCAAAAGTGGCTCGATCCAGGTGGTGGTGGCCACCGACCTTGCCGGTCGTGGACTGGATATCGCGAGCTTACCGGTGGTGGTCAATTATGACCTGCCCCGTTCGCCGACAGACTACACTCATCGCATCGGCCGCACGGGTCGGGCGGGTGAAAGCGGACTCGCAATCAGTTTTGTGAGCGAAGAATGCGTGGCCCACTTTGCATTGATCGAGAAACGAAATCAGCTGAATCTGGCCCGCGAGGTGATCCCCGGATTCGAGCCGATCGAGGCGGTGCCGCTGCCGTCGCCCGGCACGGGTGGCATCAAGGGACGTCGCAAAAGCAAGAAAGACAAGCTGCGCGAGGCTGCTGCCAGAAAGAAAGCCGAGTGAATCAGGCCTTGGCCTTGGCCGCGGCTTCTGCGGCCAGTTCCGCTTCGAATTCCGCTTCGATTCGGGCTTCTTCCTCGAGCTTGGCCTGTTTGGCTGCCTCTTCTTCGGCGGCGATTTGTGCGGCACGAGCGGCTTCCAGTTTTTCATCCTTGGCAGCCTCACGAGCCAGACGCTTATCGAGCTTTTTCTGTTCTCGTTCGCGGCGCTTGTAGTCTTTGCTGGGTGTGGAAGCCATGGGTCAATCTCCTGGTTGGATGTTCGCAGATTCGCCCTGCTCGATTCGCGGGCGATGTGCGTCGCCGCAGGGGCCATACGTTTCGATCCTCCCACGGCGCAACAGAAAACGAAAAAAAGGGAGCGCCCCAATGAGAGGAGAGTCGCCGCTCACGCAGGAGCGAGGAGGCTTCGATGGTGCCTCCACCACTCGCTCTGGAACCGCCTTCCAGGATCGAACTGCTCCTTTTTCTCAAGAAATTCGCGGAAGTGAGGGTGGGCCTGGCCCACTTGATCGTGCCGCGCCCAGCGATGATAAGTCAGATAGTAGGATCCCCCGAAGGACAGTGCGAGATCGATCAAAGCACGAATGGCCGCAGAAGTACGTTCGACGCCCTCATCACTATGCTCGGTGTGGAGATTGAAAATGATGCAGGCGAAGTCACCGCGTGCCCACGCAAGAAAACTCTCGTTGTCGCGCTGGATCAGTCGGATGGTGCCGTAAATGACGGGAGGATTATCGCTTTTTAAAAGGTCGGCGGCAGCCAACATGAAAGCGGCGAGGTCTTCTCGAGGCACATAGAATTCACTGATCATTTCACTCGCCGGCACTTCGGCATGGCAGTCGTGGTCCAGCTTGCTGTGGTAGTCTTCCAGATAAACGCTCAGCTGATGAGTGTCAGACCAGTGAAGTGAATGGTGAGTGCTGAGGTAGAAGTCAGAGTAAACTTTGAAAACTCTGGATCGGTCGTGGTGAGCGAGATGGATGAGTTCCTCCCAGTCGCTGTGATCGAGTTCGAGTTGTTTGATCGGCATCGGAGTCGAAGCGTCAACTGGGTGATAAGTGGAGAGCACGCCGCAGTTGAGGAAATCAGGTGACTTTTCATCGATGGAGAACTGGAAGTCGCCGAAGACTGACCCGTCGGCAATGCGCTCATTGAGTTTGAATGACAACTTGTCGATCGTGGTGATCTCGACGAGTCGCTCCAATTTCTGTCTGGGTGCTAGACGAAGAAGAACGGATGTGATGACGCCGAAGCAGCCGTAGCCTCCGATGGCGAGGCGGAAGAGTTCGGCGTTCTCGCGGCGGCTGCAACGATGCCTTCTTCCGTCGCCGTCGATCAGAGTGAAGGCCTCGACGTCGTCGATGATTGGGCGCATTTTTAGTCCGCGCCCATGGATGTTGGCGGCGAGTGAGCCGCCGAGCGTGAGATCATCGGCTCCGGTTTGTTTCTGACGAATACTCCAGACGAAAGTGCTTCCGGCCTGCTGGGCATGAAGGCCTTCAATCAAGGCGGGCCACATGATGCCCGCGCCTGCTTCGACGAGACCCCGCCGGGTATCGATCGTGTGAAGTGTGGTGAGTTGTGAGAGATCGATGAGGAGCGTGCCAGAACCAAATTGCTGCCCACCCATGGCGTGGCGCGCTCCACAAATGGAGATGGTCCGACTGTCCTTGGCGGCTCTTCTAACTGCCTGGATCACTTCCATTTCAGATTTTGGACGAAGAACCTCAGCCACCGTAACAGGATTGAGTTTCGAGTGCTTGTCGTTGCAGTGGAGTTCGATGTCTCGCCGGGGCAGGGGAGTGGCGACGCAGAGTAGTTCGCCCTTGGCGAGCGGTAGATGATGGAGTTGACGAGGGCTCAGCTGATTGTTTCGAAAGTCGCTATCGGCGTGGAGTCCGGTCATTTTCAAACCGTGACTCCGTAAGAAGGTGGGCAGCTCAATGCGAGAGATGCCCCATAGAAACGGTTCACTTCGCTCCCCGAGCCAATAAGTGACCAGTGGGTTTTGGTTTTGAAATTGGATGGACCCATCTGGTCGTCGCTCCATGAAAGTGAAGACGACGCTGCCATTCGGACCCGTGGATTTGGCAAGGTCGCTTACGAGTTCTTCCACTCGCTTCGAAGGGAGATACATGGTCAGCCCTTCGGCGACGAATGCGGTCGACGTCCCGTCCCAGGTTTCAACATCAGCCAAGACGGACGAAGGAAGCACCGTCAGGAAATCGATGGGTCGGAGAGTGAAATTGATGGCTTCCCCGAGGGCGTCCCGTTTTACCTGCTGCGTGGCGGGATGATCGAGCTCAATGAAATGGGTATGCGGGTGCTTTCGATGAAGGCGCCAAGCCAAGGTGTCGAATCCGGCACCTAGAATGACCACCTGCTGACAGCCATTTGCAATGGCCTCTTCAACATGGTCCTCGATCTGCCGCTTGCGCACGAGGTAGTGCGCGATGATGCCCGGAAGTAGGCAGGCTTCAGCAAATCGAAGGATTTGACGAAGCGCCGGGATTTCCATCGCCCTCGCGAACCGGTCGTGACGGTCACAAAGGGCGAGTAGCCGTTTGATCGCTGCCGTTTCTTCCTCAGCTACGAGGCGTTTGAGTTCAGGCTCCAGTGAGGAAAGGAGCAGACTCCGTGCGATCAATATCGCAGTATCACTGGGTTGAGTGGCATGCATCGACGGACAGCCTAAACGGCTCACCGTCGCCCGCTCCAATATATTGGGCAATGCACAACATCGACGAAATCGATGAAGCTTGATGTTACGCCTTTATTTGTCGGGTTCCGGTGCTGGAGCTACCGGTTGAGGCGCGGAATAATTGACGGCGCATTCGTTGGTCGCGTGCTTGTAGCTGACGAGGCATCCGCTACGGGAGAATTTCATTTCGCGCTCGGTGCCAGGGATGACGCGGGTGCCATTGTAGCTCGGGTAATCGCTGTAGTCGACGGCTCCGGCGCTGACCTTCCATGTGTAATCACGCCAGTACATGTATTCCGGATCAGGGCGTCGATCGATGCGGATGTAGGCTTGATCGCCCCAGCTCTCACGCTTGGAGACCTCGGCCTTCGCCTGTTCGAGGACGTGCGATTGCGACGTCGGTGTGGTGCATGCGGAAAAAGCGAAGATCAGAGGAAGAAAAAGAAGGTAGCGCATGGTCTTGGTGGGTTGAGGATGGGTTGGATGCTCGGAAGGTTTGAAGCAAATTAGAGCATTTCTGTGTCCTCGGCCATCCAAAATCTTCGGGGAAGATGGAGGTGCGGCTTCGATCGCTCAACCTGCGCGTTCTAAGGGATTGTGGGTGGGCCGCTCGGCTTTTATGAAGCTGGAACCAAGATGCTTCGGACACTGAGACTCCCGACGATGCTTGCCACGCCCGCCATAGCCTTTCTAGCGGCCGGGCAGCTGCATGGGGATTCGCAGGCCAGCGCCGCAGCGCAGCGGGCAAAGCTTCGTACTTTTTTCCAAGGAATGAAGATTTACGAGAGCCAGTGCCTCCCCTGTCATGGTGAGAAAGGTCGGGGCGACGGTCCATGGGCGGAAGGGCTGGCGCCGAAGCCCCGCGACTTCCGCAGTGGCATCTTCAAGTTCCGATCGACTCCCTATGGGAAACTGCCGACGAATGACGACTTGCGCCGGACGATCACGGTCGGCATTTCAGGGACGGCGATGCCTTCCTTCAAGAGCATGAGTGAGGACGACATCAATGCCGTGATCCACTATGTTCGTAGTTTTTCCGTCCGCTGGAATAAAGAGGAGCATCGCGCGGAACCACTGACTCTGCCGAAGACTCCGGAGTGGTTTTCGAATGAAGAGGAGCTCGCCAGGCGGGCGAAATCTGGTGCGGGCCGGTTTGCGCAGCTCTGTGCGGTGTGTCACGGCGCGGAGGGGAAAGGAAATGGGGCTGCCGCAAAGGGCCTGGTCGACGCCTGGTCCCAGCCGGTGCCGCCCGCCGATCTTACCGCGGCCCATCACAAGAGCGGCAACGCCCCGGCCGATCTCTACCGAACGATCGCGACCGGATTGGACGGCACGCCGATGCTCGGTTTTGCAGAGATCCTGAAGGAGGACGAGATTTGGGAACTGATCGCCTACATTAAATCAAAGGAGATTCCCGAGGCTCAGGGCGGACCTTAGGTGGAGGATGGGATCACCTTGTCGACGGTGTGAAGATGGACGTCGGTCTGTGGATAGGGGATCGAGATGCCGGCGGCGTCGAATTCCTTTTTCACCCGATCGGTAATCTCGGCGTATACGGTCCAGTAGTCGGAGGTTTTACTCCAGGGGCGGCAGATGAAGTTGACCGAGGAGTCCGCCAGTGCGTCGATCCGGATGGAAGGAGCGGGGTCCTGGAGGATGAGTTCGTGTTCCTTGACGACCTTGTGGAGGATGGCCAGGGCCAAGTCGGTATCGTCGTCGTAGCCGATCCCGAAAGTCATGTCGACGCGTCGGGTGGGCATGCCGGTGATGTTGGTAATCACCTGACCCCAGACATTCTTGTTAGGAACGATGACCTTTTTGTTGTCGAAGGTGAGGATGGTGGTGTTGACCAGTGAGACCTCGTGAACACTGCCGGTCACGCCACCAATCTCGACGGCGTCACCGACGTCGAAGGGCCGGTAGACAAGCAGCATCAGGCCATTGGCAAAGTTCCCGAGGGTGTCCTGGAGAGCAAAGGCGAGAATGAAAGCACCGCCTCCGATCATGGCCAGGGCTGCGCCGACATTCACGCCGGCTACTCCAAGGGCAACGATCAGGCCGATGAGGAGAATGACTCGGCCGACGATCTTGTTGATGAAGTTCACAAGAAGCCTGGACATCCGAGCGGTCCGGCTGAGGAAGTTTTTAACGAGGCGGGAGATGAGTCGGGCGAGGATCCAGAAGCCGAGCATGACGCCGAGAAAAACCAGGATGTCGATCGCGACCTTGATTCCGCCATCCTTGGATTGCAGCCAGTCGGTCACGTAGAACCAGGTGGAGCTGACATCGGTGACGTCCGTCTTGATGCCTCCCACCGCAGCGGCATATTTCTTGAAAGGGTCGGGATCGCCACCCTTCACCTCGTAGGCATCGGCGACAATTTCGAAGCGATCGATGAGCGCGTCCTTTTCCTTTTGAAGAGCGCTGATGGACTTGAGGAGGGCGTCTTTTTCCTCGGGGCTGGGATCGCTTCTGACGGCGATTTCGGCTGCAGCCACCTCGCTGGCCTTGGCTTTGAGGATTTCCTGCCAGGCTTCGGCCTCGACCTCGAGTTCCGCCTTGGTCAATGGATCGAGACGAAGTGCCAGGTGCTCGGGTGAGATGGAAGGATCGTTGGTGGTCTGTGCTGCTGGTTCCTCCGTCGCAGATTTTTCTGCTGCGGGTGGCTCACCTGCGGGTGGCTCCGCCGCGTGGCTGGTCACAGCTGTGAACAATAAAAGTAGGGGGAGTAGAAGGGAGCTCTTCAAATGCATGACGCCTTCAGCCTGTAGAGGATCGGCGCTGGGTCAAGAAATAGGCTGACAAAGGTGCTGGCGTGGGTTGCCAAGTCGGGTGACGGGCTGGGCATTGGCCTGGGGGTCATCCTTCAAGCGATTCCGCGATCGCTCTTCCCGCGATGTGGCCGGTGGTCCAGGCAGCCTGAAAGTTGAAGCCGCCGGTGATGCCATCGATGTCGAGAATCTCGCCGGCGAAGTAGAGTCCGTCCGTCTTGCGGCTTTCCATGGTTTTGAAATTCACCTCCCCGAGGTGCACGCCGCCGCAGGTGACGAACTCGTCCTTGTTCATGCTTTTGCCATCGACCTGGAAGCGACAGGCGCCGAGTTGCGCGGCGAGTTTTCGTGAGATGTCCTTGCTGAGGTGCGGCCAGTGCAGGGAGTCGGCATCCTTGTCCCCGGCGGCGGCCTCGACAAGTTTCCTCCACAGGCGACTTGGAATCCCGAACAGCGGGTCGTTGACGATCTTCTTGCGCGGTGAGTCGATACGGCGCTGATCGAAGCCGGCGATGATTTTATCCTCGCTCAGGTCACCGCACCAGTTGAGGACGATTTCAAACCGGTAATCGCATTCTAACAAGTCACGTGCACCCCATGCGGAAAGACGCAGGATGCCGGGGCCGCTGAGACCCCAGTGGGTGATCAATACAGGGCCGCTGGAACTGAGTTTCATCCCACTGATTTTCACTCCGGCATTCTCGACCGAAAGGCCGGGGAGATCGACCAGGCGGGGGTCGTTGATTTTGAAGGTGAACAGCGATGGAGCGGCAACCTGGATGCGGTGACCGAACTGCTCGGCGAGGTCGGCACCGATGCGGTTCCGGGTGCCGCCCAGGGTGAGCATCAGGGCACGAGTGCTAAGGGGGCTTCCTTCGCTGAGGGAAATCAGGAATCCTCCGTCCTTGAGCTTGGTAGCGGATTTGAGTGCGGTGGATTTCCTGACTTCGATGCCCGCCTCGCGAGCGCTGCCTGTAAGACAATCGATGATGCTTTGTGAGCTGTCGGATCGGGGGAAAACACGGCCATCGGCTTCGGTTTTAAGAGGGACCCCGCGACTCTCGAACCATTCCATGGTATCGCTTGGCCCCCAACGGTTGAAGGGCCCGATGAGTTGCTTCGAGCCACGGGGATAGGAAGCAATCAGAGTGCGGGGATCGAAGCAGGCGTGGGTGCAGTTGCAACGTCCCCCGCCGGAAATTTTTACCTTTCCGAGGACTTCACGGCTTTTCTCAAGAATGACGACCCGGGACCCGGGTCGGGCTTCGGCGAAAGTAATCGCCGCGAAAAAGCCTGCCGCGCCTCCTCCCGCGACGACGAGGTCATAGGGCGGGGAGTCCGAGGAGAGCAAGGGTTCCGGCATGGCGTGGACAGCATGGGGCCATCGAATGGCGGCTGTCACTCCTGATCGACTCCAGCGAAGTCGCGACTCAAATGGCAATGCCCGGGTGCTTCTGCGGCGAAAAGCAATGCGGTCTTGTAAGGATCGAATGACTCGTTCTTACAAGACCGCAGCTGGGAAGGGATGAGCGCACTCCTGAGTGAGTGCGCCATGGGAGACCTCAGACGATCCTAGTGAACATTGACGCGGATGAAGAGGGCGTCATTGCTGAGGAGTTCCGAAGGAAGGGTGACCGTAATGGTTTCGACGGGATCACCGTTGTCGCTTGTTTGCGAGAAGGTGTTGGGAAACCTCTCCCAATCATCTTTGAGATTCAGGGAATACTCGTAGATGTAGGTCAAGCCGGTGGAGTAGAGGGTGCGATTGCGACGGGTGTAGCTGAATTTGCCACTTGTTGGGTCCAGCGTTGAGGCGATCGGGTTGGTTGATGCCGCGCTCGTCGGATCGAGACCGAAGGCGTATTCGTCCCCATTGGCAACGCCGTCTTGGTCGTCATCATCGTCAGGACCGCCGGAGAGGTTGTATCCGCCGGGGCCGGACCAGCCTTCGTAGTCCTCTGCAGAAGCCGGGCCGCTCACGACGCGGAGCCAGCCAGTTCCGGAAGTGGAGAAGTTGACGTCATTGGTCTGGGTCAGATTTCCGCCGGTCACCGATGAGCTGCCATAGGTGCCGGCTTCGAGCTGGACACCATCGATGAAGAGCGAGTGCACGACATCCTCGACGCCATGGCGGAGATCGAGCTTGCCGGTGCCGCTCAGATAGATCGGGCTGAAGTCGTTGAGACTAGGATCGGCCATCCGGAGGGTGCCGCCGGAAACGGTCGTGCTGCCATCGTATCCTTCGTTGGGGCTCTGGAAGAAGCAGAGGCCGTTGCCCAACTTGTTGAAGTTTCCTGGGCCGCTCAAGCCAGCCTTGATATAGACTTCGGTGTTGCTGTTAGACGAAGGGTCGATGCTGAGGGTTTGTCCCTCCTCAATGATGATGGGGACTTCAATGATTGAGTCTCCGTCATTGAAGCGCGGGCTGAGCATGGAGGAGCTGCGGACCACGATGGAGCCTGTGCCGGTGATGTCTGAAGCATGAAGTTCGACTTCCGGACCCTCCATGATGAAGCTGCCGTTGAAGGTCATGATTCCACCGATATTGACCGGAGTGGAGCCTTGAACGATCACGTTGCCGGCTTCGATGTCGAAGCGCACAGGTCCCGTGGTGATGGTTCCCATGCCGTCGGTGAGGGTCAGGGTGCCATCTCCAAATTTATCGAGCGAGTTTTCGTCGATGGAGTTGGAAACAGCCCCGAGGGTGATGTCGGCATGGGCGTAGATGTCGGCTCCTCCGGTGTTGAGGCTGAGTGGAGGGGCGGGGTTGAGTGTGCCGCCGGCCTCGACGATCAGATCGCTGCCGCCACCAAGGGAAATGGCTCCGACGGTGAGGTTTCCACCATCAAGGACCTCGACCTTGCCATTGCTGAGGGCGGTCGCGGTTCCGGAGATGGTCGTCTTGTTCTGAACGGCGATGGTTCCGCGTCCTACGCTGGTCGTGCTGGATGTCGTCAGGTCGCCTAACAGGAACTTGAGGGTTCCGTTTTGATTGCTTTCATAAATGATCGATCCCGCCGAGATGCCCGCTTCCTCGACTCTTACCGCCAGGTTGCCTCCTGCTGGGAAGATGACATCTTCACCAGGTACGAAGATTTTTGGCAGGCCGTTCTCCGTGAAGTTTGCCTCGGTCGTCGTCCAGTCGCCACCGTCACCATCCGAAAAGATGATGCCGGGAGGCGGGGGTTGGACTGCTTCCACTTTGAGGTATTTCAGAAAGACGCCGAGGTCGTTGCTCTGGCTGATCATCTTAAGGGTTACCGTCGTCCCGGCAGGCACGACCGTGTTGCTGAGGCTGAAAGTGCCGCTGTTTGACAACAGGTAGGAGAAGCTTTTGGCAGCGAAAGCGGATGAGGTGAGCGTCATGGCCGCACCTGAGTTCCAATCATCGAAGTCGATTTCCACCAGCTTCACATCGACATCGAAAGTGAAGGACCAGGCTTCATTTCTGTTGAAGTCACGAGCTTCATTTTCGTAACCGCCGGTGTTGGTAAGCGAAGCGACTCCGAGGGAGGATTCGCTGGTGCTGTGGGTGGTATTCGCTGTGCCGGTCGAGGCCAGGGACCCATCCTGACCCTGAATATCGATGGTGCTCAGGGTGATGTCGGTGGAAGGCGAGGTTGCGCCGTCGGTAAGCTGGATGCTTGCCCCAATGCCCTGATCATCGAGATTGTTTCCATCGGCGAAATCGAAGGTCACACTGGCCAAGAGCGAGACGGGCAGGAGGGTGAAAGTGAATCCTGCGGCGAGGGATAATAGCTTCATGAATGGTGGAAGAAGAGTGGAGTTCGAGGTTGTTCAATATTTTCAAGTCGGAATCCAACAGGCACGCTAGCTGAGCCTGGAGGCCGTCCCCTGATCACGGGTGATGAGGGTACAAGCGAATAGCTAGCAACTGCCTGGAGGAATCAGTCGAGACATTAACGGAAGCGCCATCAGCAGAAATCGGGCCGAGATCAAGAGCAATGCGAAAGTATTCTGAACAATGCACAAGTAGCTAGTGACAGAATGGGCATGTGGGACTTAAGGTCGGGCGGCAATGGACTGGGAATTCATCCAGAAGAACTGGCGAAACGCGATAGAGATCCTGATTTTGACGATCGGGATCTATCAGATCTACCGTGCCTTCAAGGCGACGCGCGGTGCGCGGATTCTGGTAGGTTTGGTGGTGATTCTGGTGGGTTTGACCGGACTGCTGCAGCTTTTCAAATTTCAGGTGATCACCTGGATCGTGACCCGGGCGATGCTCGTGTTGCTGGTCATGTTGCCGGTGATCTTCCAGCCGGAGATCCGGATGGCGCTGGCGCGGGTGGGGAGCAGTCGTTGGCTCGATTGGCTGCTGCGCAATGACAGCCGCCAGATCGATCTTCTCGAAAGCGTGAACGAGGCTGTGGTAATGCTTTCGAAGAAGCGGATTGGTGCGCTCTTTGCCTTTGAGCGGAATATTTCGCTCAAGCCGCAGCAGGAAACCGGGGTGACGCTGAATGCCGTGTTCTCGCCCGAACTGGCGATGAGTGTGTTTTTCCCGAAGTCGCCTCTGCATGATGGCGGCATGATTCTGGCCGACGAACGAGTGACGGCGGCAGCCTGTGTTTTCCCGGTGAGTCAGCGTGAGCTGGCCGACCGCTCGACCGGGCTGAGGCACCGCGCGGCGATGGGGCTGACCGAGGAGACCGATGCGGTCTGTGTGGTGGTCAGTGAGGAGACGGGAGCCATTTCAATTAGTAAGGACGGACTGATGGAACGAAACCTCGGCGAAGACGCTTTCCGGGAACGGATGGCCGAAATCTTCCTGAGTAACATGGATATCGATGAGAAAAGCGTTTCGGAGAAACTGGGCACCGAAAGTCGTCGCGCTGGTACTGGCGACGGCGATCTGGATGCTGATTAGATCGAACTTGGAGAGCGAAGGCCTCTGGGTAGAACAGAATCCGCCGCGTGCGGATAAGCCGACCCAGAATGAGCTGGAGGAAGAACTGCGCAAACTCCGCCAGAAAACCGTGGAGCTGGAAGCAGTCTTGGAAGAGGTCCAGAAGGAGGAAGAACAATGAGCTGGTTTGTTACAGGAACGGATACGGGAGTCGGGAAAACGTGGTTCAGCCGATTGCTGGTGCAGTCGCTGCGAGCCGAGGGGCATCAGGCTGCGGGCTACAAGCCGGTGTGCTGTGGCGACCGCGATGACGCGGTGGCGCTGGCCGAAGCTTCCGGCGGTCTTGATCTCGATGAGGTGAACCCCCTTTGGCTGAAGGCTGCGGTGGCCCCGAAAATTGCGGCGATGCTCGGAAACGTGGACATCGATGTGGGCAGCATGATCGTGGCGGCGCGGGCGTTTCAGAAGAAGCATGGCACGGCCGTCGTCGAGGGGGCTGGCGGTTGGCGGGTGCCATTGGCGGAAGGCTACGACATGGCCGACTTGGCGCGGGATCTGACTTTGCCGGTGATCGTGGTGGTCGGGAACAAGCTTGGTGCTTTGAATCATGCGATCCTCACGGTCGAAGACATTCGGGCGAGCGATCTGGAAGTGGCAGGACTGGTGCTCAATAATCTTCAGGAAGAGCAGGATACGGCGGCGATCACGAATAAGAGCGTCATCGAGGAGCTGACCGAAGCGCCGATCCTGGCGGAGATCATCCATGGGCAGGACTTTCTGGATGTGGAGCCATTTTTGAAGCTGCTTCAGGGACCGTGATCCGACGGATTTTTCGCTTCGGAGACTTTTCGGCTGAAAGCTTGGGCTAGCTGTGGTTTGTTCCGCCCGGAATGCCACTGCCCACAATGCCAGATGCGACCGGACACTTTGGAAAGTTCGGTGGAATGTTCGTGCCGGAAACCTTGATGTCTCCGCTGGAGGAGCTGACCCAGGCGTATGATGAAGCGCGCAAGGATCCGGCTTTCCAGAAGGAACTCGACCACCTTCTCTCGGATTATTGTGGTCGACCCACGCCGCTGTATTTCGCCGAGCGCTGGACCGAGAAGCTGGGCGGCGCGAAAATTTATCTGAAGCGCGAGGATCTGCTGCACACCGGGGCACACAAGATCAACAACGCGATCGGTCAGATTCTTCTGGCGAAACGCCTCGGCAAGAAGCGGATCATCGCCGAGACCGGAGCCGGCCAGCACGGCGTGGCGACAGCGACGGTTTGTGCACGCTTTGGAATGGAATGCGTCGTCTACATGGGCGCGGTCGATATGGAGCGCCAGGCGCTCAACGTGGCGCGGATGCGCCTGATGGGAGCCGAGGTGCGGGCCGTGACGGCGGGCCAGGCGACCTTGAAGGAGGCCGTGAACGAGGCGATGCGCGACTGGGTGGCATCGGTGGAAACGACTCATTACATCCTTGGCTCGGCGTTGGGGGCTCATCCGTTTCCGATGATGGTGCGTGATTTCCACCGGGTCATCGGTGTGGAAGCGCGTGAGCAGATTCTGAAAAAGGAAGGTCGCCTGCCGGACTTGCTCGTCGCCTGCGTAGGCGGCGGCTCCAATGCCATCGGCTTGTTCCACCCCTTCCTCGACGACGAAGATGTGCGGATGGTTGGCGTGGAAGCCGGCGGTGACGGGATCATTCCTGAACGGCACGCGGCTCGATTCCAGGGAGGGAAGCTGGGTGTTCTGCAAGGAACCAAGACCTGGTTGCTGGCCAATGATGACGGTCAGATCGAATTGACTCACTCGGTTTCCGCAGGCCTGGATTACGCAGCCATCGGACCGGAGCATGCCTATTTGCAGGATATCGGGAGGGTGGAGTACACTTATGCCACCGATGATGAGGCGATGAAGGCCTTCCGTGAGCTTGCCTATACGGAAGGCATTTTGCCGGCCTTGGAAAGCGCCCACGCGATGGCCTATGTTTCGAAGGTTGCTTCGAGCTTGCCGAAGGATTCCATTCTCATCGCCAACCTGTCAGGGCGCGGTGACAAGGATGTCGAGCAGGCGGCCAAGTACCTGCTCGGCTGAGCTCCCTCAGGCGTCGCCTTTCCACCAGTCTGCCGGTTTGTTCCAAGGTTCCGGCTTCGTGTCGTCCTGAGCGTCCGCGTTCTCTCCGGGGAGTTCTTCGCTTTCCTTGGAGTGCTTCCTTGCATGGCGGATGACGCCCACGAGGATCACCAGAACGAAGCTGAAACTCGTCACCAGGATGGCGAGCATCGCGATTGCGAAACCGTCGGATTCGGTGACCCCGAGCAGCGTGTTCATTCCGTGCTGATGATGCGGCGCATCGGAATCATGTTCGAGTACTCGAAGTGATGCTTACGGAAGAAGTTCTGTGATTCCGCTGAAATCTTGTCCGTTAGAAGGGTGATGCGTTTGAAATCCTTCTGACTGGCGAATTCGACGACGTGCTCCAGAAGCATCGTGCCGTAACCCTGACCACGGTGGTCGGGGTGGACGATCACATCTTCCATTTGGATGACGAATCCGCCCATGGCAGTCGAGATGGTGAACAAGAGGTTCACCATTCCGAAGATTTCGCTGCCATTCCGGAGCACAAAAATTCGGCCTCGAGATGGTTGCTCGAGGATCAGGCCGAGGCCTCGTTCCTGAGCCATTTGATCCGGGGTGAAGTCGTCAGAACCTGAAAACAGGTTCATGGTGAGTTCGACCAAGGCCGGCAAATCTTCGATGGTTGCAGGTTCGACCTTGGGCAATTCCTGAATGGCGGGGCCAGTACTGGTCGGGGACGGATCGTTCACGGGCGGGACTTTGACATGCCTTTCGCGAGGGGACACGGACTTTTCCTTCAGGGGGCGATGAAATTTTTAATGAAATCCGGCAAATTGGCGGATTGACAAGGGGGCGGCCTTCCGTAGAGTGCGCGCCCGCGCCGCAGGGTGCATTGAATCTTTGACCGACTACCGCAATGAAACGTACCTTCCAACCCTCAAGACGCAGCCGGGTCCGCCAACATGGTTTCCGCGCCCGCATGGCCACGAAAGCCGGTCGCAGGATCCTCAAGAATCGCCGTCGCAAGGGCTGCAAGCGCCTTGTACCGAAGGGTGCTGAGCTCAAATACGAGCGTCACACCACCCAGCACGGTAGGTAATCTGTTGTCGCTTCCGGGCTATGCGCCTTCCAAGGAAGCACAGCATGACGACGCGGGCCGAGTTTTCTCGGGTCCGCAAGGACGGTCGAGCGAAAGCCGGCCGTTTTGTCGTACTCAGCACGCTGGAATCTCCGGAGTTGCCCCACTTGATGGTCGGCTTCATTACGACCCGCCGTGTCGGTAAGGCGCACGACCGCAACCGCTTGCGTCGATGCTTCCGGGCGCTTGTCCAGAAGCATGGCGAGAGCCTTGCTGGTCCGAAGCGCTATCTCGTGACGATTCCCCGCCCGGGTGCCAGCGAAGCGAGTTTTGAAGAGCTGGAGAAGGACTGGCTCAAGCAGGCGCAACGATTGGGCCTGATTTCGAGGAAGTCGGACGAGCCCGGCGTTCCAAACTGAGCGGATCGTTCTTATCGCCGATTTCGCTTTCCGCCCTTATTACCAGCCCGTCCGCCCATGACTTTCCTCATCCGCCTGGTGATCCGCTTCTATCAGCGCTTCCTCAACCCCGTGTTGAAGGTGCTGGCTGGACCGATGGCCGGATGCCGGTATCAGCCGACCTGCTCGAACTTTTTTCTCCAGGCCGTCGAGCGCCACGGCCCGTGGAAAGGGTCGTGGTACGGGATCTGTCGGATTTTCCGCTGTCATCCATGGGGGGGGCATGGTTATGACCCCGTGCCTCCGGCCAAGGGTGCGGATCACCACGAAGCTCACCACTGACCTGGACACCTGATTTTCTCATGTACGATCGTAAGACTTGGATTGTTGTCACCGCCTGCACTGTGCTGCTCGGGCTTAATATTTATTTCACCCCGAAGCCTGAACCGAAGGCGGAGCCCCCCAAAGGGGAGTCCGTGATCAACGGTGATCCTTCGACTCCCGGGGGTGAAGTCGGTGTGCTCACCGAGACGCCGATCGAGCCTCCGGTTGAAAGCAAGACGGTGACCCTCGAGACCGACGCCACGGTTTTCACTCTAACAAGCCTCGGCGGCGGGGTGAAAACCGCCGAACTGAAGCATCAGAACTCGGTGGTGGATCCCGAGAAGCACGTGGTCCTCAATGAAGGAGAGTCGAGCCCTGTCGGTGCGATCTCCGACGGCCCGGACCGCCTTGAGACCATCAACTACGTCTACCGTGAAAATGAGTCGGTTCCCGGTCAGAAGGCGGTCTTCCTTGGAAAGCATCCTTCCGGACTGATCGTCAAGAAGACCTGGTCAACGGTTCCGGCTGAGGACGCGGGTTCGAACTACACGCTCGATTTCCAGCTCGATATCGAAAACTCGCGCGATGCGACAATGCGTCAGCCTCTGGAACAGTATAGCCTCTTCCTCGGCCGTGCGAAGCCGTTGCACTCGAAGGAGCTCACACCGACGGCCTTCTTCTGGAGGGAAGATGGAAGTTTCCACAACGAAAACGCGACCGAGTTCAAGGGTGGCATGTTCTCCAAGGCAAAGAGCCTGATTGTCGAGTCCGCTGAGGAAATGGACTACGTGGGGGTTTCCAGTCAGCTCTTCGCGACCGTGATCCGTCCTTCGGAAGTCGCTCCGGGCGGTGTCTGGAGCAAGGGCTTCGAAACCAGGCTGGCTGCCGATGATGACAAGCAGGTGCTCGGCGTGCGCGCCGGCTACAACCTGCCGACCAAGACCCTCGATCCCGGTGAACGCGAGACATACAGCTACAAGGTCTTCATGGGGCCGAAGGACAACCGCATGCTGCGCCAGATGGGCGACGGCTGGGGCGACATCATGAACTACGGCTGGTTTAGTATTTTCAGCCGCTTCATGAACTTCCTGCTGGTTCACATCCACGATCTTGTCAGCAAGATTTCCGACAAGTGGTCATGGGGCTGGGCGATCATTCTCGTCACGCTGCTGGTTCGTTCACTGATGTGGCCGCTCTACGCCCGCTCGAACCGCACGATGAAGCGGATGGCGAAGCTCAAGCCGGAGATGGACAAGCTGAAGGAGAAGTACCCCGACGATCCGGCCAAGGTGCAGCAGGAAGTGATGGGGCTTTACCGCAAGTTCGGCATCAATCCGGTCGGCGGCTGCTTGCCGATGCTCGCGCAGATTCCGATCTTCTTCGGCTTCTACCGGATGCTCCAGTATGCGGTGGAACTCCGGGGCAATGGATTCCTCTGGGTCGATGACCTTTCGATGCCGGACACCGTGGCCCACGTCCTGGGCTACCCGCTGAACATCCTGCCGATCGTCATGGCTCTTTCGAGTTTCATCCAGATGCAGATGATGCCGAATACCTCCGGCGACAAAACGCAGATGATGATCATGAAGTTGATGCCGCTGATGTTCTTCTTCTTCTGTTACAACTTCGCCTCGGCGCTCGCGCTTTACTGGACGACCTCAAACGTTTTCTCGATCTTCCAGACATGGCTGACCGCCCGCATGCCAGAGCCTGAGCTGAAAGCAAAAGCCAGCGGTGGCGGGAAATCCTTCATGGAAAAAATGGCCGCCGCTGCGGAACAGCAGCAAAAGATGAAGAAGGCCAGAGGCCGCGTGGTTGAAGACGAGAGCCCGAAGAAGAAGCGCGGTCCTCGGACGGGTGGCTAGGAGGGGCGACGCCCCCGTCGCGCAGGGGTGGATGGCTTGGGCTGTTAGGGAATGCTTTTTCTGAAAGGCGGTTCGCCGTGGCTGCCTGGGGCTGCAAGCCGACCGCTCCTTGGTGCAGCGGGGATTTGCAAATCCCGACTTTCTGGACGCGCTTGGGTGAGGCGGACTGCTGGGATTACGGCATGAGGGCGTGCCACCTCCTAGAACTTCGCTTCCAGCAGGTGGAAGCGGCTGCCCATCTGGCCGGGATGGGTGAGCGTCTGGAAATTCCTCAGCAGCTTCATCGTCGCCGCATCGGTCTTTCCTTCCAGGCTGAGCAGCCAGGGGCGCGAGACGTCCGTGAGAAAACGCGCCTGGTTCTCGAAACGCAGGGTCTCGCCACCCAAGGATTCGATGGCTTCCATCATCGCCGTAAAATCGACGTGGGCGGTGATGTCTTGGGAGCCGGGGGCCTCAAGCGGGTCTTCTCCTGCCTGGTGGTTTCTGAAGGTCCGCAGCGTTCCGGAAGTACGAGATTCAGCGTAGTAGTCATCACGCTCGAAACCGTAGTCGATCCAGAGCATGCGGCCGGGTTGGATTGCTCGGACGAGCGGCTTCAGGAAGCCGGCGAAGTCGGGCCGGATCTCGCTGCGATAGCCCGGAGATCTCAGGGGAAGCGCTGCGGTCATGACGGGAACCGGGCCGAGGTCGTGCCACTCGAAACGATCGTCCCCGGACAATTTCACGCCGATTTCGTGCCAGCCGTCATCAAAGGACTCGACGAGATGGAACGGCAGGGCGTCGAGAACTTCGTTGGCGATGAGGTAGCCGGGTTGGGGTGCGAGCGACGCCGGGTCGGGAGTGCTGAGAAAGTGCCCGGCAAATTCGGTGAGTCGCTCGTTCTGGGCCGCGGCGAGTCCTTCGAGGGGTTCGAGGATGACATACTTCAGACCAGCGAAGGCGGCAGGGTGGGAGTCACGGATTTCTGCCAGAATATCGCCAGCCAGAGAGCCATCGTGGCCGCCCAATTCGATGATCCTCCAGGCTTCCGGATGGCCTGCCTGAGCCCACCATTGGGCGATGTATTGGGCTAAAAGCCGTCCGAACAAGGGGCCGGCCGAGACGCTGGTAAAGAAGTCTCCAGCACGGCCGACTTGGTCGGCCCGACGGGCATAATAGCCGGCTTCAGAGTCGTAGAGGGACATCTCCATGAAGGTCGGAAAGGGAATCGGACCGATTTCGCGGATTTTACCAACAATCCTGTTGGCCAAGCCCGCTATTGCCTCTGAAGCTTCTTCCCGGTATTTCCCCTGGGAAGTCGCATCGCCCTCAAGGCCTGCCCTTTGCTGATTATCCATGTCGAGTTCTTCGAAAAACACGCGGACCAAGCGGAAGAAGCCGCGCTTCTACAAGCGCAAAGGCTTCTGGCTGACACTTATGCTGCTCGGATTGATTGCAGCCGTGATCGGCTGGGTCGCTGCCGATCGCTTCACGCGACCCTATCGTGATCGGGCGGCAAAATATGATTTGAGGCTCATCGACAAGGTTGAGAAGCCAAGTATCATTCTCGGCCGTGATGGCGGTGAGATCGGCCGGGTCTTCGTCCAGAACCGGAGCATCATCCCGATTGACAAGGTCCCCAAGAATTTCATCGATGCGCTGCGTGCGGGTGAAGACAAACGCTTCTTCGAGCACTCGGGTGTCGATTACTTTGGCATCGCACGGGCGGCCAAGGACTGGTTCTCGGAAGGGGAAGCGGTATCCGGAGCGTCGACGATTACCCAGCAGCTTGCCCGCGGTGCCTACGATCTGGAAGGGGAGCGCAAGAAGTACGGCGAAAGCAGTATTGAGCGGAAACTGGTGGAGGCGTTCCTCGCAATGCGGATCGAGGAGCGTTACCGCAAGGCGGACATCCTCGAGTTCTACCTGAACCGGATTTACTTCGGCAGTGGCTACTACGGGATTCGCTCCGCATCGCTGGGATACTTTGGCAAGGAGCCGATCGACCTGACGAAGCTGGAGTGCGCGACGATTGTGGGGCTCATCAAGAACCCGACCTGGCTTTCTCCGCTCAACAACATCGAGGCCTGCCGCAATGCACGCAACATGGTGATCACCCGGATGGCAGGATTGAAGATGATCACGCAGTCGGAAGCGGCGACCATGCGGACGACGGCGATCGAGTTGAACCCCAAGCCGCTTCAGCGCGGCACCTCCCACCTCTACGAAAGAATCGCGGATGAGATTCGCGATTTGTTGGGTCCCGAGGCGCTGGCGGCGGGTGGCTTCACGATCCGGACGACGATTGACTCACGGGTTCAGAAAGCTGCGGAGGAAGCGCTCGAGCGCTCCTTGCTTCAGGCGGAAGCTCATGCGGGATACGCCAACCCGAAGCGCAGCGAGTTCAAGAAAACCAAGGACGCCCTGCCCGAGTATCTTCAAGGGGCGGTATTGATGGTCGACCATCAATCCGGCGAGGTGATCGCGCACGTTGGCGGCCGCGATTATGCGGATGCTCCTTTCGATGTGATTGAGCTGGGACGGCGACCGCTCGGCACGGCCTTCCATCCTTTTCTCTACGCGGCAGCCTTGGAGTCAGGGGAGACGCCGGCAAGTACGGTGGACGACTCGGCGATGGACAACCGGGCGGTGATGGTCGGAGGCAGGGAAGGGATTCTTGGCGAGTGGGGAATGGAAACCCCGAAGCCTCGCTATGAAGGCTCAATCACCTATCGAAGAGCACTGGAAAGCTCGAAGGTCGCGGCTTCCGTGCGAGTGGCCAACGATGTCGGGCTTGAAAAGGTGGCTGCGACGGCAGCTCGCTTTGGCCTGCCAATGGATGATGTCGAACTTTTACCGCGGGTGGCCGTCGGCTGGGAGTCGGCATCCCTCAAAGAGTTGGTGCGGGCCTATTCGGCATTCGCACGAGGCGGGCGGACGGGGCCGGCGAAGCAGTGGATCGTCTCCAGTGTGCGCGATGCGAACGATTTGGAGCGTTTCCAGCGGCCGATGGTCCCCACAGAGCGCCTGGAGGCGGTCTCGAACGCCACAGCGTTTCAGGTTCACAGTATCCTCCAGGGTGGCATGGAACGCGGCAGTGCTGCCGGAGTGCTGGATCAACTCAACGAGCGCCCCTTCAGTGGGGCCGGCAAACCCGGGACGACCCAGGATTTTTCCGACAGCTGGTTCATCGGCTACAATGGCCGAATTACTTGCGGGGTCTGGGTCGGGTTCCTGCAGGATGGAAAGACCATCTACGAAGGTGCCTTCGCCAGGGATCTGGCGATGCCGGTGTGGACGGCGACGATGAATGCGGCGAGATCCTTTGAAGGACGCACCATTCCCCAGCCCGTGAGCATCGTGGAGGCGCAGGTGTGTCGGGTATCTGGTCAACAGTCCACGCCATACTGTTACGAAATGTTCGAGGATCCGGAGACCGGTGTGCCGCGTTCGCGCCCGGCCGCGATCAAAGAATACTTTCGTCGAGGCACGGAGAACCTGCCCTACTGCACCGTGCACTCCGGCTCCGCACCTGTCGATGCGGCGGCAGGCGTGATCGACCTCAGCGAACTCGCGGTCATCGACACCTCGCCGGTCCGGCCAAAAGAGCCTACGCTGATCGGGGAAGACCCGTTTCACAGCATCCAGATCAATGCCGAGAACGCCCCGAAGACGCGGGTTCGCTCCGGTCAGATCAATGTGCTCGATAGCTTCGATCTGGAAGAGGCGGATCAGTCCTTCCAACTTCCTCGTCCCCGACGCTTGGAGATTTTGCCGGATTAACGGGCGAGTTCTTGCGTCGGAGCGAGTTTTTGCGGCATCGTCTGCCCGTGGCCCAATCCTCACAAAAGGCACGTAGGTGGAACGGATTTGTATGTCCTGATTGTCGCCATGTTTTCCGCGTGGCGAGGGATCACGATGGCAAGGGAATCATCTGCCCCTCCTGCAACCGAATGCTGCGCCTCCCGACCGAGGAGGACGAAGTTCCACCTCTGGTAATTCCGGAATATTTCGAGGATCGCAAGAAAGCTCCGGAAAAGCTCAGCGAGGATGAAAGGGTCCTCGCCTCGGAGGCGGAAGAGCAGGGTCTCGTCGCACGCCGCCGACGTCGACGCCTCAAGAAAGAGGAAATTTTCGACGAAACATTTGCTCAAAAGGAAGAACTGAGCCCCAAGTTTGTGCGCGGATTGATCGGTTCGGTGGTGCTCTGTGGGGCGTTCATCATCGCCGTGCTCCTCTGGCCGAGCGGGAAGGATGACAAGGGCGACGGCTCTCTTGTCTCGATACCCATGCCAGTCGATGAGGCCCCCACGGAGGAAGAAAAAGAGGCCCTTGCCGCTGAGCGCTCGATGGTCAGTGCCCCCTTTGTGGAAAGGACTCTGCAACCTGTTTTCGAAGCGTTCCTGAATGCCGACAGCATGGAGGAACTGACCAAGTGGGTGCGTCACCCTGAGCTTAGCCTGCCGAGGATCAAGGAGTTCTATGGCGACGATTATTTCCCTGATGGATTTTCTTCGATCATCTGGAGCAGCCACCCGAAGAGAACCGGGAATTCCATTCGAGTGACCATTCAGGACGGCCACTACGCGAGGCGGGATATCTATCTCGTCGATGACGACGGATGGAAGGTGGACTGGGAAAGCTGGGTCGGATGGTCGGAAATCAGTTGGGAGGATCTCAAGGCATCCCGACCGACGGAGCCGGTTGTGCTGCGCGCCGTCGTGAGCGATGTCTCCTACTATAATTTCTCGTTCATCGATGAAAGTCGCTGGTCGAGCTATCGACTGGAGTCTGCCGACAAAGAATTCTCCCTTTATGCCTACGTTCCCCGAGCTGGCGTGCTTGATGCTCAGCTCAAGTCGCTGGAAGGAATCAAGGAGCGGATGTTTACTGTCAAAGTCCGCTATCCTGAGGGAGCTCCTACGGAGAGTCAGGTCATCGTCGATGAAATCGTAAGCGATGGCTGGCTCTTATCTGATGACGAATCATGATAACAACTTACGACAAGGCCCTTGAGCTGAATCTTGACCCCATGGTCTACGGCTCCTTCGCGGAGATTGGTGCAGGCCAGGAAACGGCGAACTGGTTCTTTCGAGCGTCTGGAACGGCCGGCACGGTGGCAAAGAGTATTTCCGCCTATGACATGACGATGAGTGACGCCATCTATGGCAAGAGCAGTCGATATGTCTCCCAAGAACGGCTCGGGCAGATGATGGCCCATGAGTTCGGCCTGTTGGTTGAACGGCTCGCGCCTGAGCGTCAGGATCACACGACCTTCTTCTCCTTCTGCAACACCGTGCGTGCTCGCGGCTACATGGACTCCGGAGAATGTCACGGCTGGCTCGGCATCCGTTTCCAGCTCAAACCTGGTGAGCCGCCATCTGAAATCTACATCCACGTTCGCCTGCTCGACGACGAAAATCTCGAGCAAATGGAGGCCCTCGGGGTCGTCGGTGTGAATCTTATCCATGCGACTTTCAAGTATCGCGATCAACTTTCCACATTCGCCAAATCCCTGATCGAGAACCTGAGCCCGGGTCGGGTGGAAGTCGATATGCTGAAATTCTCGGGACACGGTTTCGAATTCTTCGACAACCGTCTCTGTGCGCTTCAGTTGGTGGAGTCCGGGCTTACGGACGCCACCATGTTCCTTCCCTCCGGGGAAGTCATGCAACCGGCTGACGCCCTCTACAAACGCCCGCTTCTGCTGCTGCGCGGAAGCTTCGATCCGGTGACCAAGCTCCACCTTGAAATGATCGAGCAGGCACGGTCGGCATTCTGTCCGACGCTTGAGGCGGACCAGGTCGACCGCACGCTTGAGTTATGTGAAATCTCCATGGCGAACCTCTTGCGTGGCGGGAGTGTCGATCACGTGGACTTCATCGATCGCGCTGATGCGCTGCAGGCTCTGGGGAAGACGGTGCTTGTTTCGAGTTGTGCCGAGTTCCACCGGATTGCCGCCTACTTGAGTCGCTACACCGAGCTTCCGATCGGCTTCATTCTCAGTATTGGCCTGCTCAACGAACTCTTCAAACCGAAGTGGTCGGCAAATCTCGCCGGCGGCCGCCTGGAATCATTCGGTCGCCTGTTCAAGAAACACGTCTCGCTCTACGTCTACCCCTGGATGAACCGGAAGAACGGAGAGGTTGTCACTTCCGACAGTTTCCGTCCGCCTCAGGATGCGATCCATCTCTATCGACATTTCACCGAAAGCCGACGCATTCGGAACATTCCTTACCGTGATCTCGATCTGCTTCGTTTCACCAGCCGGGATATTCAGAAGCTGATCCAGAAGGGTGATCCGGAATGGAAGAAATATGTTCCCGATGTCGCCCACCGGGCCGCCATGCATTTGCACGCGACGTCTTAGAAAGGCTGGGTAGGCGGGAAACGTTGTTCCGCGGACATCCCGATCCGCGGGATGTTAGACGCTTGCCGCACACCCGGAAGTGCACGGCAAGCGATCATTGTTCACGCCAGGTCAAGGGATCATTGATCCGCGATCTTGAAAAAGGCTTTCGTATCGGAAGTGACTTCCGCAGCGGGAATGGTGAAGCTCGATGTCGAACCGGAAGCGGTCACCGTCTCGACCGGTGAATCACCAAAATCCTCAAGGTCTGTGCTTTTGTAGATGTCATAGTTGAGTCCGTCTTCGGATTCCCAAGTGATGGTGATGTCACCGGATTCCGAATCCCGCACCACGCTGATCACCTTGATGGATCCGTCGGTCACCACGATTCCCGGGCAGTACCTCATCGTGAGATTCGAGACGGTGTAGCTGCCGGAGTCCTCTGTTCCATCATCGGCATCCTCATCAAAGGGGTCGAGATCGAACAGTTTGAATCCGAAACCATCCATTTGAAGGAACTTTCCGGAAGCCGGCACATCACCAGGCTTGGCTGGATTGGGTTCTTCGACGAATCCTGTCGCGGTTGCGGAAGTGTGACTTGAGCCTTTGACCGTCCAGGTCGTAAGGAAATCGAGACGGTTCTCGGAAGTCCGCGTGATTTTGGTAACGAAGCGACTGGGCGTATCGATATACTGGAGACCGTCACCAGCACTTCCGGAGACGGTTTCCAGGGAGTCGCTCCCTGAGGTGAAGTGAGAGAAATCAGCCTGATCAAAAGGCTGGACCTCGTCATTCTCATCCAGGCCGTTGATATGATTGTCGATTCGAAGCCTCATGAAGGTTCCGCTTGGAGGTCCGAAATCAATCATTCCGAGAATCATCTCCATGTTGGAATTCGTGTCGTAGAGTGCGAAGCGGAAATCCGAGTCATTGGCCTCAAAGACCTGCGTATTGAGCGTCACGTCAAATGCCACTTCGATTGACTGACCGACTTGGGAAATGTCCAGTGGGTCGAACTGTTGGTAAATCGCGGGGATGGTTGAGGGCTCGCCTTCCGCAGGTTCGGACACATCGAAAACTGTCGCTGTGAATCCAGACCCCGTCTGGTCAGCAATCACCTGGGCGTTGTCCGGATCATACTCGGCCCAGGAATCGTCCAGCGGGACGATGAGGGTGCGGTCGATCACCAGATTGGAGACCTTGTAGGATCCCGAGTCAGCCGTTGTGTCATCGCCGTCCTGGTCAAAGGGATCACCATCCTGGAGTCTGAATCCGAATCCGTTCAACTGGGTGAAGCCACCGCCGGGCGGGACGTCGTCGGATGCCACCGATTCGTCCAGAATGAAGGAGGTCGAGGCAACTCCCGTTGAGGCAAACTCCGAGTTTACCGTCCAGTTGAGGGTGACTTCCAGATTGGTCGGAGAAATCCGGGTGATGACGGCTTCGAAGGTGCTAATATCATCAGCGTAGCGAAGCCCAGGGCTGCCGGGGCCTCCGCCTGAACTGAGTGTTCCCCCGCCCTCGGCAAAATTGCCGTAGTCTCCTGTTTTGAAATCGGGATCAGGATTTTCGCCATCAAAGGAGCTGATGTGGTGGTCGATCCGCATCCGTAAGCCCGTTCCCTCCGGGTGGCCGAAATCCGCCATTCCCACGATGATCTCGAAGTTACTGGAAGTGTCGTAGAAGGCGAAGCGGAAGTCCGAATCGTTGATCTCCAGAACTTCAGTTAGAAGAGTCACGTCGAAGCGGGCCCGGATCGATGCCCCCACCTCGGTTAGATCCAGCGGTTCGAATTCCTGGAGGACCACCGGGCGGTTGTTCGCGTCGGAGGTTTGCTCTGTTTCGTCAAAATGGAGGTCGGAGATGGTCGCGGTAAAGCCGCTGGGTGATTGTTCCGAGAGGCTTGAATTTCCTTCCGGGTCATAAAGTGTCCACTCAGAGGCCAATGGGACCTCAAACGCTTGAGCCGCGGGGAGGAGCATGCCGAATGCCGCCGCCATTGGTAGGGCTTGAGGAACTCGGTAGTTATGGTGCAGGATTTTTAGTCGTTTCATGGTTATGCTAGGGTTATTGGTGATGACCCTCCCATAACGACGTCAGTCTGATATGAGTCCATGGGGTGATCATTCACCAGCATTTCGAGGTGTATCTGACTCACCTGTTTAGGCAACGTATTTCGGTATCATGCAAAGTCGCTCCGAGGGCTTCTGTTTGAGGGTTTTTTGGGGATTTCAGGGATATGTCAGAGAATGGTGGAAATTCTCGATGACGGTCATGAAAATGATCTCTTTTTGAAAGAATCCCCGGATTGAAATCCGTAGTTTTGGGTTCGATTGGTGATCCTGGCTCCCATGGCAGATCCATGGTCTATCTAACAGCTCGGGCGCTCTTGGATTCGGCATGCGTGGATGACACAAAAAAATGGCCGTGGACTGAAAGTCCACGGCCAGAATTCGTCGGGCCCGATGGGGTCGGGCGGATGGATGGTTGATTCAATGCGTGATCGATCAGCGCTCAAACATAAGGCAGCGCTGCGGCGGTCGCCTCGATCTTCGAATTGTTGTCGAGGAGCTCCTGGATGGGGTCCCAGCGGCCAGCGGTGAGGGCGTCGCGGGCGGACTCGGCGATTTCGCATGGGAACTCGAGACCGGTGGAGGATCGGACCTGGAGCTTCTCGAGATCGATGCTGATCTCGACCGTCGGGTCGGCATTCACGACGTCCTTCAGTTGGTCGATTTGATCCGCCGTGAGAGTCACGCAAGGCATGCCGAGTGTGGTGGAATTGCCAAAGAAGATTTCGGCAAAGGACTGGGCGATGACGGCTTTGAAGCCGTACTTGTTCAGTGACTGTGGCGCGTGTTCACGTGAGGAACCGCAGCCGAAGTTAACGCCAGCAATGAGAATGGTGGCTTCGTCAAAGCGCGAATCGTTGAGCGGATGATCGGTCTTCTCGCCGGTGTCAGGATTGTAGCGGACGTCGTAGAAGGCATATTCGCCGAGTCCATCGAAAGTGACGCACTTCATGAAGCGGGCGGGAATGATGCGATCGGTATCGATGTCGGCGCCTGGGATGTAAACGGCGCGACCGCTGACGGAGGTGATTTTCTCGAGAGCCATGGGAACGTTGGGATGTGGGAAGTTGATTTGGAAACCGCGATTAGACGCGAATGGACGCTAATTATTTGATGGGGTAACTGGTCTTCACTTTTCAATGCGTGTGACCTTGTAGCCTTTTTTGGTAAGGAGTTCGCAGACGTTGTCTTTGCCGATGTAGTGACCGGCGCCGACGGCGAAAAAGTGGGAGCTGTCTGCCTCGGAGGATAGCTTTTCGGCGATGAACTTGGCCATGTTCTTGTTGCGGTCCTCGAGAAGGCGTTTGAGGAGTTTCTCTCCGAGTTCCTTGTGCTCGCCTTTGGCCATTTCGTTGATCTGCCTTTCCATTTCGGCCTGGATTTTGGCTTCGTCGCCAAGAATGTAGGCGTCAACAAGGGCGAGGGTCGGGTTCTCTCCGGATTCCCGTGCTTCCTTCTGGGTGCGAACGCTTTCGGCGAGGAAGACGACTTGTTCTCCTTCGGTAAGATCGTCGAAGATGCCGAATTGATCCTCGGGTTTTTCGATGGCTCCGGTGGTCTTCCCGGCCTTGCTGGCCCGCTCCCAGATGATCATGTCGAGCGCCTGCGTTCCGCTGACTTGAAACTCAAGCATCGGCAGGGTGACGGCGATGGTCCAGGTCTTGAGCGCCTGGAATGGGGTTGAGTCGAGAGCCGGGTTGATGGCTTTCAGTTCGGTGTCGAGTTGTTTGGAGAGCTCGGCACCAATCGAGTCGGCCAGGGTCTTGCCGTCCGAGCGGATGAAGTGCTTGGCCAGTCCGATCTGGGTGGCCATGTCCATGGGGACTTCCGTGTAGACGGCGTCGGCACCATCGAAGGCCTTTTCCGCGGCCGGATGAAGCGTGGCGATGGGGCCCTGGCCGATATGAATCGTGCCGAAGAGCCACGACGGCTCCTTCATGCCCTTGCCTTCGATTTTCCACAGCAGGGGTTTGTCGGGATGCTTCTTCTCGTCCGCGGCGGAAAGTCCGAGCGGTGCGAGGGCAAGCAGTCCGAGGCAAAGGAAGCGGGTGAACTTCTTCACGATTGGGTTTGGATAAGGGGGAGGGTTCAGGCGGCGGCAGTCGACGAGAGGTCGAAGACCTCGCGAGCGTCGGCGACCCCTCCGTTGATGGCCGCAGCGGCGACCATGACGGGCGACATCAGGATGGTGCGTCCGGTGGGCGAGCCCTGACGGCCCTTGAAGTTGCGGTTCGAGGATGAGGCGCAGACCTGATCGCCGACGAGCTTGTCGGGGTTCATGGCGAGGCACATCGAGCAACCTGCGCCACGCCATTCGAATCCGGCTTCTTCGAAGATCGTGTGAATGCCTTCCTGGCGGCACTGGTGATCGACAATCTGGGAGCCGGGAACGGCGATGGCTTGAACGTTGGCAGCGACCTTCTTGCCTTTGAGGTAGCGAGCGACTTCGCGGAAATCCGAAATGCGGCCGTTGGTGCAGGATCCGATGAAGGCGACGTCGATTTTGACGCCCTTGATTGGAGTGCCGGCGGGCAGCTTCATGTAAGCGAGGGCTTCCTCGACGCTGGCCTTCTCCTCAGGTGTGGAGGCGGTGGCGGGGTCGGGGATGTTTTCGGAAACCGAGATGCCGTGGTCGGGCGAGATGCCCCAGGTGACGGTCGGCTCGATGTCGGCGGCGTCGATTTTGACGATGTCGTCGTAGTGCGCATCGGCATCGGAGGCGTAGGAAAGCCAGCGTGCGGCGGTGGCATCGAAGTCGGACATGTCGACGTAAGGGCGGCCGCGAAGGTATTCGACGGTCTTATGGTCGGGGTTGACGTAGCCGCAGCGAGCACCGCCTTCGATGGCCATGTTGCAGACGGTCATGCGTTCTTCCATGGTCATGCGGTCGAAGACGTCGCCAGCGTATTCGTAGGCGTAGCCGATACCGCCCTTGGCACCGAGCAGACGAATGATGTGAAGGGTGACGTCCTTGGCGTAGACGCCGGGTCCGAGGTCACCGTTGACTTCGATACGGCGCACCTTGAGAGGCTCCATGGCCATCGTCTGGGTGGCGAGCACGTCGCGCACCTGGGTGGTGCCGATGCCGAAGGCGATGGCGCCGAAAGCTCCGTGAGTGGCGGTGTGGGAATCGCCGCAGGCGATCGTGGTGCCGGGCTGGGTGATGCCCTGCTCGGGACCGACGACGTGGACGATGCCTTGTTTCCCGGACGCGAGGTCGAAGTAGGTCACCCCGAAGTCATCGGCATTTTCGCGCAGAGCCTGCATCATTTCCGCAGCGAGCGGATCCTGAGGGGCGTCCTGGTTGATCGTCGGAACGATGTGATCGATGGTGGCGAAAGTGCGACGCGGGTACTTCACCTTGAGACCGAGGTCGCGCATCATGCCGAAGGCTTGAGGCGAGGTGACTTCGTGAATCAGATGAGTGCCGATGAAGAGTTGCGTGCGGCCGTCGGCCAGCTTGCCCACAGAGTGGGTGTCCCAGACTTTTTGGTAGAGGCTCTTGCCCATGGTAATAAAGCCGCGTTCCGTGCGGCGGAGCGGCACGTTGGTTCAGCGCCGAGGGAATGTCAAAGCACGATCGCAATTGGGGGCAAGACGACGTCATCCGGGGGAGAATTTGACGGGGTTGAATGGAAGTCGGATAAGGCCTGGGCATCGAGTGACGGGTGAGGCCTGCGCTGGAGGGCGCGAGCCCTCGCTGCCTTGCGAAAATTGCGGGTATTCCGGTTAAGGTGTGTCTCCCACGGCTGAAATGTGGGCACGAAAAAACACCGGCCACGCGTGGAGGTCGGTGTTTTTTGAGAGATTCCGATGAATTCGGAAATCCTCCTTACTTCGTGTATTCCACTTCAGCAGCAGCGGGGAGCTCCTGGAATTGTGGAAGTGGACGAAGGTCGGGGGCCTCAGGTTCGCTGGTGCATGAGATGCACGAGGTTCCAAGGAAGAGGAAAGTGGTGGCGCAGGTGGCAGCGAGAACGCGAATCATGATCGGTTTTTTATGAAGTTGAGAAATTACGTCCACAAAAATGCGGGGTAGACCGGCAATCAGTCCACCCCGCTTTGAGTCATTATTTTCCGACCGACTGAAATCGGTGCGGAAAATCATTAAATTACTTGGATGGGGCCACGTAGGTTGGAGCAGCAGGTGCTGGTGTGCTCGAGCAGCAGGAGGTGGCAAGAAGTGTGCCGGCAGCAGCTGCGGCGAGAAGAGCGATCTTAACGATTTTCATGATCTAGATTATGGTTGTGGTGTTGGTTGCTGAGTGGCTTGGGGGCATCAAGCTCCCGCGCCGGGCGGAGACTAACGGGTCGAAGCTTGGGGAGCAAAGCAAAAAGACGGGCCGGGATTCTTGACGATTCGATTGCCAGATGGAGATTCAGCCCTACACTGCGCTCCCTTTTGACAGCCATGAGTGAGACCCCAAAAGTCGCGATCGTCGGTGCTACCGGCGCGGTGGGCGAGGAAATGCGCCTCTGCCTTGAAGAGCGGGATTTTCCGCTGGAATCCCTGACCTTGCTTGCGTCTGCGCGTTCGGCGGGTAAGAAGCTGAGCTTCCGTGGCGAGGAACTAACAGTCAAGGAGCTCACTCATGACTCCTTTGAGGGAATCGACATTGCGCTTTTTTCCGCAGGTGGCGGGATCTCGCTGACCTTTGGGCCGTCGGCTGCATCGGCGGGATGCATGGTCATTGATAACTCTTCGGCCTTCCGCATGGATCCGGAAATTCCACTGGTCGTGCCCGAGATCAACCCCGAGGCGGTGAAGAATGCGCCGAAGAACATTATCGCGAATCCGAACTGCTCGACGATCATCGCGTTGATGGGTCTGGCGCCGCTCCATGAAGCCTTCGGACTGCGCTCGATCATCGCCTCGACCTATCAGGCGGTGTCTGGATCCGGCGCGCAGGGAATTGTCGAACTGGAGGAGCAAATGAAGGCACTGGCCGCTGGTCAGCCGGTCGAACTGAAGGTTTATCCGCGACAAATTGCGTTCAATGTGATTCCCCAAGTCGATGCTTTCACGGACAATGGCTACACCAAGGAAGAGCTCAAGATGCTCAATGAAGGTCGCAAGATTCTTGGACTCGATGAGTTGAAGGTTTCCTGCACCTGCGTGCGGGTTCCGGTGTTCCGTTCGCACTCGATCTCGATCACGGCACAATTTGAAAAGCCGGTGGATGTGGAAGCCGCCAAGGCCGTCTACGAAAATCGGGCTGGTGTGAAACTGATGGATGATCCTTCTAACGGAGTCTTCCCGGTGCCACTCGACACAACGGGCAAGGACGACTGTCTGGTCGGCCGAATCCGTAAGAACCTCGTCTTCAGCAACGCCCTCGATCTGTGGGTGGTGGGCGATCAGGTTCGCAAGGGCGCTGCCCTCAACGCGGTACAGATTGCCGAGTTGCTTTGAGGAGAGGGCGGCTCATGGGGTGGGGTCGATGATCGATCTCGTCCCGCCAGTGATGCCGCCATCTACCATCCGAAATCTCCACATCATGGATCTTAAGAGCTATTTGAAAGACCGCGCGGCGGAAGTCGATGCGGCGCTGGACCGCTTTTTGCCAGCGGCGAAAGAGCAACCGGGAACGATTCACGAGGCGATGCGCTACAGCGTGTTCGCCGGAGGAAAGCGTTTGCGGCCCATCCTTTGTCTGGCAGCGGCGGAAGCCTGCGGTGGGGACCCGGAGTCGGCAATGCCTCCGGCTTGCGCGCTGGAACTCCTGCACACCTATTCGCTGGTGCACGACGATCTGCCGTGCATGGACGACGACGACCTGCGCCGCGGGCGTCCCACCTGTCACAAGGTTTATGGGGAAGGCATGGCGGTGCTGACCGGTGATGCGCTTCTAACAGAAGCATTCCTGATCCTTGCCGAGACGCCTCCGGCGAAACGCTATCCGGCTTCCAGCTACATTGCGGATCTTGCCCTGGCGGGTGGTTCCACCGGAATGATTGGTGGGCAGGTGATGGATTTGGAGGGTGAGGGGAAGGAGCTGAGCAAGGCCCAGCTCGTCAAGATCCACAAAGCCAAGACGGCAGCACTGCTGACCAGTTCGATTCGTTTGGGAGCGATGACGGCCAATGCCACGGAGGCAAAGCTGGAGTCTCTAACCGCATTCGGGCAGGCGCTCGGTCTGGCTTTTCAGGTGATCGACGACATCCTCGATGTAACGCAGTCGACCGAGAAGCTTGGCAAGACGGCGGGCAAGGATGAGGCGGTGGACAAGGCGACTTATCCCTCGATCATCGGATTGGAGAAATCCCGCAAAGAGGCGGCGAAGCTGACCAAGCAGGCGATGGCCGCACTCGAACCCTTCGGGAAAAAGGCGCTGCGCCTCCGGCAGATTGCCGAATACTTGCTGGAGCGGGACTACTGAGGAGCGGTTCTTGCTTGAGTCGACATGCCCATGCACCGTGAAGTGGCGGTATGAATTGCACCAATTGCGGCGGACGGCTTGAGGGGGACCTGACGATTTGTCCGTTTTGTCAGAGTCGCCAGGATTTTGATCTGGCGCAGGTGCACTTCCGGAATCTCGGTGCTCAGGGAGAGCTTCCTTGCCCGGGCTGCGACAATCAACTTGAGGTAATCGAGTTCGAAACAACTCCTCCCATTCAGATCGAGCGATGTGGATCGTGTCGCGGGTTGTTTTTCAATCCGGGTGAACTGGAGGCCCTGCTGGAGGCGAAAATTGATCAGGCGGTCTGGGTGGATGGTCAGCGGCTTCAGGAAATCGCGCAAAATTACGGCTATCATCATGAGGTCAGGTATCTGAAGTGCCCGATGTGTGAAGAGCGGATGAGTCACATCAACTTTGGTGGAAAGAGTGGCGTAATCGTGGATCGCTGCGGAGCCCACGGCGTGTGGCTGCAGGGCGGGGAGTTGAGGCGCTTGATGGAATGGTGGCGCGCCGGCGGGAAGCACCTTCACCAAAGGAACGAGCTGGAAAAGCTCGAGACCTCACGACCGACGGTGAGCATGAGTCACTCGATGGCCTACGGGGATTCCTCAAGCTCGATGGAACCTTCGTGGGGTGATTCTTCGAGTAGCCCG
The DNA here is from genome assembly GCF_042664875.1 of Haloferula chungangensis. NCBI lineage: Bacteria > Pseudomonadati > Verrucomicrobiota > Verrucomicrobiia > Verrucomicrobiales > Verrucomicrobiaceae > Haloferula > Haloferula chungangensis. Next base: position 84,518 of record NZ_JBHTBS010000011.1, on the reverse strand, counting down.
AATTGGGATGTGATCAAATCGGTGGGAATGCTGCTCGCCGGGATCGCGGCGGTCCTCATGGACTGAAAACCTACTCGGAGAGTGGTTTGCAGAGCCTCACGATGGAGGGGTCCATCTCGTATTTGTTGTCGCAGACCTCGCTGATCGGCAGATGGCCGAAGGCGCCCTTGCGGTAGACCATGATGGCGTTCTCCTGGCCGGAGATGAGTGATTCGACGGCAGCAACCGAAAATTTATAGGCCATGATGCGATCGTAGACAGTTGGTGATCCGCCGCGCTGAACGTGACCAAGCACCGTGAGCCGGGCTTCCATCCCGATGGAGTCGTTGATCCAGCGGGTCACATAATCACCCATCTTGGTGCCCTCGGCCACGATCGCGAGAATGAAGTCGCGGCCTTCGTTTTCGATCTGGTGCTTCATGCGGGCACCGATGCTATCGAGGTTGTAAGGGATTTCCGGGGTCAGGCAGATTTCGGCGCCGCTCGCCAGCGCGCTGACCATGGCAAGATAGCCGCAATGACGGCCCATGACTTCGATGACGAAGGCGCGGGAAAACGAGGTCGCGGTATCACGGATCGAGTCGATCGATTCGCGGATCATGTTCAATGCGGTGTCCACGCCGAGGCAGTAGTCGGTGCCGGCGATGTCGTTGTCGATGGTCGCGGGGATGCCGGCGAAGGGCATGCCGAAGTCGGTGTAGAACTGATGAAGGGCGCGGAAAGAGCCATCGCCACCGATCACCAGAAGCTTGGTAATGCCGCGCTTCTTGAGATTTTGATAGGCCTGTTCGCGGAAGGAATACTCAAAGAATTCCTTGGATCGAGACGAGCGGAGGACGGTGCCGCCCCGGTGGAGGATGCCGGAAACGAGCAGGCGGTCGGCTTCAACGATCTTGTCTTGGATGAGTCCGTTCAGGCCGCCGTAGACGAGCCACGGCTTAAGGCCGTGTTTGGCGGCATATTCGGCGGCACACTTGACAGCTGGATTCATCCCAGCAGCGTCTCCTCCTGAGGTGATGATGGCGATTCCTTCGGACATGGGCTCAGCGGGAGGCAAGGCGACTCCGTGGGGAGGATAAGCAACTCCCGTGCCGGGATGTCCGGATTTTCGAGTTCGGAAGTCGGTCCGTCGGTTGCCACGGGCGAGGAAAGTATGTCAGTCTCAGTCCGCTCGATGAAACTCCGCCTGCTCTTTTCCTTCCTGATGGCATTGCCGGGCGATGCTTTGGCGAAGGAGGGTACGCAGGCACTCCCGTCGGACGACGAGCCGGGCTTCCTGACGTTCTATCTGGATAACGATCTCTTTGGGGGAAAGGATCAGGACTACACGAATGGGGCGCGGCTGTCGTGGATATCGGGAAATCGCAACATCGCCGAGTTAGGCCGCATCCAGCAACTGCTGCGGAAGATTTCGGGTGACCCGGAGAGCTTCAAGGCCTTTCAGTATCTGACAGGCTTTGAGGATCCGGACGAGATTCGCTACAATTACGGATTTTCCCTGACCCAGCAAATGTTCACGCCAGAGGATCCCTATTCCTACACGCAACCCCTCGGGGAGCGCCGCTATGCCGGCTGGCTTGGGCTGGGGTTCTCGCTCCACGTGAAGGACGAGCGGATTCTCAATTCGGTCGAGATGACTTTGGGGACGACGGGGGAAAATTCCTTCGCGGAGGAGACTCAGGACTTCGTGCACAGCGCGCAGGGCATTGCGAAATTCAATGGCTGGGACGACCAGATCCCCGGCGAGTTTACGGCGGATTTGAGCTTCATTCAGAAACGTCGCATCGACTTCGGTGACTTTGGTTTCAAAGGCATCCGCTTCGACGGCTTGAACGAATGGGGGGCAAGGCTGGGAAGTTTCCGCACCGAGGCGCAGGTGGGAGGCTTTTTCCGAGCGGGGTTCAATCTTCCGCCGGACTTCTCGGATCCGCGGGTCTCGACAACGGCTTACTCCCACCGCTACTTCAGGTCATCAGGGGACGTCGGGGGTGATTGGTCGATTTATGCCCTGTTTGGTTCTACGGTGCGTATCGTAGCTTATGATGCGACCATCGATGGTCCGATGTTTCGCGATTATGATACGGGAATCGATCGCGTCCCCCTGGTGGCGGAAGTGTTTTTCGGCGGCGGGATTCGCTATCGTGCGCTGGAGTTCAGCTACGTCCACACCTGGCGGACGGAGGAATACAAAACCCAGCGAGGCATCGCGAATTTTGGATCGGTGGCAGTGAGGCTACGCTTCTGACTGGCCGAGCGAGTCGAGGAGGGAGTCGATCTCTTCTCCGGCATTGAGATTCCTGAGCCACGATTCAGGAAAGGCGTCGAGGCCGTGCCTGGCTCCAAGAAGAAGGCCGAGCGGTAGTCCTCTAGCAGCGGAGTCGCCACCTAACAGAGCGTTGGTGGTGAGAGCCATGACGGGATCGTTCTCGAATGTGAGAGCGAGAGCCAGGGTGAGCGGGAGTGCTTGGCTGATGTTGCAGGCGAGTCCGATGCGTTTGGCGTTCTCTGTCAGGTCACCTTCGGCGGCCTGGCGGGCGTCGGCGAGCCAATCGATGGCCGCCAGGCTGTCGTAGGGATGGGAGGTCGCCTGGTCGAAGGCTTGGTCAAAAGTGGCGCCATCTCGAATGCCGACCGCGGCGCGGCTGAAAAATTCGGCGGCGTCGATGACCTGAGGGTCGCCATGGGTGATGGCGGTCTGGGCACGGGCGGCGTGGATCAGATCCTCGTGATCGAGCATGGCGAAAAGTGGGGCGATGCGAGAAGCGCCGGAGAGTTCGCTGGAGTCGGAGGGTTGATCGAGACCGGCCTGAAGGTTCTCCAGACTGCGTTTGCTTGCTCCATCGATGTAAGCATCGGTGGTTTCCGCCCATTGTTTCCAATCGGAGCGCCATGCGTCGATGGACCAGCCATTTTTCGCGATGGATCGGAGCAGCTCGAGTGCTTGGTCGCCGTAGTGAGTGAGGTCACCGGCGGATTTGCCGCTGTGGTAAGGGCTGCGCGGGCGATCGTATTCGCTGATGCCTTCCGGGTAGAGCATCTGGAGTTCTTCGGCGTCGTAAATCCAGTGCGGGCCGAGCGAAATGGAATCGGCAAAGAACGAAGGGAAGATCAGGTCTCGAGCGGTCATGAGGGAACCTTGCGAATCCCGGGGCAGGCACAAGCGATAATGCAGGATGTGATTTTTACCTCCCCAAGGATGCGGTAAGTCTTCAACCTGTGGCGCGACCCACTTTTCAACAACATGTCGATCCGCTCCGTTTTCCGCCTATTCGCCATCGCCATTTGCGCCTTTTCACTGAACGCCTGCCTCACGAAACGAACGGTGACAGTGGGCGGCCAAACGGTGGAGGAAGGTTATGTGGTCAAGCGTCCGATCAAGGAAGCCATTGAGAACACGACTTTCGAATAAGAGGCCATCAAACGGGCCATAAAAAAAGCCGGAGGGAATGCCTCCGGCTTTTTTCAGTGATGAGCTGGTTTACCAGCGGGCCACGCTCACGCCGAGGAAGCCGTAGACGCCGGATTCTGCATCTCCGAGTGTCGGGAAGATCTCGTTGCCACCGCGCGACTCCAGATTGAATTCGTTGGCGAATGTGAAGCCGGCCGCAGCTTCAAGCCAGACTTCACCGGTCACGTTGTAACGGTAGTAAAGGCCGGTGCGCCATGAGGAGTAATCGATTTGGGAGGAGAGGGTGTTGGCGTCGACGTTCCAGGTGCCGCCGTTATAAGCGACTTCGAGGCCGAGCTGATTGCGGTGATTGATGTCACGGCGGGCGACGAAGCGAGGTCCATAGTAGGTGACGAGCCAGTCTTCCGTTGGCGTCCAAACGAAACCAAGCCCGGGGTAAACGCTGGCATCATGGAACATGTCCGAAACGTAAACCCCGCCGCCGATGACGAAGCAGTCGTTCACCTGATAGCCACCGGCGATCGCAGCACCGAGGTAAAAGTCATCATCATCGACACTCTGAAAGTCGGACGAAATTGCCGGATTGATCCACGCACCATAGGTCCAGCGTGAGCTGTCATTGGTGTGATAGAAGACGAAGGGGACGCCAACGTGATAAAGGTTGCTTTCAAGGTCGTCACCAAAAGTCCCGATAAGCGGATTTCCTTCGAAATCGAACTCTGAGACTTTCAGGTCGAGGTAAGCGATGGCGTGCCAGTCGCCTCCGAGTGGCTTTGGCTGGGAAAGGAAGGCCATGAGGCTGAGTTCCGTGTAGTCGAACTCCGCAGGGGCGTTTTCGAGATCCATTCCCGAGGAGTAAGTGACTCGGGCGGTTAGGGCGTCGATGAATTGGGCGACATCGATGGCAGGAGCCGAGCTGACGAGTGCGAGCGCGGCGATGCCGGCAGAGATGGTGGATTTCATGGTGTCGGTGAACGTAGAGCGGTGTAATCCTCGCAGGGAAAGGAAGCAAAGCAAGCTCGATGGAGGGTTAGATGCGACGGCATCTGCTACGAAAAGCTGCAGTGGGAATCCCGATCTAGGCGATGACAGCTGAAAGGCCATGAAACTGGCGTCTTCTGAGTGGTTTAACGTGAATCGGTGCTCAGAGCCCGTTGACAGCGGGGGGATGGCGACTATTAAATCGCTGCGTTGCCGAATCTTCTCCATTGTCTGATCCTGATGCCGGTCGTGCTTCTGCTCTCGGCCTGTGAGGTGTCGAGCAAGGATGGCTGGAAGACGGCGGTGGAAATGCAGACGGCTCAGCTCGGCTACCGGAACTGGATCGTCATCGCCGAAGCATCATTTCCTGCCCACAGCCGACCTGGCACGCGGCAGATCAATGCCTATGAGCCGATTCCAGTGGTGCTCGATGAGGTTCTCCGGGTGCTGGAGCGGACTGAGCATGTCCGGCCGAGGATTTACACGCCGCGTGAGCTCCGATCAGTCGAGAATGACTTCGCCCCCGGTGTGGACGAGTACCGCACGGTGCTGGACGGAGCGCTGCACGGGCACGAAGTCACCGAGTTGGATCAGGATTCCCTGCTGACGCTGGTGCAGGATGCGCAAAAGAGTTTTGACGTGCTGGTGATTCGGACGACGACCGCATTGCCCTACAGCAGCGTCTTTCTCGAACTCCAGCCGGGCTACTGGGACGGCGAGTCCGAGCAGCGGCTGCGGGCAGATATGCAGCGGAAGCGCATGGAAAAACTGGCGTCGCCGACTCCCTGAGGGCAAGTTCCCGCCGCGATGACGAAGGACGAAATACGGGCGGAGCGTGAGAGCGCTTGGATTGGTGATGCGGTGCTGGCACTTTTTGCCAGAAACTGGGTGCTTCGTGAGCGTGGCTCGATGGATGGCGAGTGGTTCACGCGCCTGACGTCGAACGACTTCCTGAGCGCCTTCGGCAATCCGACACGGGTGGAAGCAAAGATCGGCGCGATCTATAAGAAGGATGGCATCGACGCGGCCTTCGCCTGGATGGACGACGAGTTGGTGCCGCTTTTCCGCAAGCAGATGGCGAAGCGTTGATTTCCGAGCAATGGAATGAGAGGCGTCGCGTTACTTGGACTTGTCGGTGTGGCGATGATTTCGCTTCAAGCGGGATGTCTGTCGACAAGCTCAGATGCGGTCAGTCCTCACAAGTTCACGAGCGTGGCGCAGGTGCGCGCTGCGCTGAAGTTCGGACCCGCAAAGCTCAAGAGCGTATCGTCTCAATTGGCCCTGGTTCGCCGCGAGTTTGAGGAATTTTCCCAAGAGAAAAAGTCGGGATGGACGGCGCGGGGTTACATGAATGCGCGCGAGAGCGAGCGGATGGAGTTCATGCTGTTCCGCTTTGTGTCGGCGCAGGATGTGCTTTCGGACATGGTGGGTTCATTGGGGGGAAAGCATTCGGAGCCGCTTTTTCCTGATAAGTCGACAAGCGCGGCGGCGCATGTGTTGGTAACGGACGCGCAGTTCCTGCTCGTTCACCACCGTGCGGAACTGGTTGCGCAATTTGCCAGTGATCCGGTGGCGATCGCCAAATTGAATGAGGCATTCTATCGCTTCGAGATTCCCAAGGGAAGCTACCGGAAAATGCACCTGAGCGTGACCAAACCGGATGTTCCGCGGCGACTTCAGGCCGCCTGGGATCTATTCGAGCAAGAGACGACGAGTGATGGGGGATCGCTTGTCGGGAATTTGCAAGTTATTGATCAGGAGTATTCTGCATTGGTGGGGCGTGTGCCCGAGGATCGCCAAAGAGCGATGGCGTCGCTTGCCAAAGTGCAAGGCAAGCGACTCTCAGAGGACCTCGATCATAGCGAAGCTGCCGCCCTCGCGCGTGCCACGGAAGGCGAAGCGAGTGATGTGGCCTACGAGGCTCGCAAACTGCTTTTCAAGAACGTCAGCCGGATCAAGAACCCGGCGGTCAAGGTGATCACTTTTTCCGACGAGCAGCATGCCCAGGTGAAGCGCTTGCTGCAACCGGGTGATATCATTTTGACCTACACGGCCGGTTATATGAGTGATGTCTTCATTCCGGGCAGCTTCAAGCACGGCATCACTTACATCGGCAGTCCGGCCCAGCGAAAAGCGGTGGGATTGAATGGGGCGAGATACAATCAGGCGACTCTATCAAATGGCAGGGATGTCGATGTCATTGAGGCGGTGGCGGAGGGGGTGATCTTCAATAACCTCGGCTATCTGATGGATACCCATGTGAACCGAATGGCGGTTCTGAGGCCAAAGCTGAGCGAGCGGGATCGAGTGGCTTTCCTGGCCGAGGTTTTCTCGTATCACGGCGATGCCTATGACTTCCTCTTCGACTTCGCCGATGCTTCGAAGCAGGTTTGCACCGAGGTGATCTGGCGTGGGATCAATGGCCGCGAGGGGATCGACATGGCGCTGACCAAGCGCGGCGGTCATCCGACGCTGAGCGCTGATGATCTGGTGAATTACCATTTCGATAGCGGTGGAAAGCACTTCGAGTTCGTGCTTTTCGCGGAGACGGCGGGATCGGATCGGCGGGCCGTGATCCACACCGGATCGCAGGGCGAGGAAAGGCTCCGCCTGCAAATGAAGAAATGAGCCTCGCCCCGGTTCTCGAGATTAAGGCCGGAAAAACCCGTGGTTTTGGGGTTTTGGGTATTGCTTGATAATTAAGAAATGTTGCATGTTTCGAGCAGATCTTGACGCAAAAAGTGTCGTCGAGGCGACCGGACAAGACTCATGGAATCAAATGGCGGGCAATCAGGGTTGGTGATCGCTTGCGGCGGCACGGGAGGACACCTCTTCCCCGGGCTTGCCGTGGCGGAGGCATGGACGCGGCGCGGCGGCAAGGTGGTCCTGCTCGTTTCCGAAAAGAAGATCGATCAGGAGGCATCGCGGAAGTATTCGCAGTATCGATTTGAGACGATTCCGGCGGCGGCGAAGCCCCCGACCCTTTCACCGAAGATGCTGCCGTTCCTCTGGGATCTCTGGCGGACAATTGGGAAATGCCGGGGGATCGTGAAGGATTTTCAGGCCGATGCGGTGCTGGGGATGGGCGGCTTTACCTCGCTGCCTCCGGTCTATGCGGCGAAGCAGTTGGGCGTGCCGGGTTTTGTGCATGATTCGAATGCGCTGCCTGGAAAGGCAAATCGCCTGACGGCGCGCTGGTGCCGCGAGGTGTTCATCGGGCTGGAAGCGGCGCGTGAATATTTTCCGGGATCGGAGTGCGTGCTGACCGGCACGCCGGTGCGCGAAGAGTTGAAGAATCTGCCGAGCCGGACGGAGGCTGCGGCGAAGCTCGGTCTGGATCCCGCGAAGCCGACGCTGCTCGTGATGGGCGGAAGCCAGGGAGCGAGAAAGCTGAATTCAATCGTCGCGGAGGCGGCCTTCGCGGATGGACTTCAGGTGCTTCACATTGCCGGCCCCGGTGATGAACAGCGCGTGATCGATCAAGCGGGTCGGCGCGAGGGCTACAAGGTGCTCGGGTTTTGCGACGACATGCCATCAGCCTATGCGGTAAGCGATGCGGTGGTCGCGCGGGCGGGTGCTTCGAGCATGACCGAGCTGGCCTATCTCGGGCTGCCCTCGATTCTGGTGCCCTTTCCCTTCGCGGCGGATGACCATCAGACTTTCAATGCCAAGGTCTTTGCCGAGGCGGGTGCCGCATTCCTCGAGCAGGAATCCGGATTGAGTTCAGCAAAGCTCGCGACTTTGGTGGCGGAAATGCTGGAGCCTGCGAAACGGTCATCGATGGTGGCGGCTCTTGAAAAACTCGCGGTGAAGGACGCGGCGGAGCGGGTTTGCGATGCGATTTTGAAAACTCTAAAATGAACCACGGAATACACCGAATACACGGAAAAGGAGTCGGCTACGCCGAAGCTTTGGAGATGAATGTTTCCAAGTTTCAAGCCTTCCGTGTGTTTCGTGTATTCCGTGGTTTGATTGCTGAATCTTGAAATGAACGAACTTTCCCAACGTCTGACAAATCTCTCGAAGCCGCTGCGAATCCATCTCGTGGGAGTGGCGGGCTCGGGCATGAGTGGTTTGGCGCTGTTGCTGATGGGCATGGGGCATCGGGTCAGCGGATCGGACAAGGTGACGAGTTCGGAAACCGAACGTCTTCAAAAGCTCGGCCTGCGCTTCTCTTCGCCGCATACGGCAGAGGCGGTCGATGGCGCGGATGCGGTCGTTTACTCTTCGGCAATTCGCCCGGACAACGCGGCCCTCAGCGCGGCTCGCGAGCAGGGAATTCGCCTGGTGCGACGTGCGGAGTGCCTGGCGGCCATTCTCAATACCAAGAAGGGCATCGTGGTTTCCGGCACTCACGGGAAAACTACTACTTCGGCAATGGTCGCGCACGGCCTAAGGGAGGCCGGACTGCATCCGAGCCACTACGTCGGCGCCGAGATCCCGGTGCTGGGTCAGAATGCCCGCTGGTCCGACGAGGGCGAGTGGATGGTGGCGGAAGGAGATGAAAGCGATGGCACGCTGGCACTTTACAACACAGCTTGTTCGATCGTGCTCAACATCGAAGCCGAACACCTCGATCACTATCGCGATCTCGATGAGATCAAGGCGGTTTTCCGCACGCTGCTTTCGCAAACCAGGGGACCGGTGGTCTACTGTGGTGAAGACGAAGGCGCGCGCTCGGTTTGTGCGGAGCACGAGGGAGCGGTCAGCTACGGCTGGTCGAATTCGGACTACACCGCCAAGGAGATCCGCGAGCTTCGCGGTGCTACGGCATTTGCCGTATTTCGCGGTGAGGAGCGACTCGGAGAAGTGGAACTCGGCATCCCCGGCCGCCACAATGTGCTGAATGCGCTGGCAGCGATCGCGACCTGCGACAAACTTGGTGCGGACTTCATTCTGGTTTCCAGGGCATTGAACACCTTTGCCGGAGCCCGTCGACGTTTTGAAACGAAGTTCCTCTCGAAAAAGCTGCGGATCGTCGATGACTACGGTCACCACCCGACGGAAATCGCGGCAACGATTCAGACCGCGCGCCAGTTGAAATCCGGCCGGGTAGTGGTGCTGTTCCAGCCGCATCGTTTCACACGGACTCAGGCTCTGGCTGACGATTTCGGCCGGGTACTCGCGGAGGCGGACGAGGTTTTCGTGACGGATGTTTATCCGGCGAGCGAGCAGCCGATTCCGGGAATCAGTGGGCAGACCATTGTCGATGCGGTGAAAAAGCACGGTGGCAGCCTGGTGACCTCGGTTCCGGATATTGCCACAGCCCATCACAAGGTCGGCAATGCCCTCGATGAAGGGGATCTATTGATCACGCTGGGAGCTGGAAACATTCATGAGCCGGGAACGCGAATTGCTCGCGACCAAAAGGTGCTGGAGGGAATTGTCGGATCGCAATCGAGCGATGAAGTCTCCGCGAAGCTCTACGAACCGATGCGGCGTCACACGACCATGTTGGTCGGCGGGCCGGCGCAATTCTGGATTGAGCCGCATACTTTCAAGGCGTTTGCCGAAGCGGTGGACTACTGTCGCGAGCGCGGCATCGCGGTGCGGGTGGTCGGGCGTGGATCGAATCTGCTGGTGCGCGATGGCGGCATCCGCGGTGCGGTGATTCATCCGAGCGGTGGCGAATTTGGTGAATGCCATGTCAACGACGATGGCCACGTGGTCGCGGGCGCGGGAGTTCGTCTGAAGAAGCTCGCGAGTGTGGCGCAGGCGGCAGAAATCGGCGGCTTCGAGTGGATGGAGGGCATTCCCGGAAATGTCGGCGGAGCGCTGCGCATGAACGCGGGTGCGATGGGCACCGAGACTTTCGATCAGGTCGTGAGTGTCACTTTTCTCGACGAGGACGGCGAGATCCGCACGCGGAGTCGCGAAGAGATTACTGCCGAGTATCGCAACGTGCAGGAACTGCGAAGGAACTTCGCGCTGCAGGCGGTTTTCAAAGGCGAGAAGGATACGCCGGAGAATATCAAGTCACGTTGGGACGAGTCGCGGGCGAAGCGCCGGGGGAGCCAGCCGATTGCGGCGAGCGCGGGTTGTGTGTTCAAGAATCCGGGCGAGACGCCGGCCGGCATGCTGGTCGATCAACTCGGTCTGAAAGGCTGCGAAGAGGGCAAGGCGGGTGTCTCCGATGTGCACGGAAATTTCATCGTCAATCGCGGCGGCGCGGTGGCGGGCGACGTGTTGAGGCTGATCGAACGGATCAAGTCGAAAGCGCGTGGCGAACGAAACATCGAACTGGAGACCGAGGTGAAAATCATCGGTGAAGACGAGTATTCTTTCTAATCATGTTGCCAGAAAATCTTAAGATCGCGGTTTTGATGGGTGGGCCCGGCTCGGAGCGGGAGGTGTCGCTGGCGTCCGGCAAGGCGGTGCTCCAGGCGCTTGTCGCCGCGGGCCTGGATGCGGAAGGCGTGGATGTGATGGGGGCTGACTTTGTGTTGCCGGAAGGCACGGGGCTGGCATTCAACGTCATCCACGGCACCTTCGGGGAGGACGGTCAGTTGCAGTCGATTCTTGAAGAACGTGGCATCCCCTACACGGGTGCGGGATCGCAAAGCAGCGCGGTGGCCTTCGATAAGAACCTGGCGAAGGCGAAGTTTCTGGCTGCCAAGGTGCCGACACCGGCGTCCGAAATCATCGATGTCTCAGGCGGCGTGAAGATGCCACAGATGGCCTTGCCCTACGTGGTGAAAGCGCCGTGTCAGGGATCGAGCGTGGGCGTGCACATCGTGAAAGATCCGTCGGCGGCGGAGACGGCGATGGAAGATGCGGCAAAGTATGGAAACGAGATTTTGGTCGAACAGTTCGTTAAAGGTCGTGAGCTGACCGTGGCCGTGGTCGATGATGTCGCGATGCCGGTGGTCGAGATCGTGCCGCCGGATGGCGTCTACGACATGGCGAGCAAGTACCCTTGGCTGAGTGGCGCGAAAGGGAGTCAGTATTTTTGTCCGGCGGCGCTGGATGAGGCGACGACCCAGGCGGTGCAGGATGCGGCCTTGGCGGCGCACCGTTCGCTGGGCGTGGAGGTTTATTCGCGGGTTGATGTGTTGCTGGATGACGAAGGGAATCCCTTTGTTTTGGAAGCGAACACGATTCCCGGCATGACCGAGACCAGCCTGTTGCCGAAAAGCGCGGCCGCGAGCGGCATGGATTTCACCACGCTTTGCATCAAGATCGCGGAATTGAGTTTGGGATTAGGGAAGAGATGACGGAAAGAGTGACATCGTCTGCTGATCATGGATCGCCCCTTCAGGGTTCCTACTTCTTTGGAGCTGGGGACCTGGGGCCTTGCCCTAGGTTGGTAGGGGGCATCCCTTCGGGGCTGAAGAATTTCTTGTCCTTGGGGCTTCCGAACTCCGGTGATCCCTCATCTTCCATCCACCATCTTCCATCTCTTTCTCCCAACGTGATCCGCACGTGGGGTGCGCTTGTTGAAACCCTCACCCTTGCGGCACGTGGGCGTGCCATCTCCTGTCATGTTTAGACGAAAGACATCCAAGGTGAAGAACCGCCATCAGGTGAAGATCCTGAAAGCGAATGTGATGTCGCCGAGAATCTTCTGGTTCGATGTGCGGCACGCCTTTGCGATGCTCTTCAAGATGGTCTTCTGGATGGCCCTGCTCGGGGTGGGTTGTTGGGGGCTCTGGATGGGCGTGGAGAAGGGCTTGCTGGAGAATCCCGAGTTCAAGCTTCAGCGAATCGAGCTTTCGGACAATCCGGCGATCGATGAAATCCGTTTGTTGAATGTCACCGGGATTGACCCGACCGGCAGTCTGTTTGACTGCGACGCCGGACAGATCGAGGAGAGTCTCCGGGCACTGCCGGAGGTCTCGGCTGCGACGGTGAGGCGCGAGTATCCGGGGACCTTGCTGGTCGATGTGAGCATTCGCGAACCGATGCTTTGGGTGGCGAGCGAGTCGCAGGGGATCCGCTCGCGGGATCTCAAAACCGGCTTGGTGGTGGATCAATCCCTCACGGCATTTCCCTGTCCGCGAGGAAAGTATGAGGAGGCCTTGGCTCTGCCGGTCATCGAGTTGCGCGAGGGTGGCACGCCGCTCAAGGCTGGAATGAAAGTGGATCACCCGGATTTTGTCAGGGGGATGAGACTCTACTCGGCGGCGGGTTCCTTTTCTCCGGATGCGAACGAATGGATCGATACCATTTGGCAGCACAAGTCGTGGGCGAGTCGGATGACGACCCGCGAAGGGGCTGAAGTGACCTTCGGTCATGATAATTTGAAGCGCCAGATGGGTGATTTGCTTGCAGCGGTGCAGCACGCGAATGAAAAGGGCGCGCGCATTGCGACCATCACCTTGATCGGCACCCGGAACCTCCCCGTCACCTATGCGGAACCTCCGGCACCCAAGGCGATCTTCGTCGAACCTGCACCAGAAGCCCGAATCACCGAAGAATCCACCCCGTCTCCATCCGAACCCGTGAAAGTAAGTCCTGCGATCGACCGCGATCTCAACCGGCTGCTTGAACGCTGACCCCTCAAATTTCCTCAAGGCATCCTATCACCATGGCTCGCACCAAAATCCACGTCGGACTCGAAATCGGAACCAGCAAAATCTGCATGGTGGTCGGTGAAGTGAAGTCGGACGGCTCCGTTAAGATTCTCGGAGTCGGACAGAGTAAGTCAGTGGGGGTGCGCAAGGGTGAGATCTATGATTTCCCGCAAGTGCGCGCCTGCGTGAAGGACGCACTCGTCAAGGCGGAGGATGCGAGTGATGTGGAAGTCGGTTCCGTCTTTCTCGCGGTCACGGGTGCCCACATTCAGGGCGTCAACAACCGCGGCAGCTTTCGCTTGCCCGATGGCGAGGAGTCGATCGAGCAAGAGCACGTGAACGAAGCAAAGGAAATTGCCCGTTCGGTGGCCATTCCCCAGGACCACGTTTACTTGCACCACATCATCCGCCGCTTCGGCGTCGATGGTTATGAACACGCCAGCAGTCCGATCGGGCTTTCGGGAAAGACCGTCGACTCTGATTTTCATGTGGTTCACGGGATCCGCTCGCGGATTGAAAACCAGATCAAGTGCGTGCGCGAGATGCCACTGGATGTGGATGACCTGGTGTTCTCGCCCATCGCCACGGCGCAAGTCGCCTTGGATCGTGAAGCGCGTGAGCGGGGTGCTCTGGTGATCGATATCGGTGGCGGCACGACCGACTACGCGCTCTACCTGGATGGCGTGATCGAAGCGACCGGCTGCATTCCTGTCGGCGGTGATCACATTACCAACGACATTCACCTCGTCACGGGTCTGCCCTTTTCCAAAGCGGAGATCCTCAAGGTGCGCGAAGGCGATGCTTCCGGCGACCCGGCGCGCTCGGTGGGCACGGCGAAGGTGGTGGATGAGAAAGGATTTTCCGATGCGGAAGTGAAACGTCAGTTGCTGAACGACATCATTCGTCAGCGACTTGAGGAGACCATGGGTCTATTGCTCAGCCGTCTGCCGGCGGGGGCCATGGAGCAGGTGGGGACCGGCGTTTTTCTCGCCGGGGGCACGAGCCTGATGCGTGGTTTTGGCGAGCTGGCGCACGAGGTTTTCGGCCGCGACATCTACCGCCCCGAGCCACCGGAACTGAGTGGCGTGCAGGCAAGTTTCAAGGACCCCCAATTTACCACAGCCCTCGGGCTGATCCGTTATGCCCAGATCGTCGAAAGCGAGCGCGCACCGAAGCGCGGCCTGCTGGGTCGACTGTGGCCGTTTAGCCGTTGACCGAAGATTATCATGATTGAATTCCCACAAGACTCACAGAACACCATTCCCACTTCCTCGGTGAAAATCGTGGGACTTGGCGGTGCCGGTGCAAACATGCTCGATCGAGTTGCCCTTGATGGCCTCGATGGGGCTGAACTGCTGGCACTCAATACCGACATCCGCACGCTATCCGGTTCGGTGGCGGGGGAGCGTATCCAGCTCGGCCGCAATCTAACAAAGGGCCTCGGCACGGGTGGTGATCCGGATCTGGGCAACCAAGCGGTGCTGGAGGCGGAAGATGAACTCCGTGCGGCACTCAAGGGCCGGAAGATTGTTTTCATCTGCGTGGGACTCGGTGGCGGTACCGGATCCGGTGCGGCACCGATCGTCGCGCGGGTTGCCCGTGAGGAGGGAGCGTTTGTGGTGATGTTTGCGACGATGCCTTTCGTGTTCGAAGGTCGTCGCCGTCGTGAACAGGCGGAGACAGCCCTCAACGAATTGGCGGTTCTCTCGAATGCTCTGGTGACGTTCGACAACAGCCGTATGGGCGAGTTGGTGCTGGCGAAGCAGGGCATTCACGAGGCATTTGCCGCCGCAGACCGGATGATTTCGGAGAGCATCAAGGCAGTGATCCGCCTGGTGGTGCGCCCGGGACTGATCAATATCGGTCTGGATGATCTGATGAGCGCGCTGCGGACGACTCGTTCGCGCTGCCTGTTTGGTTCGGGCATCGCTCGTGGCAAGGATAGGGCTCAGAAGGCTTTGCGCAATGCGCTTTCGAGTCCCTTACTGGATGAAGGGGCGCTCTTGGAGGATGCCGAAACGGTGTTGGTCCACCTCTGTGGCGGTGAGGATTTGACGCTGTTTGAGATCGAGCTGCTGATGGAAAGCCTGAGCAAGTTCGTGCCGAAGAAGGCGCATGTGCTGTTCGGCGCGGCGATCGATCCGAGCATGAATGATCAATTGAGCATCACGCTGGTGAGCTCCTTGCCAGAAGAACGGCTTCGTCAGGTCCAGCCGAGAGGTGAAGCCGGTGCGGCCATCGCTCCCACTTCGACACTTGAACCGAGCGTGGGCTTCGACGCCGAGCCTGAAACCGAGCCAGAACCCGATGTCGTGGAGGCGGTCGAAGAGCAGGCACCTGAGCCGGAACCCGAGAGAATTTCGATCAAGGCTCCCGAGGTTGACGATGACTCCTGGCTCCAATCGGCTGACAAAGAGGCATCCGAGACGCCGCTGGAAAAGCCCGAGGAAAAGAAGGAGCCGAGCGATGAAAAAGAGACGGAGTTCTTTGCTGAACCAGAACTCGAGGAAGACGAGGAAACGGAAGGTATCGATTCGGACAAGGACGTGACCGAGCCCGATGAACCTCCATTCGCCGAATCGGACGAGGAAGCCAAGGAAACGAAATCGCACATTCCCGAGCTGAATAAAGTGGAGGCAGCCAAGCGCAAACCTGGTGAGACCAAGACCAGCAGCGAGGATGTTTTCGAGTCCTCACTCGATGACGCCGATGAGAAGGCCGGCAACAAGCCCGATGAGAAATCGGACGAAAAGTCCGACGAGAAACCTGTCCGGAAGCCCGGCGACCCTCAGGCTGAACTCAGCTTTGAAGGCGGGCCGAGAGGCCGGTTTGAAGGAGCCAGCCCGAGCGTCTTCGAAGGCGAAGACCTCGATGTTCCAGCATTCCTGAGGAAAAAGAAAAAATAACCAGAGTCCTGCCGGGAAGGCCGATGGCCCCGGAGCTCGCCCTCATCGGGCGACCTCTGGGGCGTTTGTAACCCAGCACGCCTGATTACTGGAATTTCATCGAATCTGGCTTCTAGTCGGTTGTTTCCGACAAAGCTTGTTGCCTCCTACGGGGATATACGCAAGTGTCACGACGCCGTCCACCCTACTCATCATGCTAGGAAAATCCTATTTTTCACTCGTTCAAGCTCTCCACGAAAGTCGTTCTTTCAGTGAAGTCGCGCATTTGTTAACGACTCAGCTTCCTCAGCAGTTTGAAGACGATCACCCGACGATCGCGCTGATGGGTGAGGGTCCGGTGCTGCTTGATATTCTGGGTAATGGG
This sequence comes from Haloferula chungangensis, assembly GCF_042664875.1. Lineage (NCBI taxonomy): Bacteria > Pseudomonadati > Verrucomicrobiota > Verrucomicrobiia > Verrucomicrobiales > Verrucomicrobiaceae > Haloferula > Haloferula chungangensis. The sequence goes on along the minus strand of NZ_JBHTBS010000011.1, from coordinate 68,345 downwards.
AAAAATGCCGAAGTCGCCCGAAATGAATTTGATCGGGTGGCTTGTCAGCTGCCGAAACACCCGCTGTTAGGAAGTGTCGACTTTGGGAATCCGGGCAATCTGGGATTTGCGGCGAGCGACTACCTTGAACCTGGCGAGTATTTGCAATCGGATTTCAATCAGGGTCTGCCCGAGGAAATGCAGGCGAATGATTGTCTGGCTGGTCGCTTGTCGGTCGCTTGGAATCGGATCACGCTACTTTTGGTATGCCGGAACGATGGGGTTTTCGGTAAGGACGAACGCCAGGTTTTTGATGCCGTTCTCTTTACGGCGAGAGCCGTGGTCGAACGGATCAGCAGCCAGAGCGTCGAAGCCCAGTTCAGGAAATTTCTTTTGAGTGCCAGTGCGGGGGCTCCCATTTCGCTATTCTCCCTGGCTCCGTCGCGGGAGTTGCTCCCGATGAATTTCCAATCGCTTCGCCAGGCTGAGAACTGGTGGGGGGTGGACGAGGCTTATCACATGTTGAGCGATGAGGTCTACGCCATGATCAGGGCGAAGATGGAAGAGGCGTGGGACGATCCGGTGGTGGCGAGCTTCAGGAGCCTTGAGGTGGATCTCGGTGGGGGATTGATGAAGGTCTTCGCGCTGCCGAAGAGTGATGGCGAAATCTTCATCGCGGCTCCGGTTCCTGGAAGTAGCGGGGAAAGCTCGGACGATGCCGTCAATGCGGTGCTGACGAAGCGCCAGAAAGAAATCATGGATTGGATTGCCGAAGGGAAGACCAGTGCCGAGGCTGCCATCATTCTGGATATCAGTCCACGCACGGTCGAAAAACATCTCGAAGCGGTGTTTCAGCGTCTCGGAGTCGAGAACCGCATTGCGGCTGTCAGGCGGTTTCTCGATCTCAAGGCCGGACACACGATCTAGTGCAGAGGTCAGATGCCGCGGCTGACCCTTGATACCTTGCCGACAGCGCTCAGGGTTTCCGCCGCCTTCCTCCATCAGGAATCCGCTCGAAACCATTTCCCCCTCCTAATGACCGTGTTTTCTCAAGCCTATTTCACACTAGCCCTGGAGATCCATCGGGCGAAAAGCTTCGATCGTCTCACGGAACTGCTCACCGAAGGGTTGCCGAAAGTAATCAGCGGCAAGGGAGGACTGATATTCGTGACCTTTGATGGGCATGGGGTCGAACAGATCTACGGAGAGACTTCATTCGCTAAAGAAGCGAAGGCAAATCTGGATGCGATCAATGAGTCGTTCTCCTGCTTTCCCTTGGTGTCCAAGGTCGACCTGTCAAATCCTGGAGAGCTTGGTTTTTCGGTCCGAGACTATTTGCACTCTGAGGACTTCCTGGGTTCGAAGTTTTTTCAGATCGTTCAGGGTCAGGAAGGGGTGCAAGACTATCTCTTCGGCCTGCTTGCCCATGGTTATGAACGCACCACCATGTTGATTGTTGGTCGCTCCGACGGAGTTTTCTCTCCGGAGGAACGCGGAATCTTCGACTCGCTGCTATTGGCCGCCCGCTCGGTTGCTTCGCTCATCGCGGTGGAGGGTGACCGGCGGCAGATCAGGAACTTTTACGTGAAAAATTCACCTCGCTCAAGGCAGGCCTTGTTCGTGGTGAAGCAGGGAGGGGAGGTGCTGCCTTTCAATCACGATGCCTTGAGGGCGGCGGAAGATTGGTGGGGGGAGGATGACGCTTTCTTTGCTCTGCCTGCTGACAAGGTGGAGAAGCTCAACAAGGAGCTCTTGAACTGCTGGGTGGGACCGCTTTCCTCCAGTTTCAGAAAGTTTGAAATCGACCTCGGGGGTGGCACAATGGACTTCAGTTGCATGCCCGCCTGGGATGGCGAGATATGGTTGGTGTTGTCACTCGTCGATCGCGAGGCTGCTGCCACCGAGGCGCTCAACGCACTGCTGACCAAGCGCCAGAGGGAGATCATGAACTGGATTTCACAGGGGAAGACGAGTGCTGAAACCGCGACCATTCTGGACATCAGTCCACGAACCGTCGAGAAGCACCTGGAGGCCATCTTCCAACGGTTGGGCGTCGAGAACCGGATCGCAGCGGTTCGGAACTATCTCGATATCAAGAGTGGTCAGCTGGTGTAGCCCAACCACGGGCCGAGCCACTTTTCGGCTTCCTCGATGGTCCAGCCCTTGCGCTGGGCGTAGTCTTCGATCTGGTCCTTCTGCAGTTCGCTGATCGCGAAGTAGTGGCTTTCAGGATGTGAGAACATCAGGCCGGAAACGGCCGCACCGGGGTGCATGGCACAGCTTTCGGTCAGAGTGACTCCGGTTTTCTCCGGTGCTTCTAGTAGATCAAAGAGAACCGGTTTCTCCGTGTGGTCGGGCTGGGATGGATAACCCGGTGCCGGACGAATGCCGCGGTAGATCTCCTTGATGAGCTCGTTGTGATTGAACTCGTTTGGCCGTTCGTAGCCCCAATCAACGCGGGCGCGATGGTGGAGGAGTTCGGCAAATGCCTCGGCGAGTCGATCGGCGATCGCCTTGATCATGATGCCCTTGTAGGGGTCGGTTTCCGCCTTTTCCACCTGCTCGGCCCACTCGTGAGCTCCGTGGATGCCGACGACAAAGCCGCCGATGTAGTCTGCTCCAGTCGGTGCAAGATAATCCGAAAGCGCGAAGTGGGGTTTGTCACTGCTCTTTTCGATCTGCTGGCGGAGGGTGTGGAACGTGGCGCGCTTCTCGTGGCGGGACTCGTCGGTCCAGACGGTGATGTCATCGCTGTCGGCATTGGCCGGGAAGAACCCGTAAATGCCACGGGCTGTGAAGCGCTTGTTCGTGATGATGTCTTCGAGGAGTTCCTGTGCATCAGCAAAAAGTTCCTGGGCTTGGGCGGCTCCACCTTCATTGCGGGTCTTGAGGATCCTGGCCTCGCGATCCCAGACGCCCCGAAGCTCCCAGGCGTGGAAGAAGGGCGTCCAATCGATGTAGTCGGCCAGCTCGCGCAGCGACTGATTGTCCATCACGCGGGTGCCGGTGAAGGAGGGCTTGGCCGGAGTGTAGCTCTCCCAATCAAAGACCGACTTGTTAGAGCGGGCTTCCTCAAGGGAAATGGTCGGTTTGGCCTTCTTGTTGAAGTTGGCACGGAGCTTCTCGTGCTTCTCGTTGTTCTCGGCGACGAATCTGTCTTTGCCGTCCTCGGAAAGCAGCGTGGTCGTCACGGGAACCGAGCGTGAGGCATCGAGCACGTGAACGATCGGACCGCTGTAGTGCTGGGCGATCTTCACGGCGGTGTGCGCTGCTGAGGTGGTGGCGCCACCGATCAGCACGGGGAGGGTCATCTTGCGACGCTCCATTTCCTTGGCGACGTGGATCATTTCATCAAGCGATGGGGTGATCAGGCCGGAGAGACCGATGACGTCGACCTGCTTCTCAATCGCGGTATCAAGGATCTTGTCACAGGGAACCATGACGCCCATGTCGATGACTTCGAAGCCATTGCAGGCGAGCACCACGCCGACGATGTTCTTGCCGATGTCGTGCACGTCGCCTTTCACCGTGGCCATCAGGACACGGCCGGCGGTCAGCGTCTTCTCCGCCATGATCCGGAGGTGTGCATCGTCTTCTCCGGGATTGGCTTCGCGTAGCGATTCGATGATGCCGAGGATCTTGATCTCCTTTTCCTTGGCCATGAATGGCTCGAGGTAGGCGACGGATTTCTTCATCACGCGGGCGGACTTGACCACTTGAGGAAGGAACATCTTGCCTGCGCCGAAGAGGTCGCCGACCACGCCCATGCCATCCATCAGCGGGCCTTCGATGACCTTGAGCGGCTTGTCGTATTTCTGGCGCGCCTCTTCGGTGTCCTCGACGATGAAGGAGTCGATGCCTTTGAGCAGTGCGTGCTCAAGACGCTTTTCGACTGGAGCATCTCGCCAGGCGAGGTCCTGCACGGCGGCTTCCTTTTTGACGCCCTTGTATTCCTCGGCCATGTCGAGCAGTCGCTCGGTGGCCTCGGGATCGCGGTTGAGCAGGACATCCTCGACGGCCTTGAGGAGTTTCGGTTCGATCTGATCGTAAACTTCGAGCATCCCGGCATTAACGATTCCCATGTCCATGCCGGCCTTTCCTGCATGGAAGAGGAAGGCGGAGTGCATGGCCTCGCGCACAGGGTTGTTGCCGCGGAAGGAGAAGGAAACGTTCGAGACTCCGCCGGAGACCTTCGCGCCGGGGAGGTTCTCCTTGATCCATTTGGTGGCGTTGAAGAAGTCGACGGCGTAGTTGTTATGTTCTTCGATGCCGGTGGCAACGGTCAGGATGTTAGGGTCGAAAATGATATCCTGCGGATTGAAGTCTACCTCGTCGACGAGGATGCGGTAGGCGCGTTCGCAGATGCGGATCTTTTCTTCATAGGTCGCGGCCTGGCCGTTTTCATCGAAGGCCATGACCACGGCGGCGGCTCCGAACTTCTTGATGGTGCGCGCGTTCGACTTAAAGGCTTCTTCTCCTTCCTTGAGCGAGATCGAGTTGACGATGCCCTTGCCCTGCATGCATTTCAAACCGGCTTCGAGGATTTCCCATTTCGAAGAGTCGACCGTGATCGGGACCTTGGTGATGTCCGGCTCGGACTGCACGAGATTGAGGAAACGGGTCATCATGTCGACGCCGTCGATCAGGCCGTCGTCGAAGCAGATGTCGATCACCGGTGCGCCGTTGTCGACCTGTTGGCGGGCGACGGCGAGGGCGTCTTCGAGCTTTCCTTCCTGGACGAGTTTGCGGAAACGCGGAGAGCCGGCGACGTTGGTGCGCTCACCGATCATCAGGAAGTTTTTGTCGGTGGTGTGATTGTAGGGCTCGGTGCCGGAAAGACGTAGCAGCTTCTCGTTGCTCGGGATCTTGCGGGGTTCGACGTCACGCACACCGCGGGCGATTTCGGCAATGTGCTCGGGAGTATTGCCGCAGCAGCCGCCCGCAAAGTTGATGAAACCGGATTTGGCGAAGTCGCCGAGGTGGCCATACATGTCCTTCGGCAGCATCGGGAAGCCGGTGGCGGACAGCGCGTCGGGCATGCCGGCATTCGGATAGCAGGAAACGAAAGTCTCGGCGACTTGTGAGAGCTCCTCGATGAAGGGACGCATCTGGTCGGGACCAAGCGAGCAGTTGAGACCGACAGCGAGCGGCTTGACGTGCGCGACGGCATTCCAAAGAGCTTCCACTTTTTGTGCCGAGATCATCGTTTCACCTCCCATTCCGACGGCGGCGGAGATGATGATCGGGAGCTTGAAGCCATCTTCTTCAAAGACGTCCTGAGCTGCCACGAGAGCCGCCTTGCTGTTGAGTGCGTCGAAGATGGTTTCGACCATCAGGATATCGACGCCGCCTTCGACGAGCGCGCGGATCTGGCGTTTGTAGTCTTCGTAGACTTGGTCGAAAGTGACGCTCCGGAAGCCGGGGTCGTTGGCATCGACGGCGGCGTTGTTGAGACCGACGGTCATCGGTCCGATTGCTCCCGCGACGTAGCGCACGATGCCGGTATCGTTGGCAACCTGATCGGCGACGGTGCGCGCGAGCTGGGCGGAGGCGATGTTGATCTCGGCGGCGAGCTCTTTCAGGAAAGGGTCATCAAGGACCTTCTGATAGAACTCGGGGTCCTTGCGTCCGGTTCCCTTTTCACGAGGGTCTTCGACAAAGAATTCGCTCTGGGCGATCGAAGTGCCGGAGAAGGTGTTGGTTTCAAAAATATCAGATCCGGCGGTGAGGAAGCGCTTGTGGATATCGGCAATGACGTCCGGGCGGGTCAGCGAAAGGATGTCGCCGTTGTTGAGCAGATCCTTGTCGTTTTTCTCGAAGCGTTTCCCACGGGCGTCACTTTCCTCAAGTCCATAGCCGCGGATGGTCGTGCCCATGGCACCATCGAGGACCAGGATTCGCTGTTCAAGGGCTTTGGTGAGATCGGCAGTGGCGTCGGGGCGCGGCATGCCGCGAACCTAGGCAGAAGAGCCCAGGCTTCAAGAGTCAAATCATCGTATCTTGATTTGTTGATGGGAGAATTTGCGGAGATCGAGGGATCGGGCTTGAGCACAACTGGTCGGGCGGGTAGAGCCGCGTGCACCGATGCCGCTTGTTTCTGACTCCAGCTACCGCCCGCCGCTTTCCATGCCGGGTGGGCATCTGCAGACGATCATTCCGGCACTTTATCGGAAAGCCGAGCGGGTGACGCGGGAAAAGGAGCGGCTGGAGCTGGCGGACGGCGATTTTCTGGATTTGGAATGGCATCGGGACGGTCGCAGGAAGCTGGTGATCCTTTCTCATGGTTTGGAGGGCGATGCGGGTGCGAGCTACATCCAAAGCATGGCGCGGATGCTGAGTCCGCGCGGCTGGGATGTGCTGGCGTGGAATTACCGCGGGTGCAGCGAAGAGCTGAACCGGTTGCCGAGATTCTATCACAGCGGAGCGACGGAGGACCTTTCAGCAGTGATCGAGCACGCGCTGGATGTGCACCCGGCTGAGAAGATCGACTTGATCGGCTTCAGTCTGGGCGGGAACATGACGCTGAAGTATCTGGGTGAAAGAGGTGCCGAAGTCTCGCCAGTGTTGGGCCGGGCGGTGACCTTCTCGGTGCCATGTGATCTTGCCTGTTCCTCGCGCACGCTTGATACGGCCTTCAATCGAGAAGTCTACATGAGGCGTTTCATCAAGACCTTGGCCGAAAAGGTTCGCAGGAAGCATGTACTGTTTCCTGATGATCTGGATCCGAAGGGATTGGAGAAGATCCGGACCTTCCGGGAGTTCGACAACCGCTACACCGCACCACTCCACGGATTCCGCGATGCGGCAGACTACTGGGAACGTAGTAGTTCAAGGCAGTATCTGAGTGGAATCCGTATTCCCGCCTTGATGGTCAACGCTCGGAACGATCCCTTTTTGGGGCCGGGTTGTTTCCCTGAGGAGGAGGCGGATGAAAGTAGGTACTTCTATCTCGAGTCGCCAAAGGCTGGAGGTCATGTCGGATTTCCGACGAAGGATAGGGGGGCCTTCTGGATGGGCCAGCGGGCAATCCGGTTTCTGGAAGATGCCATCTAGTTCGATCCCGTGAGGCGCTGGCATGTGGCGTCATCGAGGACTTCGCAGAGACGGTATCCCTCGCCCTGATTGGGAATTTGTTGCAGGAGGGCGTCGCGTTCGGCAGTCGACGGGAAATCCAGTCCGATCAGGGCGCGGCCGATGCGTTCGCCGGATTGCTGGTAGTTGAAGTAGCAAAGGTTGGCTTTGCCCTGAATCCGCTGGGCGAGGAAGTCGTGCAGGGCGCCGGGACGTTCGTAGAAATCCAGTCGGAGGAATGCGGGGTGCTCAAGCAGGTCGGAGCGGAGGGGGATGGAGCGGAAGGAGACGTCGACAGCTCCGGTGAGATCGCGCCAGTCGAAACCTTGGGCGTTGAGCTTTGTTAGAACGCCGTCGAGGACGGCGCTGTCGGCCCCCTGGAGGGTGAAGATCGGCCAGGCCTCATTTTCTGCAGTCTTTCCATACTGGAAATCGACGATGTTGACTCCCGAGAAGCAGCTATCAAGCAGGTTGAGCATGGTGCCGGGTCGCTCGGGGATTTGGACTTGGAGGGTCCTGCTGCTTTGACCTGCGGAGCCGAGCGATTGGGCGATGAGACCGAGCTTGAGGAAGTCGATATTGGCACCGCAAAGGACAACAAGCACGCGTTTGCCATCGAGTTTTTCGCGGTTCTTGAGGACGGCGGCCAGGCCCATCGCTCCGGACGGTTCGGAGATACAGCGCAGGCCTTCCCAGAGGACGCGGATGGCTTGCCCGACTTCGGGGTTGCTGACGGTTTCGATGGAGTCGAGGCTGTCCCTGCAGATCTGAAATGGCAGGCTGCCTGCTTGTCTAACAGCGGTGCCGTCGCAGAACAGGTCGACCTGATCCAGCGCGACTTCGTGGCCCGCCTCGATGGCGGCTTTCATCGATGCCTGGCCGATGCCTTCCACGCCGGTGATGTGGATTTCGGGCCAGTAGGTTTTCAACCAGGTGGAGACACCTGCGGCGAGTCCACCGCCACCAATCTGAAGGTAGGCGGCATCGAACGGGCCGTGACCGGAAAGGACGATTTCGTCGGCAAGGGTTCCCTGGCCGGCCATAACGGCAAGGTCATCGTAGGCATGGACGTAGATCGCGCCGGACTGCTTTTCATCCTCGCGTGCGGCCTGCATCGCTTCATCGTAGCTATCACCGGAAGAGATGATTTCCACAAATTCGCCGCCATGGTGCAACACGGCGGCTTGTTTGACCTTTGGGGTAGGGAGCGGCATGTAGATGCGCGCTTTGATGCCCAAGGTGCGGGCGGCGAGGGCGACACCCTGGGCATGGTTGCCGGCCGACGCGGTGACGACGCCGCGCTGGGCTTCCTGAGGTGTTAGGAGGGCCATGCGATTGCAGGCTCCGCGCCATTTGTAGGATTTGATGGCCGATCGGTCCTCGCGTTTGACCCAGATTTCCGGGCCGGGTCCGGGTAGCTTCAGTCTCTCCAACGGAGTGGCCTGACCGAAGCGGTAGACGCGTTCCCGAGCGAACAGAATTTCCTGCCGCAGGCTTCGTGGCAGGTCCGTGGGGTCAACTTCCATGGGTTTAGCTAGCCGTTTGCTGCCGATCCATCAATCCTTGAGGCTGCTGTATCTCACAAGGACACTTGCCATGTGGGAAAGGATGCCGACAGTTGGGGCGTGCCGGGAAAATCGGACAGATGGACGCTGACGGAGCTGATCGATTTCGAGACGGCGCTGGGATCATGGTCAGGAAAGGACGCGCCACGCTTGTCGGCGGGGGAGGGGCGTGCGGCAGGGATGAAGCAGTGGCTGGGCGAGGTCGGAGCTTCGGGACTTGGAGCTCGGTGGATGGCCTCTCTGGGATTGGCGGGATCATTGCTGGCTCTCGTCTTCGGTGGAATGGGTGCGGCGACGGCCTGGGGCACGCTGGATCGGGAAATCGGCGGCGTGCATGTGATCTGGTTTCTAACGGTCTGTTTGTTTCTGCCGTGGATCATGTTTTTGGGCGGGGCGCTGGTTTGGCTGCTGCGTGGGCGGGTGGCGGCCAGCGGGGTGACATCGCGAGTGATCGCCTGGCTTTCCGTTAAGCTGGCGGGCAAGAAGGCACGCCAGACGATTGAGCGGATTCGGGCAAATGGGGAGCTTTCACGGGTGCTCGCGTGGCGCTTGGTCCGGCAGGCGCAGTGGATCGCCGGTGCCTTTCACGGCGGGGCGCTGGTCGGGCTGGGAACGATGGTGATGTTCAAGCGCGTGGGGTTTTTCTGGGAGACGACGACGGAGCAGGCGATGGAAAAATTGCTGGCTCAGGTGGTGGGAGTTCTCGAGTTGCCATGGGCATGGCAGATTCACTGGGCGCAGCCGGATATCGCGGCGTCGGAAATTTCGGCCGACTGGAAAGTCGGAGGCTTGGCATGGTGGCCATTTCTGATTTTGGCCTTGTTCACATGGGGAATCTTGCCGCGCTTTCTGATGGTCGGCTGGGCGGCATGGAATGAACGGCGCGCGCTGGCAACACTGACGTTCCAAGCACCGCAGCACCGCAAGCTGTGGAGATCGATGACGGTGGTGAAGCGCGGCGAGAAGCTCAGCGGGCCGGTCGATGGAGCCCTGGTCGTGGCGCTAGATGGTGCGGAACCGTCCGAGGAAAAACTTCGTCCGTATCTGCTGCGGGTCCTGCGCATGAATCCAACCGGGTGGGAGCGACTCGGCGTGCTCGATGAGGATCATGAAGAGGCGGCACGCGAAGCCCTGAAAAAGGCATCGGCAGGCATCGTGCTGCTGGCCGAGGGCTGGTCGCTGGCACCGCGCTCGGTGGGAAAGGCGCTGGATGAAATCACGACAAAAGCCGGCGAACGGCGAGTCGTGTTGCTCGTCGGAAATCCGACTCCTGAGGGCGGGATGAAGCCGGTGGAACCGGAACAGCGGATCCAATGGGAGACCTTCATGGACGCGCGAAAGGGTAGCGAGGTGGAGCTGGTATTTTACGAGGAGGTGAGAGCATGAACGATTGGTGGAAAGAAGGAGTGCCGGCATTCGTCGTGGTGGGTCGCGTGAATTCAGGCAAGTCATCGACTTTGGCGACCCTGCTGGAAGTCGATGACGACGAAGTTCTGCGGGTGTCATCGACTCCCGGAGAGACGACAGGCGTTCAGGCGCTGCCGGTCGTCTACGATGAGGAAGAATGGATGCGTTTCTTTGATTCGCCGGGCTTTCAGCAGCCGGTGGAGGCGATGCGAAAAATCGAGCGGATTGCGGGAGCCCGGGCACCGGGTCCGGAGGATTTGAAGGTATTCATCGAGCAATACGCCGAGCAGTTTCCCGATGAGGTTCGCCTATTGGCTCCGATCGTGAAGGGCGCGGGAATCCTCTATGTGGTCGATCCCTGCAAGCCGCTGCGCGATTCGTTTCTAGCAGAAATCGAGATCCTCCGCTGGAGTGGGCGGCCGAGGTTGGCCCTGCTGAATCCACAGGGTGAACCGAATGAAAACGAGGAAGCCTGGCGGGAACGGCTGGGGACCTCATTCAATTTGGTGAGAACCTTCGATGCGCATTCGGCGAGGTACGATGAACGCCGTAAATTGCTGCTGGCCCTGCTGCAGATCGAGGAACGTCACGCGGACCGCATCGAGAGCGTGGTGGAGGCGATGGGCTACGAGTGGGATCAACGGCGCGAGGATGCCGCTGAGGCCATTCTCGATTTTCTCGAGCACGCCCTGGGCCTGAGGACCAGCGATGCGATCGACCAAAGGGACGAGGGCATTCCATCGAGGCGGGAACGCAAGCAAGCGGCACTCTCGGAAGAATATTTCTCAAGGTTGTCGAAGCTGGAGGGGCAATGCGTGGACAAGCTGCTGAAGGTTTATCGGCATCACTTGATCGAGCTCGACGTGGATCCCGGCAAGCATCGTGGGCTGGATCTGGCGACGGGCGAGACGTGGCAGAAATGGGGGCTGAACCGGATGCAGCTGACGACTGCCGGGGCGCTTGCCGGCGGCGCGGCCGGGGCGATTTTCGATCTGGGTGTAGGGGTTCACAGTCTGGGAGCCGGCACGGTGATCGGAGCGCTTGGTGGTGGTGTGGCCGCCTTCTTCAAGGGCGGGCAACTGCCTGAACTGAAGGTGAAGCTTGGCGGCGGATTGAAGCTGAAAGGGGGGGATGGGAAGGCAATCGTCGTCGGCCCGCCTGCGAGCCCGAATTTCCCGTGGATCCTCCTTGATTCCATGTTGCTGAGATATCGTGGGATTCTCCAGCGGGCTCACGGCCGGCGCGATGCGGCGAACTTCGATGAAGCCGAAGGTGAAAGCCTGGTGCGGCAATTTCCCTCCGAACGTCGCACCCTTTTGCAAAAGTGGTTCAACTCCTGTCTGAAGGGTGCACCTGATCGGGGCAAAGAGCCGGAAGTGTTCGCCGCGCTGGTCGAGAGCCTTGAAGAAATCGCACAATAGATTCAATGCATCGCCACGAGTAGTGAGCCTAACAGCGCTAGTCCGGTGCCGATCGCTTTTCGCGTGGTGAACTTTTCCTTCAGGAAGAAGTAGGCGAGCACGATGATGAAGACGGTCGAGAGCTGATTGTAAATGGCGGCGCGCCCGGCGATGAGGTATTTGAATCCAGTGACCCAAAGCAAGGTCGCGAGGAAGGGTCCCAGGATGGCCATCGGGATCGTCGTGAACCAGGTGTCGCGTCGACGGAATCCCGTGAAAAGCACTTCAGGCATGCGCTTTCCATAGCGAAGCAGCGACCAGATGAAGAGCACGGCAATCGCGACGAGAAAGCGGTAGCCGGTGAGCCAGAAGAGTTGTCCATCGATGTAGATATCACGCACCATCAGAATGCCGACCGCCATCAGGACGTGGGCTCCTGCGGCGAGGGCGACGCCGGTCCAAAGGTCTCGGGGGTGTTTGACTTCGGCGGTCATGGTTGCGCCGACAAAGACGCCGGAGATCACCAGCGCACCTCCGATCATTTCCCAGGTGTTGAGGGTCTCACCGAACATCAGGAACCCAACCGTGATGATAGCTGGCGAATAGAGGCAATCGGCGAGAGCCTGTAAGCTGGCTCCGAGTCGGTTCAATGCCGCGGCGATCATCGTGTCGGCAAGCGAAATGCCGATGACAGCACTGATGATCATCCGAAGATGCTCGGTAGGGGACAGTTCCGGCCACCAATTTTCACGAACGGCCGCATGACTTAGGACAAGGCAGATCAGGGCGATGGAACTTTTGAAAAAGTTCAGGGGAAGCGGTGGGACCTGATAGCCCGAGACCCTCATCAGGATGACCGAGATCGACCAAACCAGGGCCGAGGCGATGGCGCAAAAATCCCCGATGGGCATGGCGGGATAGTGGGACCTGAGGCCGAGCATGCAATCCTTTCAAGAGGGCCGCTTTTGGTCTTGGTCGCGCGGGGGTGACATGAACTAGAGTCGGGACATGCGAATGGAATCGATCACGGCGTATCCCGAATTGGAAGGGGAGCTGGCTCGCCAGATTCGCGAGGCGGCGGTGGATTATGATAGCTTCTCCCAGAATCTGAAACTCTGCGACCTTGGCTCTTGTCGGGCGACCTGCTGCCACGATGGCGTGTTCCTAACAGGCGAGGAGCAGCGGGTGATCGGCGAGGTCATCGAAGAGGGTCGTGAACGTCTTGATCAGTACGGATGGACTGAAAAAGCGTGGCTGGGAGACGAAGGAGGTCGCGCGAAAAGCATCACGCTGGGAAACAAGAATCCGGGAGCGCGCTTTCCCTCTCACTTTCCGCGCACGCGCTGTGTCTTTCTCGATGCTGGTCACCGCTGTGTGCTGCAGCGCTTGGCGATGGACGCGGGACGGCATCCCTGGTTCTGGAAGCCCATTTCATGCTGGATGCACCCTTTGGTTCTCAAGCCGGGTGAGCGTGGTGGACGGCCGATTCTGACCTTGCCAAGTCCTGGGAATGATCCAGCCGCGAAGCCTGGATATCCTGGATTCTCCGCCTGCACCCCCTGTGGGATGGAGGCCTCCGATGGAAAGCCTGCGTGGCAAGTGCTCGGCGATGAACTTGAGCTGCTGGGGGAGATTGGCGGGAGGGGCTTGCTGGGAGAAATCACTTCCGCAGTGGAGAGCCCTGCGCACTCAGCCAAGTCCGAGGAGTAGTCCTTCGTGAGTCAGAAGCTTCTGCTTGATGTCGAGGCCTCCCCCAAATCCTGTTAGAGAGCCGTTTGCTCCGATCACACGATGGCAGGGCACAATGATCGAGATGGGATTCGAGCCATTGGCGAGCCCCACGGCACGGACGCTGTTTGGATTGTTGATGCGTCTGGCGATATCGCCATAGCTGCAGGTTTCCCCAAAGGGGATTTTCGAGAGCTGTTGCCAGACGCTTTCCTGGAATGCGGTACCGCGGCGATCATAGGAAAGATCGAAGTCCTGGCGCTCCTTTGCAAAGTACTCTGCGAGTTGCTTTTCCGCAGCATTGAGGTGCGGATTCTGCGGGTTATCCGGCGGGCACTCGCTATCCGGCACGCGGTGTCCGAAAAACAATCCAGCGAGACCTTTGCTTGTGGCGAAAAGCATGAGCGTGCCGACGGGGCTGTCGATCTCCCGTGAGCAGGTCGCGTGTTCGGGGAAGTCTTTCATCGATTGAGATCCGATCTACCACATCAGAGTGCCCATCGCAATACAGGATCCCTGTCGCCGCGATCATTCCACCTGCTCCTCCTTGACACCCTGCAGCACGCGAAATCCCGGCTTGCTGCTTGTTTGCTGTGTCACGGACTCGGCAGTGACCACGAGGTTGGTGCCTGGTTGGAGCAAGCCCATCAGGAGATGCTGGAAGCGAGGGTCGAGTTTGAACCATTCATCAAGCGCTTTGGCGTGGTCCTTCTTGACTCCTCCAACCTGGGTCCATGACGAACTCCCATCCGACTTCCATCCTGAAAAGACGAAGGCCTGGGTGCCTTTGGGGCGCTTCGAGAACCACCCGCTGTCTGCTTTTCCTTCGCCGATGGTAATCCCGTTGCGAACGACGAAAAGCTTCTGGTCAGGCTTGCTGTAGATGAGGGAGACGGGACCGGAGGGTGAGGCTTCCGGTGTCCAGCTGAAGTCACTGCTCTCACCTCCCTGGAAGGCCATTGAGTGCTCGTTGGAAACATGAACATCAGGCGAATCGTTGGTCACCAGCACCGTCGTGCCGGTGTGGGTGATGCCAAATAGCTGCTTGGAGAATTCGTAGGGGATATGAATGCAACCGTGTGACGAAGGAAACCCCGGAAGTCCACCGGCATGAAGGGCGACGCCATCCCATGTGAGCCTTTCGGAGTAGGGCATCGGGGCGTTGCCATATGTCTTGGAGTGATGATTGGCATCCTTGTTGAGGATATGGAAAACCCCGGTTGGCGTTTCGTGCCCCGGCTTGCCCGAGCTCACCTCGCAGGACCCGATCCGAACCCCATTGCGATAGACGGCTGCGACCTGCTTCTGCAGACTAACGGTGACAAGAACCGGCCCCTCTTTTGAGAGTTCAGGATTCCAGGTGTAGGAGTCGGGATTTCGCTGACGGTCTTCAGCAAGTGCGGGAAGTAGGAGGGCGGCAGCGATGGTCAGGTTTCGGAAGATGGCCATATTGCCGCTGAGCTTGGACAGATCACCCGCGATGGCAATCGGAGATTTTCCTCGTTCTGATCCTCATGGGACGATCCCTTCCAATCCATCGAGACTGGTGCGGTTTTTCAGCGATTGATACTCGGCAATCCCGTCGTCACCTTTGACCTTGGCCCATTTCAGCAGGGTATCGCGTTCGCCTTTGTAGTCGTAGAATGGAACCGAATAGCCGCAGGAGTCGCTGATGCGGTCGACCTCGATGACGATGATTGCCCTGGCTCCGGGGTACTCCTCGAAATTTGAGATCATTTCATCATATTCCGCAGTTCCTTTTGGAAGGACTCGGCCTTTGCCGTGAAAGCGGACGATTTGAGGGGGGCCTTCGAAGGCGCACATCATGATCACGATGCGGCCGTTTTCTTTGAGGTGGGCAATGGTTTCAACGCCACTGCCGGTGAGGTCGAAGTAGGCAACCGTTTGCGGACCAAGGATACGAAAGCTATCCATGCCCTTCGGCGAGCAGTTGACGAGACCATCGCCGGAAAGGGGGGCGGTGGAGACGAAGAAGATCCTCTGCTTTGCGACCCAGTCGCGAATCTTCGAATCGATTTCGGGGTAGGTTTTGGCCATTTTTCAGTAGGGGTTAAGGGTCGGTTGTCGGTGCCTTTGCGGGAATCATCGCGTTCTGAAAAAGCAGAACCTTCCATCCGCCAGCTTCACGATGGTAAATGCGGGTAAAGCGAAAGGTCGTGGCCGGGACGGGATTGCCTGCTCGGGTTGCTCTGGCTTCAATCACGCCGGTGGCGACGGCAAGTTGATCGGTGATGTACCATTCGATCTCCGGAGTTTGGTAGGATTCGAAAATCAGGACACCCGATTCGATATCCTTAAGAAATTCATCCTTGGTGAGACGTGAAACGAAGACATTGTTGTGAATGTGATCTTCGGACAGCAGTTCCCGCAACAGTGCAATATCTTCGCGTTCGTAAGCGTCGGTGAGCTTGTCGTTGAGCGATTGGAGCACATCGATTTCGGACGAATCTTTGCCCCAGCCGTGATCCGCTTTTTCAGGGGTGTCCGCCTGAGGTTTGCAGGCTAGGAAACCAATCGGCAGGAAGAAGGTCAGAAGTAGTGTCGGCCTCATGAGCGACAGTTAGCGGTACGAGATGAATTTGGCGAGTTCGCTATGAGATTGGATGGCGGCTACATATTTCCCGGCTTTCTACCATCGCCGAGCGGGCTGCCCTATGCTGACATCCGACTGTGATTGAATGCCGTCCGATTGGGATCTGTTCCTGGGATTTTGAGCTTCGTGGCGAAGGCCATGTGGCAAGGCTTGGGTTTGGCTGGCCGACCGAGCAGGGTTGGATCTGTGTGGATGGGAAGACATATGAAGTTCAGAAACAGGGGGTTTTCAGTGGAAAGTGGCATCTTGTGGATCGAGGGGGTGTGATCTTAGGTGCTGAAAAGCAGACGGCTTTCACTCGATCATTCGATATCTCGGGTCCATCGGATTTTTACATTCTTGAAGCTGAGTTCTTCGGAACTCGCGCAATGCGCCTTCGTGGACCGAATGCGGATGCGAGGATCGATCCTTCCCACATGTTTACTCGGAGAGCTTCGATCGATGGTCGCCTGCCGGAGTTCGAAGTTTTGGCCTTTGCGTTTTGGCTGACTGCTCTGACGTGGCGACGCGCGGCAAATAACGCATCAGCGGGCTAGCACCTCCGAGGGGCTATTTTTGCAGCGGCTTGGTGCCGATCTTCCGCCAGCCCCAGATAAAAGAGAAGATGGCAGCGCTCCAGGTCACGAGGCAGACGCCCCACCAGATTCCCCACAGACCCCATGCGAGTGTGAAGGTCAGCGTGTGGAAGACGATGATGGGCGCAATAAGCTGGCGATAAAGCCCGATCCAGAGACCATAGATTGGGCGTTTCAGTCCCTGCAGGGCGAAGACGGTGATGAATAGAATCGGGTAAGCGGCGAGGGTGATTGATGCGGAGAGCAGGTAATCGCGCCCATGGGCAATGACGATTGGATCATCGGTGAAGACTCGCATCGCAAATTCACGAGTCAGCATAATGATCAGTCCGCCAGCAACCATCATCAACGCTCCGTATTTGACGTTGGTGATCCATGCGTCGCGCACTCGGTGATGATGGCCGGCCCCGTAGTTCTGGCCGACGATGCTCAGCACCGCGAAATTGAGCCCGATGGATGGCATCAGGACGATTTGTTCGATACGCGTCGCAATGCCGATCGCCGCCACCGCTTCCTGACCGAAGTGTTTGACGAACCAGGTGATGACGATGACGCCAATCGCGATGGTCAGCATGTTCAATGATGCGGGAATCGCTTGCCCGGCGATCTGGCGTAGGATGGTGAACTCGGGCTTCAGGTCTCGGAATTTTAGTCCACGGTGGATCTCCGATTTCATTGCATGGGACCAGAGGTAGATTCCTCCGCCGATTTGAACGATCACGGTGGCCAGCGCGATACCGCCGACTCCCATCCTGGGGAGTCCCATCCAGCCGAGAATGAAGAGCGGGTTGAGTAGGAGGTTGGCGAAGAAGCCTGCGATGAGGAAATTTCGGTAGGGCAGGGTGTTGCCTTCCGCAGAGAGAGCGGAATTGATGACCATCGGCAGGAGGACGAAGACACCGCCGGCGAGGATCACATTCATGTAGGCGAGCGTCGTGCCGAGGTACTTGCCCTCAGCACCGAGTTGCTCGAAGAGCCAGGGAGCGGTGAGCCAGCCGATGATTGATAGAGCAATTCCGGCGATCGTCACGAACAGCAAAGCCTGGGCGAAAACACGACGAGCGTCGGCTGCGTTGCCGCCGCCGAGCGAGTTGGAAAGCAGCGCGGTGGTCCCTTGGGAAATGCCGCTCCCGAAGGCGTAGACAAAGAAGAAGACGGGAAAGGACAGGGATAGCGCCGCCAGAGCTTCCGTGCCGAGCCAGCCCGCACAGAATGTATCGACCACGTTGAACATCGTGTTGAAAAACATTCCGATGCTCATCGGCAGGGCAATCTGCCAGATGAGCTTTGGGATGGGGTCGGTGGTGAGTGAGAGCGCGGGCTTCACGAGGTCAGTTCGCCATGGATTGCGGCGGCCCGGTTACGATGCGTGCCCAGGTGCAGGATGGCGAGAGCAAGCGGTCGGAATGTGTCGATCGGAATCTTCTAGCGCCATCCTGCCAGCCATTCCCGGAAGGGTCCCGGACGTAGGCGGTAGCGGGCGATGTTTCCCTCGTGGAGGCTGGAGAGCACGGTTTCCACCAGCTCGATGAAGGCCGCACGGTTCTCTTTGGCGATTTCCCGTTCGCATTCATCATGAATCCAGCGGATTGCCTGCTTCTTGTCAAAGTTGCTACCAACGACGTGCTGGATGTAGCGATGAACGTCCCGGCGATAGCGCACGTAAAGCGGATTGGGGTCGCCGAGAACCTGACGAATCGCCGAGTAGCGATCACAGGATTTCTGGTAGGCCGAAACAAAGACGTCACGCAAGTACTCCACACGCCGTAGTTCATAAAGTGCAAGTGTAGCTTGCAGGTAGTCTTCCCGCGACACGCCGACGAATGCCAGCGGGCAAAGATTGTGCTTCATCAGTGGGATATTGGCGACGATCCGCGAGGTCCGTTTGTTCACATCGATGAACGGCTGCAGGTAGGGAAGATGAACCATCGAGAAGAAGGCTTGCTCAAAGGGATTCTCAATCGCCTCCGCCTTCAGCAGGATGCGTTCGAAGTTCTCCTCGATTCTTGCAGGATCCTGGAGGGGCTCGAAGGAGGTTCCCGTGACTCCCACCGGTTCATGGCGCAGCCGTCCGCTGGCCTCCTCGTGGGGGAGAAGACCTTCCGCCAGTGCCGCGTGCAGGTTGAAAAGCGTGTAGCGGTTGAAGCCGGCTTCATCACTCATGTCGGCCAGAATCTCGATCGCATTCTTGTGATTGAGGATCATCTGAGCCTCGGCAAGTGACTTGCCGTCCGCACCCTCACCCATTTCGAAGAGCCTCTGCGTTTCGAGAATCGAGTAGGTGTTCCCTTCAAGCCGACTGGAATTCCATGACAAGTCGATGATCAAGCGATCCATCACCTGGCGCAGATAGGTCCCGGCCGGATGATCCTCCATGCCGACCTTCCCCATTTTGGCGAGATCCTGGCGCAGTGCCGGCGACAGGTATTCGGTGACGTTCGGCTGATAGGCAATCAGCAGCGAATCATTATAGGGAGCGCTTCTTCGTTCCTGGATCGGGCGAGTTACCGCCGCACGAAGTTCCTTGGAGGCTGGGGAGAGCCAGTCTCCTTTTCGCTCATCGCGAGCGGGGACAGGGTAGTTGATGGAGTCTTCCTGAAGCCGATTGTTCGAAACGGGAGTAAGCGACTCGTCGTGAGCTTCCACAAGGTGGTAGCAAAAGCCTCGACCTGCTCCTTCCGACCGGACGAGTCCGCTCTGGATCATCTCGTCGAGCCGCCGCTGCAAAGTCCGCTTCGCGTAGCTGGCGAGTTCTTTTTGCTTCATCAAGGCGCGAAGAGGCACACCCTCAGGGAAACGTGCCATCACCTGGCAAATTGTGCCAAATTCCTCCCTGTTGCGCCTTGATTTCATGACTCTGGGCACAAAATATCGCTCAATCGTGCCAAGTTACAAGCATTTTAGCAGCATTCCCCCATAAACGTGCCAAAAAATGGCACAAATGATGAGGTCTCGCTTGCTGGCTTGGCACGATCAGGGGGGAGATGCAACTTGGTGATCAGGAGGCTCGGCCTACATGCGAGACGATTTCCTTTGCTCTGGGGATTCAGTGTCTAGAGTCGGAGTTTCCATGAAAGCGACTCTCTCTCTGATTCTCTTGGCGGCCTTCCTCAATGTTTCGTCGGGATTGGCCGGAACTCACAAAGCCTGGACGCTCACCGGTGAAGTTTTTGCAGCCGCTGAACCTGCAGAGACGGATCATTCGCCCAAGGCAATGGTGGCGGCAGCCGAGGCCCTTTTGGCGAAACTAACATCTGAGCAGCGCAAGCAGTTGTTGCTGCCGATCGATGACCCCGAGCGTCGTGAGTGGAGGAATGTGCCGCCTGATCGTGATGACGGCGGTCTGCGCCTCGGCGACCTGAACAGAGAGCAGTTAGAAAGCGCCTGCGCCTTCCTCTCGACAGTTATGAGCAGGTCCGGCTACCTGAAAGTGCGAAACATCATGTTGGCGGATGACTTGCTCTTGAGGTCGGAGAAACAGGCGAATCGACGTGGGGGTTTTGGCTCGGCAAATTTTTGGATCGCGATCTTTGGCACCCCGTCCGAAACGAAGCCATGGGGCGTGCAGTGGGACGGTCATCATGTCGCGATCAATTTGAGCATCGTAGGGGAGAAGATCACCATGTCACCGTCATTCATTGGGACTCAACCACATCGATTCATGCTCGGGAACGAGGAGATAATTCCAATGAAGGGCGAGACGGCGAGTGGCTACCGCTTCATCGGCAGTCTCAGCGAAGAACAGCGAAAGGAGGCGATTCAGGGTGCCCGGCGTGCCAATCTGATGGCGGGGGCCGGCAAGGACGGAAAGAAGCCGAAGCTGACCGGCATGTCCTGTGGTGGGCTATCGCCCGAGCAACGGACGAAGTTGATGAAGTTGATCGCTCATTGGGTCAACGATCTGCCGAAGGCGGCTGCAGAAGTGCGGCTCAAGGAGATTGAGGCACAACTTGATCAAACGGTCTTTGCCTGGAACGGTCCCTACAATCTTGGCAGCGACATGTCCTATCACCTCTCCGGTCCCGGAGTGATCATCGAATACAGCGGCCAGGATCTCGGAGGGGATCCTCTGGATCATCTGCACTCAATCTATCGAGATCCCTCCAACGAATACGGCGTGAAGTGGAGCGGAAAAGAGTGAGGCTCGGGGGAATTCCAAGCCAACGGTAGTTCAGCGATTTAGGAGCCGGCATTTCGCCACTTGATGAGGACCTTCATGTCCTTGCGGATCATTGCCCAAGCTTCATGCGCGGTGTCTTTTGGGTAAATCTGCTGTCTGCCCCATTCCATGTGAAGGCTGATCGGCATGGGTTGGAGGTCTTTTCGGACGTAGTTGAATATCGATTGATTGACGAAGCCGGTATCGAGAGCGCAGTTAACACGTTTGTCGCTGCGCTCGCCTTCCCACTTCGCGTCTTTGATGTAAATGGCGCGGATGTGCCTGTGGGCGACGTCGGCGGCTTGCTTCCACGAATGGCCGGTGTCATTGCGGGTGTGTCGGAGGTCGTAGGCGAGACCCAAGTGGTCGGGGTCGATGTCTTTAAGCATCCAGGCAATATCCCAGACAAGTGACCCGACATATCCGACGCCATCGTGGCCGGAATGGAGTTGGTAGACTCCCTGCATGCCGAGCTTTTCATTCAGTTCCGCAAGGGCTTGCAGGCGGTCGCGGAGACCTTGGACCTGGTCGAAGGGGTTGACTCCTTTTTCGTAGCGATAGAACCCAAGCCGGTAGCGGGTGATGCCGTTGTCCTTGAGGACATTCAGAAATTCTTCAGTTCGTTTGTCGGCCTTGGTCACGTCGCTGGCGGCGATGATGCTGCGGAGACCGGATTTTTCGAGCGACCTGATCATCCCGGGGACTTCCTTGGCGGCGTTCTCCGGAAGGATGTGTCCGCCTTTTCGGATCGTGGCCTCGATACCTTGCGCCCCCATGGACGCGAGCTGTTCGCCGATCTCGTCGTAGCTCAGAGCTTGGACGGGTTTCTCAAAAAGCAGAATCGGCCACTCGTTTCTCGGCAGTGATTCGTCGGCCCGGGCGAAGCCGGCGAAGGCTCCGGCGGCCACGGCCTGTTTGAGAAAGTCGCGTCGTTCTTGCATGCTTGAATCCAACCCGTTTCGTTGCGGGCGTCAATCAGATCAGTCGATGCACAGAGGGAACCGAAGTGTCCCGGTGGAACGGGCGAGAGCTTGGCATCATCTGAAGGCAAGCGGGCATCACAGGTGCTTTATGACCTATTTTTGTCACCTCTTTGAAAGAATCAGGCATTTAGCGTGGTTCCCAGTTTACCCCGAAACATCGCGCTTCGAACTGTTCCCGAAATTTCATGAAATCACCGATTCTTTCCGCCCTCGTATTTGTCGCCATGCCGGCCTCGCTTTTTGCGAAAGAGGTAGCCAGTCACGCCCCTTCCAAGACCGTGTCAGCTGCGACCTTCGATGCTGGCAAAGGCTACTACCTTGATCAGGGAAAGTGGTTGGCGATCAACCCCGACAAGCACAAGACCGCGGAAGCGCGTACGGTGTTCCGCTTTCCGGAGGGTCGCTATGACATCACGCTTCAGGCGGTGGGAGAGAATGATGGAGGATCAAGCTACGAGGTCATGGTTGGCGGGGAGCTAGTGGGTAAGCACACGGCCCCCATCTCAAAGGACACTTTCGAGGCCAAGCCGAAGTACTGGAGAACCTGGAAGAGCATCGAAGTTCATGCGGACGCGATTATCTCCGTGCGATCGACGGTGGCTTCCGCCGATGGCAAGGAGTGGTCACGGGCGCGCTGGGCGGGATTGAAGTTTACAGCTGCGAACGAGCAGACGGCGAAGGACCTTGCGGCGATGCCCGAGGATATCGCCAAGAAGCCCGCTTCGACAAAGCCAGCGGGGCCCCCACTGGTGATGCCGCGTCAGCCCGATGGGGATGGATCGGTCAGTATTTCCGGTGAGCTCAAGGCTTGGCACAAGGTGACGCTGGATCTCAGCGGCCCGTATGCGCATGAGAAGGACAACGCTCCGAACGCCTTCACCGATCACAACTTCACCGTCACCTTCACGCATTCATCCGGATCGCCGAGCTACACGGTGCCAGGCTATTTTGCAGCCGATGGAAATGCCGCCAACAGCTCGGCGGAATCGGGAACGACTTGGCGGGCTCATCTCTCGCCGGATAGTGCCGGGGAATGGAAATACACGGTTCACTTCGACCGTGGGACAAGCGCCGCTCTCGGCGAAAAGGGCGAAGCGCTTGCGCCATTCGATGGCAAGAGCGGAAGTTTCAAGGTGGCGGCGAGCGATAAGCAGGCGCCGGATTTGCGTGCGAGAGGTCGATTGCAGTATGTCGGCAAGCACCACTTGCAGTTCGCTGGAGACAAGAGCTGGTTCCTCAAAGCCGGTGCCGATGCCCCGGAGACACTGCTGGGATACAAGGACTTCGACGGCACCCGTGCCCACAAACCCGGAAAAGTGCCGCTCAAGGCCTACGCCAAGCATGTCGGGGATTGGCAGCAAGGTGATCCGACGTGGAAAGACGGCAAGGGCAAGGGCTTGATCGGGGCAATCAACTACCTGGCGAGCGAGGGAATGAATGCCTTTTCTTTCCTTCCTTACAATGCAGGGGGTGATGGCGACAACGTCTGGCCATTCATCGAGCGCAACGACAGCGTCCACTATGACTGTAGTAAGTTGGATCAATGGGGCATCGTCTTCGAACACGGAACGAGCAAGGGGATGTATCTGCACTTCAAGTTGCAGGAGACGGAGAACGACGACCTGAAGGGACCGGGTGGAGCGCAATCGCTTGATGGCGGGGACTGTGGACCCGAGCGCAAACTCTACCTGCGCGAAATGATTGCGCGCTATGGTCACAATCTGGCGCTGAACTGGAATCTGGGTGAAGAGAATACCCAGGCCTTCACCCAGCAGAAGGACATGGCCGAGTGTATCAAGAAAATGGATCCTTACGCCCACCCGATCGTGCTCCACACCTACCCTGATCAGCAGGACAAGGTCTACAAACCTCACATGACGAAAGACTCACTGCTCGATGGGCTGTCCCTTCAGAATAGTAGCGTCAGGAACTGCCACGATCAGGTGGCGAAATGGACGCGGGAATCCGCAAAGGCAGGCAAGCCCTGGGTGGTGAGCTTCGACGAGCCGGGAGATGCCGGTCATGGCATGCCGCCCGATGACAGCTACGCGAACATGGCCGAACTCCGGAAGGGCAAGGAGAAGAAGGCGCCTACCGTGGACGATGTGCGCAAGTATACCCTCTGGGGAACGATTCTCGCCGGTGGTGGTGGCGTGGAATACTACTTTGGTTACAAGCTGCCCGAGAACGATCTCATTGCCGAAGACTGGCGTTCACGCGATCTCAGCTGGGATTATGCCCGCTATGCGCTCGAGTTCTTCCGTGACCAGAAAATTCCATTCCAGGATATGAGCTGCCGCGACGAACTGGTAGGGAACGAAAAGAACGACAACTCACGCTACTGCTACGCCAAGGAAGGTGAGGTCTACCTCGTCTATCTCCCGGAGGGCGGATCGACGGATCTTCAGCTCCCTGCGGGCAAATCGTTCACGCTCGCCTGGTTCAATCCACGCACCGGTGAGATGGGTGAAGCGAAGCCGCTCGACGGAAAAACGCTCACCGCTCCGGACAAGGAAGACTGGCTGGCGGTGGTTCGGTAATGTTAGATGAAGCTGCCTTGCGGGCGGGTAATGGTCTTCGGGCGAGGTGGAAGGAGTTTCAAGCTCCTTCTCCATATTACGCCAGGATCTGATCCAGAACGTAAGGCAGGATGCCGCCGGCGTTGTAGTAGTCGACTTCCGCAGGGGTATCGAGACGGACCTTGAGCGGGATCTCGAAAGTGTTGCCGCCGCTTCGAACGACGAGCGTCGCCGCTTGCATCGGTTTGAGTTCTCCGGCGATGCCGGTGATGTCGAAGGTAGCGTCGGTGAGGCCCTTGACCTTTTCGTAGTCGGCCTTGTCGACGAAGTTCAGTGGCAGCACGCCCATTCCGATGAGGTTCGAGCGGTGGATCCGCTCGAAGCTTTTCGTGACGACGGCGGAGACGCCTAACAGTCGGGTGCCCTTGGCGGCCCAGTCTCGACTACTGCCCATGCCGTAGTCCTCGCCCCCGATGACAATAAGAGCGGTGTTCTCCATTTGATAGGCCATCGAGGCGTCGTAGATGAAGGTCGGCTGGGCGCCGTCGACCGCAGCAATTTCGACATCCGGTGCGGGCACGTCCGAAGTGCCGAAGAACTGGGTGTAGCCACCTTCGATACCGGGGCAGAGGAGGTTCTTGATGCGGACATTGGCAAAGGTGCCACGGGTCATCACGCGGTCGTTGCCACGACGGGCGCCGTAGGAGTTGAAGGAGGCTTTCTCGACACCGTTTTCGAGAAGGTATTTGCCGGCTGGCGAGGTCGGCTTTATCGCGCCGGCGGGCGAGATGTGGTCGGTGGTGACGGAGTCGCCGAAGATGCCGAGCGGACGGGCGTTGAGGATGTCCTCGCTGCCACCGACTTTGGTTTCAAAGAAGGGCGGCGATTGGACGTAGGTCGATTTGTCGTCCCAATCATAGGTGTCGCCGGTCGAACCATCGATCTCGCCCCATTTCGGGTTGGCGGTGTCGACGTTGCCGTAGAGCTTGCTGTAGACTTCGGGTTTCAGCGCGGCTTCGAGCTGGGCCCTGATCTCGGCCTGGCTGGGCCAGAGGTCCTTGAGGAAAACCGGGTTGCCATCGGGGTCGCGGCCGAGTGGCTCACTTGTTAGGTCGAGGTCGACCCGGCCGGCG
Organism: Haloferula chungangensis; assembly: GCF_042664875.1. NCBI lineage: Bacteria > Pseudomonadati > Verrucomicrobiota > Verrucomicrobiia > Verrucomicrobiales > Verrucomicrobiaceae > Haloferula > Haloferula chungangensis. The sequence continues at coordinate 43,212 of NZ_JBHTBS010000011.1, read as the reverse complement.
AGGGCGTAGGCGACGACCAGCGGCGGGCTCATCAGGAAGTTCGACTTGATGTTGCCGTGGATGCGGGCTTCGAAGTTGCGGTTGCCGGAAAGGACCGAGGCACAGACGAGGTTGCCTTCCTTGACGGCGTTCTCGAGCGCCGGGTGGAGCGGGCCGGAGTTGCCGATGCAGGTGGTGCAGCCGTAGCCGACGGTTTCAAAGCCGAGCTGGTCGAGCTCTTTGGTGAGGCCGGTGGCGTCGAGGTAGTCGGTGACGACGCGCGAGCCCGGGCCAAGCGAGGTTTTGACGTAGGGCGCGATGCTCAGGCCTCTTTCATTCGCCTTCTTGGCAAGCAAACCTGCGGCGAGCATCACGCTCGGGTTCGAGGTGTTGGTGCAACTGGTGATCGCGGCGATCAGGATCGAGCCGTGGCGGAGGCTGGTGTCGATCGGATCGAAGGCTTCCTTGGCGAGGATCGGTTCCGGAGTCGGACGGTTGGTGGTCATCTCGGCCTTGTCCTTCTCCGCACCCGGGTCGGTGTCTTCAAGCAGTGAGCCAACGGCGTAGCCGGCGGGTTCGGGCATCTTGACGGGGATGACGGTGTCGCGCTGATCGGCGCTCATGCCGAAGCCACCGTCGCCGGTGCTGGCAGTGAAAAGCGCGTTGAAGCGATCGCCGAGATCCGGGACGTCGATGCGGTCCTGCGGACGTTTCGGGCCGGAGACGGAGGGAACGATGGTTGCGAGGTCGAGATCTAACAAGTCCTTGTAGTCGCAGTCGCCCTTGGCGGGAATGCCGAAGAGGCCCTGGGCTCGGTAGTAGTTCTCCACGGTCGTGCAGAGTTCCTCGCTGCGGCCGGTGCCGCGCAGGTAGTTGATCGTTTCGGCATCGACCGGGAAAAAGCCCATGGTCGCGCCGTACTCGGGAGCCATGTTGGCGATGGTGGCTCGGTCGGGGAGCGAGAGCGCTTCGGCTCCGGGGCCGAAGAATTCGACGAACTTGCCGACGACCCCGTGGGCGCGCAGCATTTCGGTGACGCGCAGGGTGAGGTCGGTGGCGGTGACGCCTTCGGCGAGCGAGCCGTGAAGGTAGACGCCGACGACTTCGGGGACGAGAAAGGTGACCGGCTGACCGAGCATACCGGCTTCCGCCTCGATGCCGCCCACACCCCAACCGACAACGCCGAGGCCGTTGATCATGGTGGTGTGCGAGTCGGTGCCGACAAGCGTGTCTGGATAGAAAACGTTGTCTTTCGAAAGCACGCCCTTGGCAAGGTATTCGAGGTTCACCTGATGGACGATGCCGATGCCAGGAGGGACGACGGAAAAGGTGTCGAAGGCCTGCTGGCCCCACTTGAGGAACTCGTAGCGCTCGCGGTTGCGGATGAACTCGATCTGCATGTTGCGATCAAGGGCCATCTGGGAACCGGCGAAGTCGACCTGGACGGAGTGGTCGACGACGAGGTCGACAGGGACGAGCGGTTCGATTTTCGAGGCATCGGCTCCTCGTGCGACGGCGGCGTCACGCATCGCGGCGATGTCGACGAGCAGAGGCACGCCGGTAAAATCCTGGAGGACGATGCGGGCGACGGTGAAGGGGATTTCGTAGTCGCCGGGGTTTTGCGCGTCGTAGTTGGCGAGATTGCGGACGTCGTCTTCGGTGACTTTGCGGCCATCGACATTGCGCAGAACGGACTCAAGAACGATGCGGATGGAAACGGGTAGTCGCGAGAGATTCGGGAAACCCTGTTCGGCGAGGGCGGGGAGCGAGTGGAATTTTCCGTCGGTTCCGGAGCCCGTGGTAAAAGTGCGCAGTGTGTCCATGACCTCAGTCTATAACAGAAGCCACGCCACGTCTCCCGGGAAATCGGAGGAATATGGAGAAGGGTGGTTCTAAGCGGCCACGGTCGATTGGGCAGGAGAGCCCTTTCAATCTATTCTTCAGCCCGGCGGATTTCATCGAGGTCGGCGAGGTCTTGAGGGCGACTTGCGATCTTCTTTGCCGTGATGAGTTCGGATTTTCCGAGGAAGTGGATGGTGATTCCTTCGGTTACTCTTGATTCGCGGTTCTCCCACGCTTCGTCGAAATTGAAGGGGCACGGGAGAGATGTTAGGAAATCGATTTGGGAGGGAGGCATACCGATGAGGTATTGGAGTCCCTCCTTCTCGAAGTCTTCCCTGGAAATTTCGACCATCGGCACGCCAAATTCATGGAATGCTTTGGCAATGCGCTTCGAATTTTCCCGCGAAGGTTTGAGCCAGATGTCGATGTCTTTGGTATAGCGCGGTTGCGTGTAGTGCATGACCGCGTAAGCACCAACGATCAGATATTCAACGCCCTCGGCTTCGAATATGCGTAACAGATCTCTGAAGTCGGAGTTCATCGGGTTTCATTCCTTTCATGCCGACCCAATAGTCCTCTACGAGCTCCCATGCGGCCTGAAGTCGAGCGGTGCAGCCAGCGTCCTGCCACTGACGGATACGGTAAGCACGGCCTTCGTCGAAGGTCGTAAACTTTGCCGTCGGCCAGTGAGAGCGGTCTTTGCGTGGATTCGTGGCATCCATTTCGGGAGCTAATCTAAACGGGACGGCGGCGAAAGGCAATGAAGGAGAAAAGGGAGACTTGCTCCATATCCCTTAATTCGCAACCAACTCACCCACCGGTGGGGCGAATTGGGTGAGCGGGATGCCTTCGACGGCGGTCTTGTATTCTTCCAGATTCGGGGTCCGGCCGAGGATGGCGGAGAGGACGACGACGGGTGTCGAGGAGAGCAGCGATTCGCCTTTCTTGCGCTCCGAATCTTCCACCACGCGACCTTGGAAAAGACGGGTCGAGGTGGCCATGACGGTATCGCCCTTGGCGGCCTTTTCCTGGTTGCCCATGCACAAGTTGCAGCCGGGACGCTCGAGATACATCATGTTGTCGTATTCGGTGCGGGCGGCCTGTTTGGGGGCGCTGTCGTCGAAGACGAAGCCGGAATACTTTTCCAACATGTCCCAGTCGCCCTCGGCCTTGAGCTCGTCGATGATGTTGTAGGTCGGAGCGGCGACGACAAGGGGAGCGTGGAATTTCACTTCACCCTGCTGCGCTTCGAGGTTGCGAAGCATCTGGGAAACGATTTTGAGGTCGCCCTTGTGAACCATGCAGGAACCGACGAATCCCAGGTCGACCTTCTTCTCACCCTGATAGTAGGAAAGGGCGCGGATGGTGTCGTGGGTGTAGCGCTTGGAGACGTCTTCGTTGTTGACGTCGGGGTCGGCGATCATCGGCTCGTCGATCTCATCGAGGTCGACGACGACTTCGGCGAAGTACTTTGCATTGGCGTCGGGAGAGAGTGGTGGCTTCTCGCCGGAGCGGACTTGCTCGATGCGTTTGTTGGCCTTGTCGACCAGTCCTTGTAGCACCTTGCGATCATTATCCATGCCCTTGTCGATCATGATCTGGATGCGGCCTTTGGCAATTTCCAGGGATTCGATGAGGGTTTCGGGTTGGGAAATGCAGATCGAGGCCTTGGCCTTCATTTCGGCAGTCCAGTCGGTGAAGGTGAAGGCTTTGTCGGCGGAGAGCGTGCCGAGGTGGACTTCGATGATGCGTCCTTGGAACACGTTGTCGCCGAATTGCTTCAGCATCTGCGCCTGAGTGGAGTGGACGACGTCGCGGAAATCCATGTGCGGTTTCAGCTGTCCTCTGAAAGTCACTTTTACCGACTCGGGGATCGGCATGGTGGCTTCGCCGGTAGCGAGCGCGAGAGCGACGGTGCCGGAGTCGGCGCCGAAAGCAACGCCCTTCGACATGCGGGTGTGCGAGTCGCCACCGATGGTGATGTCCCAGTCGTCGACTGTTAGATCGTTGAGGACCTTGTGGATGACGTCGGTCATCGGATGATAGCGGTCCTGAGGGTCGCGCGCGGTGATCAGCCCGAATCCCTGCATGAAGGCCATCAGTTTCGGGATGTTGGCTTGTGCCTTTTTATCCCAGACGGAGGCGGTGTGGCAGCCGGACTGGTAGGCGGCATCGACCGTCGGGGAAATGACCGTGGCGGCCATGGCTTCCAGTTCCTGTGCGGTCATCAAGCCGGTGGTGTCCTGCGATCCGACGATGTTCACTTCGACGCGGACATCGGAACCGGCGTGAAGGGTGACGCCCGGGGTGGTGCCGACGGCGTTGCGGTTGAAGATTTTCTCCACGGCGGTGAGGCCTTGTCCGTCGTGGGAGATCTCTTTGGACGGCGCGTAGACATTCGGCTGGGTGATGCCGAGGGTCTTGGCGGCGAAGGTTTGGAGCTTCTTGCCGAAGACGATCGCATAGGAACCCTGGGCCTTGATGAACTCGAGCTTCTGCGGTGTGAGTGCGGAGGCGATGTCGACGAGCTCCTCGCCGTCGGCGCTGTAGAGTTTCTTGTCCCTGGTGTTGATGGTGAGGACGGTGCCGGTTTCGACCGAGTATTTCTGCTCCAGGACGGGATCGCCGTTGTCATCGACGACCGTATTGCCCTCGGCGTCGGTCTTTTTCACCCAGTTCTTGAGGTCGATGCCGATGCCGCCGGTGACGCTAACAGTTGTTAGGAAGATCGGCGAGATGCCGTTGGTACCGGCGACGATCGGGAAGAGGTTGACGAAGGGGACGTAGGGGCTGGCGGGCTTGCCGGTCCAGAGGGCGACGTTGTTGACGCCGGACATGCGCGACGAGCCGACGCCCATGGTGCCTTTCTCGGCAATGAGCATGACGCTCTTGTCGGGGTGGAGTTTTTGCAGGGCCTGGATGGAACTCTGGGCTTCCGGCGAGATCATGCACTTGCCATGCAGTTCGCGGTCGGAGCGCGAGTGGGCCTGGTTGCCCGGGGAAAGGAGGTCGGTCGAAATGTCGCCTTCGCCGGCGATGAAGGTCACGATTTTGACTTCCTCCGGCACCTCGGGGAGCTTGGTGAAGAACTCGGCGGCGGCGTAGCTTTCGAGGATCTCTTTCGCGACGGCGTTGCCGGCCTTGAAAGCGGCTTCGAGGCGGGCGGTGTCGGCTTCGTAGAGGAAAACCTGGGTCTTGAGGACATCGGCGGCCTGCTTGGCAATGCCGGCATCATCGCTGAGGGCGAGATTGAGGAGCGAGTTGATCGAAGCGCCACCCTTCATGTGGGAGAGCAGCTCGAAGGCGAAGTCCGGGGAGATCTCCGCCGCGACCGACTTTCCGAGGATGATTTCCTCGAGGAATCGGGCTTTCTCACCGGCCGCACTGGTGGTGCCGGGGAGGGTGTTGTAGATCAGGAAATTGAGGGACTCAGCGCGGTGCTCATTGGCGGGGTCCTTGATTTGCTCGATGATTTCGGCAAGCAACTCGCCGCTGTCGATCGGTTTAGGATGCAGACCTTCGGTTTTGCGCTCCTCGATCTCTTTAAGGTATTCCTGATACAGGCTCATGGATAGTCAGTGGCTAAAAATTGGCAGTGGGATTGGTCGGCGACCGGTGGCTGGCGGAAGATCGCCGGATTTCCATCGTTGGTTGAGTGTCTGAAGGTTGATCGTATCGGCAACGAGCGAGCACCCCTTCGGAACGGCGGCGCGAGATTAGGAATGGGCGGGGAAATGTCAAAGAATGATGGGTCTTGGCGGTTGCCTAGCGGGGAATGGGTGGGCTAGCGTCGTGTCATGACATGGCGGCAGAGCACATTCGGGGCCATTTTATTGGTTTCAGGCTGCGGATTGATGAGCGATCCGATTCCTGAAGCGACGCCCGAAATGGCACTCGAAATGGGGGTCGAGCAGGAACAATTGGCGCGAGGTCGCGAGATGTACCTGGCGAACTGCAACCGCTGCCACAATCGGGTACTCCCCGAGACGGTGGATCCTGAATACTGGCGCGGGGTAATGCCGCACATGGCCCGCAACGCCGAGCTCAGCGAGAGCCAGCAGGAAGATGTGCTGATTTATCTGATGGCCGCTCATGGAACCGTCCACGGCCTGAACCTCGAACATTGATTATTTTGAATAGGGATCTGCTGAAGTGGTTGGGTGCGGGATGGATGGTGGTGGCCATGGCGGCATGTTCGACGAGTGAACCAGACGCTTTTCCGAATGACCCGATGCGGGTGCTGAAGACCAAGTCCAGCGTCCCGATGCCCGACGAGGCAATGGCACAGCGCTCCGGGCAATCACTGGAGAAGCTCAAGCGGGGGCACTCGGTATTCATGATCAAGTGCACCGAGTGCCACGAGCCGCGAATTGCGGTGGAGACGGCGGATCCAAGTTGGCTGCTGACGATGCACGGAATGTCATGGAATGCGGGCATTGACGAGGCGGATGAAGAGGCCTTGATCGGCTACCTGCAGGTGGCGGCCGGAGAATGAGGCTCCGCAATATCCGGGGTTGAGGATTGAGCTCATGATCTTTAGGCTTCCGCGCATGCCGTTCCTGAAATTTCTCGCCGCCTGGGTTTTTGTGTCGCTGCTGATGTCATGCGGAGCAGGTGGTGGCGCGGGAGCAGCGAGCGGTGAGATGGGTGACATCCAGGACGACGGAGCGGTCGGAGGGATTTCCGAGGTGCCCAACCCCTCGCCCCAGATGGCAAAGGCCAGCGGAACGCCGCTGGAAACACTTCAGATCGGGCACTCGACCTACATGCTGACCTGCGCCCAGTGCCATGAATACATGCTGCCGGAGAATTTCTTCGAAGATGAGCTGGAAGATGCGATGCCGACGATGATCAAGCACGCGGGCCTGGGCCAGACGGAAGAGGATGCGGTGCTCGACTATCTGTTAGCCGTGAAGAAGGTGGAGGGGAGCTGAAAAACCTGAGGTTTCCTTCCGGGAATGCAGAATGGCAGCCCGCCGGAAGGACGGAGCCATTGCCGAAAGGAACCAGCGCTGATAGAGTGACAGGGCGATGAAGAAGTTGATGCTTGGATTTATTGGTGCGCTGCTTGCCGCCTGTGCCACGGAGCGGAATGGACCATCCGTTCCGGATGAGGCGATGGTGGATGCCAGCGGAGAGTCGGCAGTCACCTTGCAGCGCGGACGCGCGGTTTACATGTCGGATTGCGCTCGTTGTCACGACGCGAAAATGCCGAAGGAAATTTCATCGGAAGATTGGCACGTCATCCTGCCGGGAATGGCGTGGAATGCCGGGATCAGCAAAGCGGACGAGGACGCGGTCGAAGCCTACATTAAGGCGGTGCTCGCTCAGTAATGCGGAATTCTCGAAGAGGGCTTCTCTGAGTCGTGATGTCGATCCCTTTGGAGTTGCTCGCTTTCGCAGGAGTGCTGGCCTTGGGCCAGTTCAGTCCCGGCCCGGACATGCTGTTGCTGACACGCACGGCGTTGAGGGACGGGGCGCGGAATGGGGTCGTGATGGCCTGGGGAATCGCCACGGGTCTGAGCCTGCACGCGGCCCTCGCGATTGGCGGAATGGCCGTCGTTTTCGAACGCGTGGCCTGGCTGAGGGACGGCATGCGCTGGGTCGCGGCGGGCTACCTTGCATGGCTCGGATACCGGATGATCGTGGAGTGGTTCGTCCACGTCTACTCGGGTGCCCGCTACGACGAGCTCAAGCCGACCACAAGCAAGAGTGCCTTCGTTCAGGGTCTGCTATGCAACCTCCTCAATCCGAAGGTCGTGGTCTTTCTTGCCGCAGTGGTAGCACCATTTCTCGCCGGCGATCGCCCGGCATGGTGGCCATGGGCGCTGTGGGCGATCATTGTTTTCGAAGGGCTCACCCTCTGGGCGCTTTGGGCGCTGGTGCTGCAAATCAAATCGATCCGCGAAGGCTACCGCCGCGCAGGCCCATGGATCACCCTTGGTTTTGGCCTGGTCCTGTTAGGTTTGGCGGTGATGTTGCTGGTGAGGTGAGGGCTTTGTTAGGGCCGCGTGAGGGAAGTAATGGACCAGGATCCTTGGTCCTCAAACTCTTCTTCCTCGGGGCTAAAGTCGCTCACTCGAAACTGAGTGGCTTGTGATCAGAAAACGACGCATCGGAGAGGTAGTAGCTTGTGGAGTGGTCGGGTAGGGGGCCGCTGTCGGGCGGGAGGGGAATGCTCCCGTATTTGTAGTCTTCAGCCTGGGTGAGGGCGATGCTGATCGGGGTGCCTCGGGAGACGAGTTCGAAGAACTTGGGGGCGACATTCTTGTGCATGCGGATGGAGCCGTCGGTGCAGGGGGTGTGCTTGATCCAGCCGGTGTGAAATCCAATGCCGGGTTTGAATTCGACCCAGTAGGGAAGGGGAGCTCCTTTGAATGACCAGCCGGCGGGCTTGTTGGAACGCGTGCATCGTTTGCTTTGATCGCCGGAAAAGGCGTAGCCGAGATTTCGGGATCGCTCCCTGGCGTCTTTGCGGGTCACGCGGAATTCTCCGAGAGGCGTGGGGCTGTCGGGCATGCCGACGGAGACAGGCATCACGAGCAGGGGCTTGTCACCTTCCATGACGTAGACGCGCTGGCGGGAGGTGGAGACTTTGACTCTAACAGCCGAGGGGTCGGTCGGGCGGGTGGCCGGACGTTCGTAGGCGTCGTAGGCTTCGATACCTGAGGGCTGAGGCCCTCTTAAATCGATGCAGGCGGGGAGGCTGAGAGCAAGAGTCGCGACGATGAGAAGCTGGGCTTTTCTCATGAAAACAGGCGTGCAGGAATTCGATCAGCGGGCGCTTTCCCATTTGGTGACTTGATTGTCACGGAACCAGACAGAGGCCTTTTCGTAAGGGATGTAAGTGACCTGTTGGCCGACTCCGTAGCCATAGCCGGGATAGCGTCGGCCATAATATCCTCGTCCATAGTATCCGCCGTAAGCGCCTCCATAGAAATTCGAGGAGTAGACGGGGGTCGAGCCGGTGTAGTCCCAGCGAAGGGTGGAGGTGTTCTCGTCGGCTCCCACGAATTCACGGGAAGGCTTTCCCCAGGCGTAGTAAACGGCATCCGGGCTCATGCCTCGGCGGATCTGGCCTTGGCGGACGAGGGCCTGATCCTTGTCGCTGAGTTTCCAGAACTTTTCAGGGCTCTGCTCAATCCGGGCTTCCGGTGTCGTAGGGACGCAGGAGGCGAGCAGAAGGAGAGAAAGAAATGCAAGGCTGCGAAGGAGCATGGGAGAAACATGAGCCCGGATCGGGTCGGACGCAACTGCGACGGTGGGAATCGAGTGGCGGCGATTCGCGGCATTCTCTTTCAGATCGAAGTGCGATCACCTTTGCTCATTCTCCTATTGATCGAGGAAACTTGACAAGAAACTCCGGGAATCTCGCTTGCCAAGGCGGAAGATGAAGGCTCAGTCTTCCACCAGAAACCCAAGAACCATATGTCTGACCTGCTCGATCAAGAGGAACTGAAGTCCGCCCTGAAGAAGCGCCCGGAGTGGGATCTCGAAGGGAAGTCGATCACCCGCGTGGTCGAGTTCGAGGACTACATGGAGGGGATCGATTTCGTGAATCTGGTGGCGGAAGTCGCCGAGGAAGCCCAGCACCACCCGGACATCACGATCAATTACACGAAGGTGACGATCAGTCTGACATCCCACGAGGCCGGTGGCATCACCGAGGACGATATCGAGTTGGCCGATCGGATCAGCAATCTCGTGGATTGAAGAAAGGCTGCGGGTTTAAATCCTGCATGACCTATCTTGGCAGCAACAATTCCTCGTCCTTAAGACCGGTAACTTCACGCAGGCCCTTGAGGAGCTTCTGGAGGGTGAAGTAGAGGAAAATGAGCAGCGGGATGCCGATCACGGCGAAGCCCCAACCGGTGAGTTTGCCGATGATGCCGTTGTAGACTTCCAGAGCATCGGCCGCCGTGCGGTCGAAGCCGCGAAAGAACCAGAGAGAGAGCAGCACGTTCAGGATCGAGCTGACAAAAAAGGAGACGGCAAAGAGGTGGGTGGCTTGTCTGATGACGGTCTGGTAACCGCTTTCCGCATTTCTCAAACCAACGGTCTTTTCAATCTTCGGGATGTCGAAGAGCGAGTCGTTGTAGAGGAAGACGTTGATCAATGGAGTCGCGGATTTCTGCGAGAGCAGGACGGCGATGCCGAGGGCCAGGGGGATGGCTCCTTCCTTGATCCCGAAAAGCATGCCGGCATGCTCTTTGACCGAGCCATCCTGATTCCAGAGATAAAGAGTGAGGCCACCAGTGAGCACGACGGAGAAGAGTCCGAGGCCGGAGAAAAAGTTGAACTTCCTTGTTTTGGCGAAATGCCAGATGCCGTAGCCGAGGGGCAGGGCGAGAGCCACGATGATCGCCTTGAGAGGTCCGATGTGCCAGACTCTCGCGGTCTTGCCCAACTGTTCCTGGAGCGCGGGATCCTTGCTCAGGTAACTGAGGATCAACACGGGGATCAGCACGTTGATCAGGATGTTCGCCAGGGGGTGCTCTTGATGCGTTTTGTTCTCAGGCATGGGTCAGCCCCAGAGAGACCTAGTGACGCCTTCCGCGCAAACCAGAAAATCGGCACAGCCCAAAGAAGCGGCAATTCGGGTTGGTATGAATCATGCGAAGATCCCCCGTATGAAGGGACTGATTCATGGTTTTCTGCTCAATTTTGCAACGTTGGGGAGTGCATTTGCATTCCAGTTCGACGATGTGGAAAGCCTGGCTCGTGACCTGGCTCAGAAGCCATACCGTGGCAAGGAAGACGGGGCGACACTGCCTAAGTCGCTGGAGCTGATGAACTATGATCAGTATCGGGCGATCAAGAACCGGCCTGAGGGGAGACTTTGGCAGGAAGAGGGGCTGCCATTTCGTCTCGAACTTCTGCACTCCGGCTATCTTTTCAAGCGTCCGGTCAAATTGCACGAAGTCTCGGGCGAAAATGGTGAGGTCTCTGAAATTGGATTCGACCCGCAGCGCTATGATTATGCCGACCTGATTGTGGATGATGATCCAAAGTCCTGGTCCTCGCTCACGGGTTATGCGGGATTCCGGATTCAGCATCCCCTGAACGGGGGGAGCGAACAATGGGACGAGATCGGCTCCTTTGTGGGAGCGAGCTATTTTCGAGTCCTTGGCCAGGACCAGCGCTATGGACTGTCGGCTCGGGGGTTGGCCATCAATGTGGCCAACTCGGGAACCCTCGAGGAGTTCCCCGACTTCATCGCCTACTGGTTGGTAAAACCGAAGCCAGGGGATCGTGGGCTGACCATTTATGCGTTGTTAGAGGGGCCGAGTGTCACCGGAGCCTATGAGTTTCAAATCGTCCCGGGAGTCAGCACGGAAGTGGATGTGAGAGTCTCGTTGTTCTTCCGCAATCAAGTCGCATCGCTGGGCATGGCCCCTCTGACCTCGATGTTTCTCTATGGGGAGAACTCACGTGAGCGGCCGTTTCGTGACTGGCGTCCGGAGGTCCACGATTCGGATGGTCTGCTTGTCGCAACGCGAACGGGAGAGCTGGTTTGGCGGCCATTGCTGAATATGGAACAAATCAGGTTTTCTGCTTTCGAGGTCGAGAACCCCCGAGGATTCGGGCTGATGCAGCGGGACCGGAATTTTACCCACTACCAGGACCTGGATAATCCCTATCACCTGACGCCGAGCTACTGGGTCGAGTGTCAGGGCGACTGGGGGAAGGGCAAGGTCCGGCTCATCGAACTTCCCACGCCCTATGAGACTTATGATAACATCGTGGCCTTCTTTGAACCTGATGAAATGCCTGAAGCCGGTGAGGCTCTGAGTTTTTCCTACGTGTTGAAATCGACGATGCATCTGGAAGAGGGCCTTTCCCCTGAACGGGTGGTGGCGACCCGCGTCGGAGTGGATCCGATCTATGGAGATACCCGACGCTTCGTGGTGGACTTTGATGGACCCACCCTGAGGTCGATGGATAAGACGAGTGCTGTGTACGCCGTCATCGATTCGGGCCCGAATGGATACATCACGGAAAATCGCTGCTTCAAGAACGAGCAGACCGGCGGGTGGAGAGTCGCATTCAAACTCGATACTGACGATCACAACCAGGATCCTGTGGAGTTGAGATGTTTCCTCAAGCTTCAGCCTGAAGGCCAGACCCTCACAGAGACATGGAGCTATCAATGGTTACCTGAAAATAAAAACTAACGAAAACAATGAATACGATAACTGAAAAAGACAACGAGCTTGCACGCAGGATGTCGTGCTACCGCCGACTGGCTCAGGTTGACGGTGCCGAAGATGTGAAATCCCTGATGGAAAGTGTGAGCGCCAGTTTGAAGGAGCGGAAGATTTGCCTCGTCGAAGCGGATCACTCAGCACAGGAAATGGTCCCCAAAACTCTCAGCTACCTTTGGCAGCGTCCCGCCCACAGCGGCCGTAAGGGCATGATTGCCAGCTGGGTTCGCTGGTTGAGCTGGTCGAGCTGGTCGAGCCGGGGGAATGGTTCCCTGACGCTCAAGAACTAGCAGTTCGACACTGAGATCATATGAATCAGAGAAGCTGGACGGCGCCACTATTCGCTTTCTTCGTGGCGACTCTCACACTGATTGGCGTCTGCCTTTTCAGTCTGGTGGTCGGGGCACGTGGATGGACCGTGGGGGAGATGTTGCTGATGGCGGTGTTCGTGCCTCTATTCGGATATCTTTCATTCGGCTTTGCCCATGCCTTGATTGGGATTCTTGTGAGATGGGGGGGAGATCGCGATGTGCTCCATCCTGACGAAGCGGTCCAGGTGCCGTCCGACGCTCGGGTCGCGATCGTGATGCCGGTCTACAACGAGCCGGTGGAACGCGTATTCCGTGGACTCAAGGCGACATTCAACTCACTGCGAGAACTGGATCCCGAGGAATACTTCGACGTCCACATTCTGAGCGATTCCACTTCTGCGCAGCAGTGGATCAAAGAGGAACTCGCGTGGCTTGAATGGATTCAGGAGGAGGGTCTGGAAGGTCGGGTGTTCTACCGACACCGGAGTGATAACGTTGGAAAGAAAGCGGGCAATGTGGCGGAATTCTGCCGTCGCTGTGGTGCGGCCTACGAGGCGATGGTGGTGCTGGATGCGGATAGCGTGATGAGTGGCGAAACGCTTCTTGAGATGCGTCGAAGACTGCTCTCTAACAACAAGATTGCCCTGATTCAGACGGTGCCGGCGCTGTTCGGTGCGAATACGCTCTATGGCCGCATTCAGCAGTTTTCCAATCGCCTCTATGGTCCGGTCTTCATGGATGGATTGGCATTCTGGCAGCAGCATCATGGAAACTTCTGGGGGCACAATGCGATCATTCGGCTCAAGCCATTCATTCAGGAATGCGCACTGCCCGAGCTGCCTGGTCCGGAACCCTTTGGGGGGCCGATTCTGTCGCATGACTTTGTCGAAGCCAGCCTGCTCGTGAGAGCGGGCTGGGAAGTCTGGCTGGCGCCGGACCTGGGCGGCAGTTATGAAGAAGGTCCTCCTACCCTCATTGATGCGGCTCAACGGGATCAGCGCTGGTGTCAGGGAAATCTTCAGCATTCCTTGTTGCTGGTGGCACGCGGCATGAGTGGTCGCTCGCGTCTTCACTTCCTGAACGGCATCCTCGGTTATCTCTCCTCACCCTTGTGGCTGATCCTGACGCTTCTCGGTCTGCTGGTTCTCGGTTCCCAGGAATCCAACGAGGTGGTGGTGGCGACCCAGCTGCTTGTGTTTACCGCGATTCTGCTATTTCTGCCCAAGCTGCTTTGTCTGATCGACCTGATGTCGGATGAGAAACGCCGCGAGAGTTTTGGTGGTATCGGCAACGCGCTGAAGGGGGTGCTGTTAGAAACCAGCTTGTCCGCGCTGCTGGCGCCGATCAATATGATGTTTCATACCCGTTTCGTGATCTGGAACCTGATGGGCCGAAAGGTGGGCTGGAACACGCAAAATCGGGAGTCGGCCGGAACGACCTGGGCGGAGGCATGGAAGGCCCACTATGGGCACGTGATCTCGGGTGTGCTCCTGGCGCTCCTGGCGGGGTTTTCCGGTGGCGCCGCCGGCCTGATCCTGGCTTCGCCGATCATCATTGGGCTTCTCTCCAGCGTCGCAGTATCAGTTCTAACCAGCCGCCCCAGAAAGTCGGCCTCCCTGCTGATTACGCCGGAGGATCTCTCGCCCCCGGAGGTTCTGAAGGCAGTCTCGCTGCCTTCTCCGACGCAGGCTTCCGACGGGGGACTGGCTGATGTCATGCTTCATCCTGTGATCAATGCGGCCCACCTCGCCTTGCAGCCAATCGCTGGTGACGGGGACGCCGCACCGATCCCCTTCGGTCTCGAGGAGCGCTTGCTCAAGGATGGGCCGGAAGAATTGACGAATGAGGAGAAGATGCTGCTTCTGAATAGCCCTGCCTGGATGGCATCCCTTCACGAGAAGTTATGGCAACTGCCCAATGGCGAGCTCCATCATGCCTGGAGCGGAAAGCGCATGGAACTCATGAACGTCGTCCATCATCAAGAGGTCAAACAAGCCTGAACGAATCTGCGGATTTGGGATCAGGTCACAAAAAAAACCCGGAGCGGACAGCTCCGGGCTTTTTGTTGGATCGTATCATCGGGCATGAACGCCCGACTTCGGTCAGACCGTGCCGAAGATGGTCTTGCCGGTCGACTTGAGTTCGTCGCAGGCCTGCTTCATCCGATCGCAGAGTCCTTGCTCGCCCTTCTTGAGGTAGGAGCGTGGGTCGTAGACCTTCTTGATGCCGACTTCTCCGTCAATCTTGAGCACGCCTTCGATGTTCTCGCAGATGTGAGTGACGATGGGGCGGGTGAAGGCATACTGGGTGTCGGTGTCGATGTTCATCTTCACCACGCCGTAGTCGAGGGTCTCCTGGAGGTCTTCGCTGGAAGTTCCGGAGCCGCCGTGGAAAACGAGATCCATTTCCGCGTCGGCACCGTGCTTGTCGGTGACGGCCTTCTGACCATCGCGGAGGATGGTGGGCTTGAGCTTCACGGAGCCTGGCTTGTACGCGCCGTGGACGTTGCCGAAGGTGGCAGCGAAAAGGAAGCGGCCGATGGGCTGAAGGGCTTCGTAGACCTGCACCATGTCTTCTGGAGTGGTGTAGAGCTTTTCAATCGGGAGACCGGAGGTGTCGTGACCGTCTTCCTCACCACCGACGCAGCCGGCTTCAACTTCGAGAATGATGCCGAGCTCGGCGCACTCCTTGAGGAGTTCCTTGGAAATCTTGAGGTTTTCATCGAGGTCGACGACGGAGCCATCGAACATGTGGGATTGGAAAAGTGGACCTTTTCCTGCGGCAACGCGCTCACGCGAAGCCTGAAGAAGGGGCTTGAGGAAGCCTTCGACTTTTTCCGGATGGCAGTGGTCGGTGTGGAGGCCGATCAGCACGTCGTATTTCTCGGCGAGGGCATGGCAGGCTTCGGCGAGGATGATCGCACCGAAAGCGGCGTCCTTGACGGCGGTGCCGGATGCGAACTCGCCGCCACCGGTGGAAACCTGGATGATGCCGTCCGATTTTGCTTCGGCGAAGGCTTTCAGCGCACCGTTGATGGTGGTGAGCGAGGTCACATTGATTGCTGGATAAGCATACCCACCCTTTTGGGCGGCATCGAGCATGGCGGCGTATTGTGCTGGAGTTGCGACTGGCATAGCGACGCTGGAGTAGCGGTTCACATGCCAACGCGCAAGGCGGAGTTTGCCCGGATTTTGACACACGCTGTCCGGGATTCTCCTCTCGATCGTCGCGTGGAATCCGAGTTCGGCCTTGGCTTTGCGCGCTGACAAGCCCATGAAAAAGGGCGTGATTGCAGGAATCGAAATGGGCGGGACCAAGACGGTGGTCGCTGTCGGACAGGCGGATGGGACGGTTCTGGAGGAATTTCGCTATCCGACGACGGACGGGGAAGAAACTTTCAAGACGGCGATCGAATGGTTGCGCGAACGCGGTGAACCGAGGGCGATCGGGGTGGCCGCCTTCGGACCGGTTAGTGTGAACAAGGCACGTCCGGATTATGGGCAAATGCTCAAGACACCCAAACCGGGTTGGGCAGGGTTTTCGATCGTCGGCGCGCTGAAGGAGGCCTTTCCGAATGTGAAGGTCGAGATCGAGACTGATGTGAATGCCGCGGTGCTGGCAGAGGCGAACGGTTTGGCGGATGTGGCGTACATCACCATTGGCACGGGCATCGGCGGAGGCGTGATGGCGGATGGCAAGCTGCTTCATGGAGCCGTGCACTCGGAATTCGGACACTGGTTTCCGAGGAAGGCGGCAGGCGATGATTTTGGAGGCGTCTGTCCCTTTCACGGCGATTGCCTGGAAGGTCTGGCAAGTGGTCCGGCGATGACGAAGCGCTGGGGCAAGGAACCAAAAGAGTTGTTGGCGGACCCTCAAGCTTGGGAGTTTGAAACCTACTACCTGGCGCAGGCCTGCATGACCTTGCTCGCTTCGGTGAATCCGTCGCGCGTGGTGATTGGTGGCGGCGTCTCACAGGCGGAGGGGTTCCATGCCATGGTCGAGGAAAAGCTGCGCACCATGGCCAAAGGATACTTCGCCGCTTTGGAGGAAAACACCCCATTCGTCGTGCCTCCGCTTCATGCTCAGCAGGCGGGCATTCGAGGTGCCCTGATGCTCCTGGCATGACAGCCGGTGAAGCACCGCTGCTAGTTGAGTAGGAGCACGCCGCCGATGATGCCGGCAACGCAGAGTGCCTTGAGGCCGAGATGGCGCTCGCGAAACATCAGGATGCCTAACAGAAACGAAACGATCACCGAACTGCGCCGTACCGGCGAGATCAGGGAAATCAGGGCGTCTGGCTGACTGATGGCAATGAAATAGAGGATGTCGGCCGCGAGCAGCGTCAGTCCGATGACCGGAATCGCCCAGTGCCAGCGAAAGGGCCGGCGTTTGGAGGATCGGCTGGCGATGATCATTCCGGGGGCGAGGAGCACGACAAGGTAGATGGTAAACCAGGCCTGAACTGCGGAAGGTGCGAGCGCTTCGCTCTGCAGGAGGAACTTGTCATAGAGCGCGGAAAGGGCTCCGAGCAGGGTGGCGCCAATCATCAGGAAGACCCCCTTGTCCCTATGGAAATGGATGTCTTCTTTCTTTCCGACAAAGGTGAATGCGAAGAATGAAACGAGGATCATGCTGATGCCTCCCCACTGCTTCGCCGAGGGTGACTCGGCGAAAAACAACACGGCAATGGCAATCGTCCACAGCGGACCGGTGGCACGAATCGGCGACGCGATCGAAAGCGGAAGCGATTTGAGCCCGTGATAGCCGCACAGCCACGACGAACCGACCAAGGCCGCTTTGGCAAAAAGCAGGGGGTGAGCCCATCCACTGATCTGCGAAACATTGAAGAATTCGTGAGGCAGTGAGTCCGGAGAAATCGCCGACCAGATCGCAAAGGGGAGCCAGACGGCAGCAGACGCCGCGACGCTGCCGAAGAGCACGGGCATCACCTCGTTGTCCCTCAGGGCGAGCTTCTTGAAATAGTCGTAGAAGCCCAGCAGCAGGGCGGATAGGATGGATAAGGCGAGCCAGGACACGGGAGTGGTTTGGTCCAACAGTTCAGGAAGTAAAGCGAGCACTCGATCGGGCAGTGCTCGCCCTTCTTGCCCGTCAGTTTTTCTTCGAGTGAGAGTATTTCAAGGATGACTGGCGCCCGGTGGCTCCGATCCTGCCAACCAGTTTGGGCGCATTCTTTTGCGGACGAGCCGTTAGACTCTCAACTTCCGTCCATCAGGAAAGCTTGGAGCAAACCTGGGCGCGGGACGTTGAGAATGCAAGCCGCAGGCTTCCATGAGCAGTGGACTGGCAGATTAGAAGTCAGAGTAGAGCCCGTTGTAGAGGGGCCAGCTTGCCGCGGTGATGATGCCGTTGGTGAGGGCGTGATAGATGATGGGAGTCCAGAGTGAACCGGTGGCGCGATAGAGCACGCAAGCGACGATGCCGAAGCTGGCGACCGACAAGCTCCCCTGAAAACCATAGAAGTGAATCATGGCAAAGAGGAAGGTCGAGAGGAGCGCGGCCGGCCAGAAACCCGAGCGACGTTCGAGGCTTTGGAAAAGGAATCCACGGAAGACGAGTTCTTCGGCAATCGGGGCGAAGATGACTGCCGAGATGATCGAGTAGACGAGCCCACTCATGCCGTCTTCTTCGAAATAAATGTGGCTCGTGGTATCGGTGAGATTGGCCCATTCGCAGAGTTTCCAAATGATCAGATCATAGGTGATGACGATGGGTAACATGCCGAAAAGCGGCTTCCACTGAGAGGGAGTGTGCAGCTTGAGAATGCGGCTTCCATGACGCCAGCTTGCGAAGGCTACCGATGCCAGAAATGCCGGACCTGCAAATCGCCAAAGCCCATCGAGGAGAACGCTTTCCCAGAGTGATCCCTGCCAGCTAACAGGTAGGGGAACGAGCGAGTAGGCAAGGCCGACGAACCAGTCGCCCGAAAGGATGATGATAAAGATGAGTCCCAGAATCCAGAGTGGATGCCAGCAGCGGGTGATCGGCGAGGCGGCTTGATGGTTGACCGTCCTGAAACAAGCAAGAGCCGCAGGGATGAAGGGTAGGCCGACGACGAACGCCGCGACCCAGATGGCGAGAGAGGCGATCCAGAGACGAAGGATCGTCTTCCGCTGGCGCAGTTCGTCGCGGATCGTGGCGGCAGCCCATTGGGGCGGGTTGTCACCGAAGTGGCCTTGCATTGCCTCGACTTCCCATGCCCAGTGGCCCTCATCGTAACTCTCCCTTTTCCAGCGCTTCAGGATCGTGTCACTGGGAGGCTCGGGACTTGAACTGCTGAGCGACTTCATCAGGCGCAGGGACTGCTCGCCCTTGCCGTTGAGGAGATCGGCCTCGCGGAGTTTTTCGAAATAGTCGACGCAGGATGCTTTCGCGCCCTCGGACGAATCGAAGAGCAGGAAATATTGCAGCCAGAGCGGATCGTCTTCGAGTTCGGTCGCGATCGCCCACGTGGGTTCGCAGAGACGGTAAGCGGACTCGGCAGCTTCGGAGGTGTCGGGCTCCTGCTGATAGTAACTGATCAATGAAGCGAACCACCAGGCGAGGAGAATGCCGAAGATCCACTTCGGGATCCGACGCGATCCGATCATTCGATAGCGGCTGAGCATGTCCGGCACGGGAGCGTTCAATCAGAATTCTTCGCTTTTGCAATCTGCTAGCTTCGCTACCGAAGAATGCATGGCGGGTCTTGATCCGGGAGGAAGATGGAGGGATGCTCCCGGACGATGACGGCTGAGTGCGATCCGGATGATGTGCTGAAAATGCTGCGCGAGGAGGGAATCCTTGAGTTGGCGGATGATTGTGGCGTGGAGGTGGATCTCTTTGAGGCGGGTCTGGATTCGATGGCGGTCATGCAGCTGATTGTGATCATCGAGGAACGCTACGGCGTGGCGCTCGGCGTTGCGGATGCAAGCCGTGAAGCATTGGGAACGCCGCTGAACATGGCGGCTACGATCAACTCAAAGCGATGAAGGTCGATGTCTTGGTCATCGGTGGCGGAAGCGCCGGACTGGCGGCGGCGGTGACCTCGGCGCGCGCGGGCTTGAACACCGTGATGGTCGAGCGGCATGGCATGGCGGGCGGCATGGGTACGGCATCGCTGGTGCACACATTTTGCGGACTTTATCTCATCGACGGCGATGAGGCTCGCCATGCGAATGTCGGTTTGCCGGAAGAAATCGCGGATCGAATGATCATGGCGACGCGCAGCGGACCCGTGAAGATGGGTCGCGTGTGGGTGCTGCCGCAGCATCCCGTCGAGTTTGCACGCATTTCTGATGAACTGCTGCGCGAAAGCGGCGTGAAGGTGCTCTTTCACTCGGAAGTGGTTTCGCTGGAGCCTGGATGGCGGGCCAAGGTCGTTTGCCGTGGTGAATTCCATAAGGTGGAGGCGGCTGCGGTGATCGATGCGAGTGGCGATGCGGTCGGCGCGGCGATGCTTGGCTTGGAGGATCAGCGGGCGGCGGCCGACCGCTTGCAGCGACCGGCCTACGTGAGCGGCATCCAGGGCGTGATCGGTGAACTTGCAGGGCTGACCTTGAGTGGAAGGATCGTCGAAGGGATCCGCTCGGGGGATTTGCCGAAAGCGGCGCTCGGCATGCATTTCCGCAGCAGCGGACGCCCTGGGGAAATCTTTGGAACACTCGATCTATCAGGTGAAGAGAGCGGTGCTTACGATCCCACTGATCCGGCATGCCTTTCAGCGCTGGAGGAAGCCGGACGGACGGTGACGGGCGCGGTGATGAGGTATTTTCAGGCAAAGCAGGAAGGCTGGGAGCGGGCATACGTTTCCCATTGGCCAGCTCGGGCAGGCGTGCGCGAGAGCCGCCGCTATCGTGGCGACAGGGTCCTAACAGGAGACGATGTGCTTTCAGCTCGGCGCTTCGATGATGAGGTCGCTCTGGCAAGCTGGCCGCTGGAATTGCGCGAAACCAACCGTGGTCCGAAGCTTCGCTATCCCGAAGGTGGCCAGCCTGCGGGAATCCCGGCGGGCGCCCTGAGGGTGGCGGGGATGCCTGGCCTCTACGTCGCGGGGCGCTGCATTTCCTGCGACCACCAGGCGCAGGCTTCAATCCGGGTGATGGGGACCTGCTTCGCCACCGGTCAGGCAGCGGGGCGGATGGTCGCCGGCAGCCCGGCTGAATAAGTCAACCGGCTCAGCCCCGTTCGCGGCTAATGATTTGCCAGCGGGGGAGAGGGACTCCATCCTTTCCGCGTGGATCGGCCTGGTAGAGCACCAAAAATGACACGGAGATGAATAATCCCGAGCCATCAACGTCGAATAGTGCACCCGAGGTCGAAAATGAAGAGACCGACGAGGTGCTGGTGGCCCGCGCTCAGGCGGGGGACTCCCGTGCCTACGACGCTCTCGTTACCCGTCACCGGGGCCGAATCTACGCCATGATCCGCCAAATGATCAAAAACGAAGCCGACGCGTGGGACCTCTCTCAAGAGGCTTTCATCAAGGCTTGGAAAGCGCTGCCCCGCTTCGAGGCCAAGGCGCGCTTCACGACGTGGCTCTATCGAATCGCCCACAACACCGTCTACGACTGGGTTCGGCGGAAGCGACCGGAGTCAGGCGGCGAGCTCAACGATGAGATTTTTGGCGAAGACCGCATCGATCCGGCATCGGTGACCACCCCGACGATGGACCGCGCTCCCGATGCGGAGATGGCCGGTGGCGAGCTGCGCGACAAGATCGAGGCGGCGCTTGAGCAACTTTCCCCGCAACATCGCGAGTGCGTGGTGTTGAAAGATGTCCAGGGCTTGGCGTATAAAGAAATCGCCGAAGTCATGGATTGTTCGATCGGAACGGTGATGAGCCGTCTCCACTACGCCCGCCAGAAACTGCAAACCCTGCTGAAAGATGAATACGAAGCCCGATGACGAACTGTTGGCCCTGTGGGTCGAAGACGAACTGAGCGGAGAATCGCTGAGCACGGTCGATGCTTGGGCATCGGAGCAAAGCGAGTGGCTTGAGCGGCGCGAGCAAGCGCGTTCGTGGAAGTCACTCATCGGTGGCGTGCTGCCTGCCAGCGAGGAAGTGCCCCACGCCGAATTTTTCAATGCGCGGATCAGCCGTGAGATCGAGGCCAGCGCTGAAGCTGTCCCGGATGCCGCTCAGCAGGTGGCTCCTAAGGTCGTGCCAATGCGCAGCACGCCGAAGTGGGCGTGGTTCCTCCCGGCTGCGGCGGCGGCGGGCATGGTCTTCGGCTTTGTAATCGGACGCGGAGGACCCGAAGTCGCGACGGATGGGGCGAAGCTGCCGACGGCCACTTTGGCACCGGTTCTTTACACCCCGACCCAGGGAGTGAAGGCCGAGTATGTATCGACCGACGATGCGACGGTGATCGTGCTTGCCGGCGTCGATGCGATTCCTGATAGCTGGGAAATTCCCGAAACTGCCGTTCTGGAGAAAGAGGGTCCACGCACCGCATCCCGCGAGTTGAAATGAAGCTGATCGCGATGTGGCTGCTCTGCCTGCTTTTGCCCGCCTCCCTGATGGCGGCTGATCCGGGGCGAGATGAGATCTCAAACGTCAAGGTGATGGTCTACCACGCCACAAATGGCGACCCCAAGGTGGCAGGCGACAAGGCGCTCGAAGTGCCGCAGGAGACGATCAAGTGGCTTGCTTCAAAAGAGAGCCTCAAATTCGAACACTACCGCCTGCTGGGCACGGATTCCAAACCACTCTATCGAAGCTACGAGAACTGGGCACAGCCCATCTCCGGCAGCGATGAAATCCTCTGCCGCTTTGAAGTGGCCAGCCGGCTCTCGAAGGATTCAATCCGAATCGACCTCGAGCTCTGGCTGAGCCGGAAGAAAATCCTCAAATCCGGAGTGGCCCTGACGGCAGGAAAACCAGTCGTAGTCCTCGGCCCGCAATGGCGAGGCGGACGGATGATCGTCTCGGTCGAGCTTGCGCCACCGGCAAACAAGGGGCAATAGTGTCGCCAATGAAGACGCTCCTGCCGATTTTCTTCGGATTAGTCCTGCCAGGTTTGGCAGGTGAATTGACCTTTGAGACGAAACTCGAAGAAGTCGAAGTGCCCCTCGATGGGCGCCGAGTCACCGCGGATTTCAAATTTGAGAATAAAAGCGACGAAGATGTCGCCATCGCCAAATACAATGCCACCTGCTCCTGCATGACGGTCCAGGTGAAGGGCGGGAAACTCAGTTACGCCCCTGGCGAAAGTGGCGTGATCCGCGGCGTCTTCGATATGGGAAATTTTTCAGGCACCGTGGACAAGGCGGTCCAGATCTGGCTCGACGGCGACCCGGAGGATGCTCCATCGGTGACCCTGACCACCCGCATCCATATTCCCGTGCTGGTCGATGTCGAACCAAAGACGCTGCGCTGGGACGTCGGCGGAGAGATGACCAGCCAGACCATCACGGTCACCATGATGCACGATGAACCGATCAAGGTGACCTCCGTGAGCTGCCAGAATCCCAATTTCAAAATCAAACAGAAGACCGTTGAAGAAGGCAAAAAGTATGAGCTGGAGGTGACTCCTACCGACACCAGTTCTCAGAGCATCGGTCTGATCAGCATCGAGACGGATTGTCCGATCAAGCGGCATGCCACTCAGCGGGCATACACGATTGTTAGAAAGCCAGGCTGAATCGATCAGGATCAGGAAATGAAGAGCGCTGTCGAACTGGGGCTGATTGCCGGGATTGCCGCACTTGGCGGGCTGGGCAACTGGTTGGTCGGCGGAAGACCCTCCGGCGATCCCGCCGAGGAAGTTCAGAAAATCCCCTTGAAAGAGGGGGAGATCCGTCTCGAGACAGCACTCGAAGAAGCGGACGATGGTCTGGTCTGGATCGACGCCCGGCCCGCAGCCCTGTGGCAAAAGGAGCGGAAGACGGACTCGATCAACATCACGATGCTTTCGGATGAAGCCCTCGCCGACCAACTCGCCCGCCACGCGGATCTGCTCTTTGGATCAAAGAGGGTCATTGTGTATTGCGACGACGTGCATTGCTCGGTCAGCCATGATTTGAGCATGCAGCTGAAGGGCGAATTCCGCGACTTCGTGGCCGGAGAAGTCCTCGTCCTTCACGGAGGAATGACCGTGCTCCGCGCGGCCGGACTCGTCACCAGTTCCAGTCCCTAAGTTCCGAGCTTCGGTCCTTTGTCGTTCGATCGAGCCCATGGCTTTCCTCTCGATGGGATGTTCATCCGAAAGCTGTTCAGCGGTCTAACAGAAATTGTCCGTCATTGGCTGTCACCATGCGAGGAATTCGGCGGGACGATCCGTTGCGACTTCATTCGTGCCAGGCCGAGAACTGCAGCCAGCCCGATGAGCATCAGGATCAACAGGACCACGAAGACAAGCTCGGGTTGGGCGGTTTTTTGCCACACGGCACTCAGCAGCAGCGGAGCGCCGGCCTTTGCCATTACCGAGGGCGCGGCAATCGCACCATTGAGTTCGGCATAACGCGCTCTGTCGAAAAATTCTGCGATCGCGGTCCCCTTCATGATGGTCATGATGCCATTGCCCAGGCCGAACAGGACGCCAAAGCAGGCAAGCCAGGCAAAGTTGGAAGGCATGACGATGAGAATGATAAGGGAAAGCGTCATGGAGATCATCGCCCAGCTACCGGTTTGGATGGAGGAAAACTCTCCGCCACGTGCAGCGATGGCTAAGCGCCCCAGGACCTGCATCGGCCCGATCAGCGCCATCGCACCCAGCAGGGCCCCCGAACTTGCGCCCGCCGCACTCATCGCCGGGACGATGAGGAAGATGAGCCCGGAGAAGGCGGCGGTGTGCGCTGAAAACCAGAGGGAGAGCAGCAGGAAGGTTCTGTCGCTGAAGTCCTTCCTGAAGCCCGCGATCGCATCGAAGAAAGACCATCTCCGATGATTCGGAGAGCGACGGCTGTTAGCGGGGGCGGCCTGAATTTTCGTGCGATGCAGCGGCACCCCGAGCGCCACGACACTCAGACCGAGAACGAGACAGGTTTGGCGCCATCCGATCTGCTCGGTTAGAAAATGTGTCAGCGGGATAAAGACCGTGCTCGCGAGTCCGCCGAGAAGCGTGACGAGGACGATGCCCTGCTTGTAGCGGTTCCCGAATGCCATCGTCACCGCTGCGAACGCTGGTTCGTAGAGTGTCGCTGCCATCGCGGCACCAGTGCCGACCCATGCCAGATAGAAATGCCAGGGCTCGCTGGCGAGTCCGAAAGACGCGAAGGCCAGTCCCCCAAGCAGTGAGCCTGCCATCATGATCCCTCTGGCGCCATTCCGCTGAATCCACATTCCCACTGGGAGCGCAAGAACTCCCCAGGTCAGCAGTCCCAAGGAAAGACCACCATGGATCAGCGGGCGGCTCCATCCCGTATCTTCATGGATGGGGGCGGAAAGGGCGGTGAATGCATAGTAGAGGATGCCCCACAACAGAATCTGCCCCCATGCAAGACGCCAGGCCAGCCCCCACGGGGGCTTCACGCTCTCTTCCATGGATCCTGCCAATCGAGGATGGCGCTCTGCATTTTTCATCCACAGCAGCGGGAGCCCGGCTCGACGGCAGGAACGACGGGGAGGGTCGCCAATTCCGTTTCCCCGCAACGAGATTCCTTGGCGACCTCGACGGGTTCGCTGAGTGAGCACACGCCGGTTTCCGGAAGCTTCAACTCAACTCTGGCGGCAGCTTCATGATCACCGGAAATTTCTGCCACTACCGATCGCACCTGCTCATAGCCGGTTGCTAACAGAAATGTCGGCGCACGTCCGTAGCTCTTCATGCCGACAATATAGTAACCCGGGTCGGGATGCGCGAGCTCGGCCGCCCCGTGAGGTCGCACGCTGCCACAGCTGTGCTCGTTGGGATCAATGAGAGGACCGAGCTTCTCGGCACACTCCAGTGCTGGGTCGATCCTGAGCCGGATTTCCCGACTGAACTCGAGGTTCGGGCGAAATCCGGTGGTCACCACAATGCGGTCCACTTCGAGTGCCAGTGACGATCCCGCTACGATCGCGTCGACCATGATTTTGCCGTCGACCGTCGCCTGGCTCAGCCGATCGATGGCCATCGGGTTCAACAAGTTCACCGCGCCAGATTCCACCGCCGCACGAACCTTTTGCCCCAACTCGCCCCGCTCAGGCAAGGCGTCCGCCGAGCCCCCGCCGAAAGTATTGCCGAGCTTGGCCTTTCGCATGGCCCATGAAACCGTGGTTTCGGGCTGGGTTTCCTTCAGCCGAAGAAGATCGAGGATGGCGTTAAACGACGAGTGACCGCTACCCACCACCAGCGTGTGCGCGCCGGCGAAATCTCCCCTGCGACTTCCCGCAATATCCGGAATACCGTAGTCGATGTGGGATGAAACACGGTCCTCGCCCGGCACGCAAAGTCCGTCTGCGCCCAGTGGATTCGGGGTTTCCCAGGTCCCGCTTGCATCGATCACCGCCTTGGCGCGGTAGCTGGTGAGTTTCGCCGCAGCGTCGAGCGTCCGGATCACGAAAGGACGCTCAGCTCTCCCGTGACTTCGCACCTTGTCCAGACCTTCTCGAGTCACGGAGATGACGCAATGGCTCAAACGCAGCGAGCTCGCCACCGCATCGATGGATGCCAGTGGTTCCAGGTATTTTTCGACGATGTCTCGACCCGTCGGAAGCTCTTTTCCGCAGGGTTCGTCCCAGCCGGATATTTCCAACAGACGTCGCGCTGCCGCATCGATGTTGTAGCTCCAGGGCGAAAACATCCTGACGTGTCCCCATTTTCTCACCGAGTGTCCAACGGCTGAGCCTCCCTCCAAAATCACCACGCGTTCCCCTCGCTCGATGAGCTGAGCGGCGGCGGCGAGACCCACAGGGCCAGCTCCAATGACGGCGACAGGCAGATTCTTCTGATCAGTGTTCATGCATGGAGGGAGACGGGCTCCAACAAACATGGACGCAGCCTATTTTCAGAAATTTGTCAGCACCCGGGATTAGCGGCGCTTCATCTCGACAATCTGCCCATAGCGGTCGGTCTCAACGTGACAGCATTGTTCGACAGCCGTGCGGACCTCCTGCCGGGCGCGTTGCACACGGGACTTGGCCCCGGATAGCGAGATTCCTTCCTTCTTGGCGAGTTCGACCTGCGTGTGGCCTTCATACTCCGTGTAGCAAAGAGCATTTCGATAGATCTCCGGGAGAGCCTCCACCACGCCCCGAATGTAGGCAGCGATATTCTCACGAAGCAGAACCTCCTCCTCGGTGATGGCTTCATTCGGATCACAATTCTCGGGCATCTTCTCGATGCTGATTTCCGTGGCTTTCGACTTTCGGAAATGATCGCTGATCGTATTGCGTGCGATCTGAAAAAGCCACGCCTCAAGCCGCTTCTGATCGCGCAGCCCTGAAAGCTTGGATAAGCCCCGAAGTAGAATCTCCTGTGTGAGATCTTCGGCAAGGTGGGGGTCCCTGACTCTGGATTGCACGAACCTCAATATGGAGTTCCTTAACTCGTGACTCGAAAGTCGCTCAAGATTGATCGCTGAGGCGGAGTGAGGCATGATAGGTGAAAGGCGGAAGTGCTTTCGAGGATCGGTAGGCACGGGGTGAACATCCAACTCTTTTGCCAGACTTTCCGCGCAGCGTTCATGCCACCGCCACGAGGAAGATGCAAGTCACGGTGCATGAACTCATCGAGCATCTGCGTCTCAAGCCCCCACACGGCGCCTTCCTTACGTGGTGAGAGAAGGTGAAAACGGGCTCAATCAGCGCCATCCCGGATTGACGCGATTTTTGTCACTTGGCGAGGGTTGGGCTTTCGCCGTCTTCCCGCCTATCATTCAAAGCGGCTCACGGCGGTGGCGTCGTTGGGATGAATTCCCGATTCGCTGGCGAGGCATTTCGTGCCTCTCTGGTGTTGTTTGTTGGTGTTACGGTGGACGGTTTCGCGCAGGCCATCATCGCTCAGACCGGCGAGCACAGATTCGATGGCTGCCCGAAGATCCTCTCTGCGTGATCCCGTTCAGGAAGAGGTCATCGCAGGTTGGCTCACCTCAAGAGCGAAGAAGCATCACGACTCGTGATGGCGCGTTCATAGGGCAAGTTTTCGAGGAGTCCTATCAAGTGGTGTTATCTTATCTCCCAGCCGACTTTGCTCGATCCAATCGAATCATCCGCAGTGCTTCCTCAGGCTGCTGGGCCTTCCCTATTTGCTATGATTATTCGGGCGAAATATTTTTTTCTCAGAAAGTACTTGCGGGGAGTAGTATTAATCTTCTTACTTTAGATGAGATGAAGCGGGAACTTAAAAAATTTGGAGGTGTTAAATGTTCGGGTTTGATAGGGCTTAGTCTGACGTTAGCCATGCAGGCCGCAGGAGAAGTTGCCGAGATCGAATTTGGTAGTGCAGATCTTTCGATGACTCAGGCTGACTCGACGACGGGGAAAATGGCAATGGGGATGCACTTTGTGAAGGCAAGTCTCCAGCCGGGAGCGGAGTACATCGTGCCGCTGGGTGAGTTCAGGGTTGGTTATCACCAGCTGATGATCGGCGGCCAAGGTCATTCTGCGAACTCTTCGGCGCTCTGTGAATTCAGCGTCGGATATAATAGTTATGCGGGATATAACAACGGTCACAACATTCGATTTCACCTGATAAGAAGGTTCAATTGGCAGTCGAAATTCTCGGTTTATTTCAAGCAAGTGAACCCGGGGGTTACGAACCTATACCTTCATTTCACGAATGATTCCCCGGGGGTGAACTTTGTTCATGTCAATATTATGAGTCCCAATCCCGGAAGTTGGAAATTCGTTGAGGATAATTCAGAGCTTGAACTCGATGATCTGACGCTAGCCGAACCCACCATCGAAATGAATCGCGGGCAATCCCCGCTCGACGAAGATTGGGGAGGGGGCGTGGTAGAGGCGACCACTGAGATAGATGGACGGATTATTCTGCGAAAGCCTCAAGGAGACATATCGATGGGTATTTATGGAGAATAAATGAGGTGGAAGCCCCGAATAAGGCGACTTCACGTGGTGGGCTCCGAGCCGACGACCACTAAGCCGATCAAGGAGCACTCGCTTTTTCCCGACCTATGAGAGAGCAGGGCGCTCAATGACGGTCGACGCAATCCGGCGTGATGACATCCACCTCCAACCCGGTGGCGAAGGGGGACGCCTACCTTGGCGCGATCATCGATTTTGAAGCAATCATGGAGGGGAACTTGCGGGCGATGCGGCCTCGGGAGTTGGTCGATACGATGGACAGCAATTTCTGCGTCGCGACTGGATCCAGCCTTCAGAACAAACGGCACCGAAATCGGCACGGATGGCGGGCCGGGTGGAAGAACGTCCATGACCACCGTCGGCATCAGGCCCACGACCACGCCATGCCCTGGTTGCCATACCTCGATTGCCATGCGAATCCAATAAATCAGCATGATTCCCGGCGGCCGCGATCGTAGCGTGAGAGTTTCCAATCGGAGCTTTCCACGACGCAACAGCCCACCATTTCCAACTCTCGATCTTACGGAGCGCAACAAGAAGAACCCGCCTGCCTGATGAAGAATCTGGCGGCGGGTCCTTGGACTTGGCTGGATCCCTCGGTGTGAGGCTTCCGGATCAGTGTTCCATGGGACTCTCGCCAGAGGCTTCGCCGAGGGCGGCGTCTGCGGGAGGTAGGAATTTTTTGAAGCGCGTTTTGTCGATAGCCTTCATGTAGGCCTCGGCGGGGGCGATCATGCCTTCCTGGAGGCGGGCCCAGATGGCTTCATCCATGAACTGCATGCCGTCGCCTTTACCACCGGTGATAACGTCGTAGAGCTTCTGGGTGGCCCCTTCACGAATGATCGCGGAGACCGCCGGGGTGGCGAACATGATCTCGTGAACGGCGACTCGGCCGGGCTTGTCGATGCGCTTGCAGAGGAGCTGGGCGAGCACGCCGCGTAGCGAGGCGGCGAGCATGGTGCGGACCTGTGCCTGCTGGTCGGCGGGGAAGACGTCGATGATACGGTCGACGGTTTTCCGTGCGTTGTTGGTGTGAAGCGTTCCGAAGACGAGGAGTCCGGTTTCGGCTGCTGTTAGGGCGAGCGAAATGGTTTCAAGGTCGCGCATCTCACCGACGAGAACGATGTCGGCATCTTCACGGAGGGCAGCACGCAGACCATCGGAGAACGATGGGGTCTGGATGGGAACTTCGCGCTGGGTGAGGATGGATTTCTTGTTGCGGTGAACGAATTCGATCGGCTCCTCGACGGTGATGATGTGCCGGGCGTAGTTCGAGTTGATGTAGTCGAGCAGGGCGGCCAGGGTGGTGGACTTGCCGGAGCCGGTAGGGCCGGTGACGAGGACAAGCCCGGAGCGAATGTGGGCGAAGCGTTTGACGACTTCCGGGACACCGAGGCTCTCAAGCGACATGATCTCGGTCGGGATCAGGCGGAAGACGGCGGCCAGGCCGTAGTTTTGCTTGAGGTAGTTGCAACGGAAGCGGGATTCCTCGTCCATCGAGTAGGCGAAGTCGAGGTCGCCGGTTTCGAGATAGATTTCCCATGCCTTCGGGTCACAGATCTCCTCGAGCATCCGGTGGATGGTGTCGTGATCGAGGACTTCTTCACCTTCGATGGCGGTGACAGCACCGTGGACGCGAGTCTTTGGTGGTTGGCCTTCGGAAAGGTGGAGGTCGGAACCTTTGGTGGCGACGAGGTGTTGAAAGAGGCGGTCGATTTCGGCCATGATGGTCTACGGTTTGGGCTTTTTAGGATTGGAAAAAGGCCTCCATCTGGACCTTGTCTTCGGCTCGGTAGAGGGCTTCCTCTTTGGCGATGAGTCCTTTGATGTAGAGCTGCCTGAGGGATTCATCCATGGTGATCATGCCGACGTTTTTACCGGTCTGCATAACGCCTGGGAGCATGAAGGTTTTTCCTTCGCGGATGCAGTTTGAGACGGCGGCGGTGTTGACGAGTAGCTCGAGTGCCATGACTCGGCCTTCGCCGTCGGCGCGGGGGACGAGTTGCTGGGAGAGGATGCCTCGCAGGGACTCGGAGACCATGATGCGGATCTGGTCGCGCTGGTCGGTGGGGAAGACGTCGAGGATACGGTCCAAGGTCCGGGGTCCGTTGCCGGTGTGGAGGGTTCCAAGGACCAAGTGGCCGGTTTCTGCAGCTGTTAGAGCGAGCTGGATGGTCTCGAGGTCGCGCATTTCTCCGACCATGATCACGTCGGGGTCTTCCCGGAGAGCTCCCCGAAGGGCTTTGGCGAAAGATTCGGTGTGAAGGTGAACTTCGCGTTGATTGACGTGGCAGTTCTTGGAGTCGAAGACGTATTCGATGGGGTCTTCGAGGGTCAGAATGTGGTCTTCGCGGTCGGCGTTGATGAAATCGACGAGAGCAGCAAGGGTGGTGGACTTGCCGGAGCCGACGGCGCCGGTGACGAGGATGAGTCCGTTCTGATAGCGGGTGAGGGGGAGGAGGTGATCCATGGGGAGCTGGAGGTCCTCCATGGAGCGGATTTTGGAGTCGATGATCCGGAAGACCATGTCGAGTCCGAGGCGTTGTTTGATCACCGAGGCGCGGAATCGGCCTTCATCGTTGGCGTAGGCGAAGTCGACGTCACCTTTTTCCTGAAGGCGGTTCCATTCGCGCTCATCGAGGAATGAGCGGACGAGCCGTTCGGTGTCTTCGGCGGTGAGAGGTTGGTGATCGTCCCAAATTGGCTGGAGCTGGCCAAATCGTCTCCAGGCAGGTGGAAAAGTGGCGGCGAGGTGGACATCGGAGCAACCGTATTCGCGGCCGAGGCGGAGATACTGGTCGACGTGGTCGAGCACTTGGTGATCAGACATGATTGGGCTTAGTTAGAAGGTGGGGTCCGAGGCTTGGAAAGCGGCAAGTGTGTCTCCTGAGATGGGTTTTGCCACTTGGTATGGACTTTGAAGCGACGTTGTAATTCAGACACGAGGATTCCGCGGATGGCGGGCTTGACCATCGTCATGATGGTGGCGATCAGCAGGCCGATGATGCCTTTTGATTTGGTGGCCACCTTTTTGGGCTTTCGCCGGAAGATGCGGCTGGCGAGCACGCCGGCACCGAGTGAGCCGCCGAACCATGCGAGGGGGCTGGAGGTGACGGAATGCTTGATCCGCGAGGGGACGTCTAGCGAGCGCCTGAGCTGGGCGACATGGTTCCCGACGTTTGCACGCGAGTCCTCGATGCGGCGAATCAGTTCGGCGATTTCGGGTCTTTGTTGAGGGTCTCGAGCCATGCTTGATCTTTTAAGAGTTCCGCGCGGGTGATGGGGAAGGAGGGGGCTGCCGGTTTCTTGAGAAGCACGGCGGCGATGATGACGAGGAGCAGGTGGGCGGCGGCAAAGATGAGGGTGATGGAGTACCAGCTCACTGAGAGGCTGTGGGAAATCCAGCCGATCAATCCGGCGACTCCAAGTAACCAGACGAGGAAGGTGCCGATGAGGATTACGAGGAGCAGGCCGCCGCGCTTTGCGGCTTCCTGACTGGCATCTCGCGCTTCGAGCCTGATGAGCTCGATCCTCGTGGAGATGAAGGATGATGCGGCGGCCACCCAGCCATCTGACTGAGATGCTGGGGGTGCCGGGTTCTCGGGTGCGTCACTCATTGGTCGGCGGGTCCGTGCGCACTCCGGCGTTCGGCCGGAGGCGTAGGGCGTGAACCAGCTTTTCCGGGCTGATTGTTAGCGGCGTGAAATGAGGCCGATGAAGAAACCGATGCCGAGCGCGCCAAGGACGCACTTGGTGGGGTTTTCACGAATGTAGTCCTCGGCGGTGACGTGGATGTCTTTCGCCCGGTCGCGTGTCTGGTGCCATTGTTCGTCGGCAACGCTTCGCAGGTGGGTGGCCTTTTCCTCAGCCGCCTGGCGGAGGACTGTGGCCTTTTCGGTAGCGGTCGCCTTGAGCGCCTGGGCCTTCTCGGTGGCGGTGTCGCGGAAATGCTGGGCGGACTCGACGGCTTTGCTTTTCAGAGCCTTGGCCTGATCGGCTGTATCATGGGCGACTTCCTTGGCGCGCTCGCCGGCGGCGGCGCGAAGCTCGTTGGCGGCTTGGGAAACCGAAGGGTTCTGGGAGAAACCGGTTTCAGGATCGAGGGACTTGGGATTGGCAAAATTATCGGACATGGTCGTGATGTTTTAAGAATGATGTAGGAGGCTTCCTTCGTGGTTAAGCTGCCATCGAAGCAGTAGGCGTGCAAGGCATGACTTTTTGCGGAGGGGGAGAAAATGCGGGGGTGGCTTCAGGGTTTTCTGGGACCGGGGGGCTCGATTCGTCGCGCCCGGGGTGGCTCGAGGAGGGTTTCCTCCTGCTGTTTCGGCGGACGAGTGAACATGACGTTGGTCCACTCGGGTTCGCGGATCGGGCCGGTGCCGCGGAACTGGAACATGCCGTAGAAGGGGCGCAGGGGCAGGGTGATGACGCCGAATAGACCTTGCGCGTTCATTCTGAGGGTCATGAACATCGTCATTTTGTTGAGGTCGATCAGAGCGTCACCGGTGAAGACGATGGATGAGGTGGCGGTTCTGAAGTCCTGGGTCTCCAGGACGCCTTTTTTCAGGGTAAAGGTGCAGAAGGCTTCGTTGGCTTCCTGGAAGCCGGCTTGTCGTCGACCGAGAACCGTGGAAATGACGGGGGAGAGCGGGCCGAAAATCGGCACCTCGAAAAGCTCGCCCTTTTCGAGCGCGATGTGGCCGGCGCCGCTCAGACCTGAGACGTCGTTGCCGAGTTGGGTGAAGTCGAGACGTCCGGTTACCAGGCCTTGGGCCTTGTTTTCGAAGTCGTAGGCTTTGCTTAGCTCGGGAAGTGAGACTCGGGTCCAGTCGAGTTCGCCGGAGATCTTTCTGCCGCCACTTGTGGCGCTTTTCAGCGACCCACGGACGAGGCCGCCGAAGACCCCGAGGCTCAGATCGCTGACGTTGACGCTGTCGGGTAAAACCCGGACCACTCCTTTTGGAGAGTCGACTTCCAAATTGGCTCCGAGGAATTCGTAGTTGGCGGGCTTGGCGGTGGCGAAGCGAACGGTGAAGTCCTGTTTGGCGACGCCGTGCTTCACGCCGATGACGCCACTCGCCTCGAGTGCTGGATTACTATGAAAGCCGTAGGTCTCGAGGGTTTCCGCAAGCTTGGGGGAAAAGGTCCGGGCGATCGGCCCCGGCCATGCTTCGCCTTTCAGATTTCGGATGGTCACCGTGGATGGTTCGCGGTCGTAGCGAATGAGATCGACCTTGACCTGTCCTGTCATCGGGCCTCCGTGGGCTTTGCGGAGGGGGTAGTCGCGGTAGTCGAACTCGACTTCGTTCCTGGAGAAATCGAGGCGCTGACTGGACAGATCCAGGGTGGTTCTGGCGCGCAGGGCGGGGACGCCTTCGTAGCTGATGTTGGTGGCGGCGGCGTCACCCTTGAAGGTCCAGAGGTACTTGTCGCGGGGATCGGCGGTGCCCTGAAAGTCCACCGAGACGGTGGTGTCTTCGCTCCCCTGAAAGCGATCGAGGATGGTGCTGAGGGGTTCGAACCGGATGGCGTTCTGCCAGAAGGCGGGGGGCAGGTCGGTCCTGGCTTCGTAGAGGACCTTTTCCCTGGTGATGAAAGCGCGCCCGGTGATCTGGTGGGCTCCTTCGTGGACGGCGATGTCCTCGAGGAAGAGCTGATTTCCATCCCATGAAAAAGCGGTGGATGCGCGATCGGCGGAGAGGTGTTCGAACTTCGGTTGATCGAGTTCAAGCTTGCCCATGAGCTTGAGATCCCATGCTTCTTCTTCTTTGAAAAAGCTTCCACGAACCTCGATGGCGGGGGGGGCACCGAAGCTCGGCATCTTTTCCGGGACGGGCATGTCGAGGCTCGTGAGCAGGGCGGCGATGTCGATGTTCGAGTTCGCATCGAAGCGGCCTCGCGATTTCCACATGTCATACTCCATCCGGCCTGTTAGGGTGCCGTTTGAGGTGCTGATATCGGCGTTCTGCACGACGATCACGGAGCCGCGGAGCTCGGCCTGCAGGATGAGGTGGCGGACTTCGAGCGAGTGGCTTTTCATGCCGGCACCCTGGACATCGATGGTGGCGCGCAGAGTGGAATGATCTTCCAGATCGCCACTGGCCTTGATGCGGATGCTGGGTGGCGAGCTGCCCTTCGGGCCCCAGTTTTCGAGCGCATCAATGACGGAGGTGAGGACCTGGCGGCGCTGAGCGCGGGAGTGATCGATTTCTTCCTGAGTGGGGTTTGCGCTGGGGCGGAACATTTCGAGCACGGCGTCGAGCTCCAGGCGCACGCCGCCCACCATGCCGCTGGCATTCTGGATCTCCATGTGGCGGCCTCCTGAAATCAAGATGCGGCCCTGGGCGTCGAGAATATCGAGGGTTTCCGAGTCGGGGACTTCCGGATCCGCAGCGAGAGAGACGCGGGCCCCAGCCAGATCGAGACGGTCAATTTTTACTTCTCCCCGCGAGAGCTTGGTGCGGTCGACATCGAGCAGCAGTTCGTGAAGGCGGGCGACGACCCGGCTGTGGGAGTCATCGGCATAGACGACGACTTCACCGGCCTCGATGCCGCGAAGCGGGCGGTAGCGCAGGCTGGCCACCTCGGCATAGATGCCTTGTTTGGCGAGGGCGTCCTCGATCTTGGCCCGCCACGAATCCGGCAGACCGGTATGGTTCGCCCACCATAATCCGCCAAGCGCGGCGACGAGCACCAGAAAGCCGAGGAGGGCCATGGCGACGCGCAGACGATGGATGATCCGGATTCGTTTCAAACCTGCAAGTATCATGGCGAGCTGGATTCAGCTTTCAATCCCGGGTTGCTTCATTCCACTCTCCGGCATGCGGTTTGCGGTTTTGGGCAGTGGTAGCGGAGGAAATGCGGCGGTCGTGGAATCCGGCGGCACCCGCTTGCTTGTGGACGCCGGACTTTCCGCCAAGCAGCTGGTCCTGCGTCTACGGCGTGTCGGCATCGAGCCGGAGAGCCTCAGTGGCATCCTCCTTACCCACGAGCATGGCGATCACGTTTCCGGTCTCCGGGTGCTGATGAAATCGCTCTCGGTCCCGGTGTATGCCACGCCGTCGACCAGTCACGTGGTGCGTGAGAATCTCGGGGCGATTTCGTGGAAACTTTTTGAAAGTGGCTCTCGTTTTGCGATTGGCGATCTCGAGGTCCAGTCTTTCGCCGTTCCTCACGATGCGGTCGAGCCGGTCGGCTTCGTTTTTCATCGCGGTGGTCGCTCGATCGGGCTGGTCAGTGATGCCGGCCACGTCACCAAACGCGTCAGCGATCTGCTCGCCGGGGTGCAGGCGCTGTTCATCGAGGCGAACTACGATGATGAGTTGTTAGAAGCGGATACCAAGCGTCCCTGGTCGACCAAGCAGCGGATTTCGTCGCGTCACGGGCATCTCTCGAATGCCCAGACGGCGGCTTTGGTCGCGGAGTTGGTGCCTGCGGGCCTGCGGCGCGTCGTGCTCGGTCATCTCAGTCGTGATTGCAACAACCCGGAAGTGGCCATTGCAGCGATGAGCTCGCTCGGTATCGAAGTCGCCTGTGCCTGCCAGCACGAACCGACGACCTGGCATGCTGCCGAAGCGGAGGAGGCTGCGGAAGAGTGCGGGATCGAGTTTCAGAAAGACGAATTGTTTGGCTAGCAATGCCTTGGCGGAACTCAGCGGCCCAGCTGCCGGAGGAACTGGTTGGCGGCTTCGTGGCCGGGATCGCGGCGGACGGCTTCCTCGGCGGAGTTGATCGCGAACTCGGCGTTGCCCATGCGGAGATAGATGGTGGCCATGGCGTAGGGGGCGTCGGGGTTGCCGGGTTCCAGGGCCGCTGCCTGCTGGAGGCTGGCTACGGCATCCTGTGGATTGCCTTGGCTGTTCTGAAGGAGTCCGAGATTGTACCAGGCGCGAGCGAAGCCCGGCTGAATCTGCACGGTGGTCTGAAACTTCGTGAGGGCTTCGGTCGGCCTGCCGAGCTCAGAAAGGGCGAGTGCCGTTAGATAAGGGATTTCCGCGTTGTCGGGAGCGAGGGTGGCGGCTTCTTCGAGCCAGCTGATCGAATCGCCGGTGCGGCCCTGACCACTGAGGAAGATCGCGAGATCACGACGTGGAACGGATGAGCTCGGATCCCACTTGGCGGCGCGCTTGAACCACTTCTCGGCGTCTTCCATGTCACCGCGTTTGACGGCGAGGCGTGCCATGGTCATGGCGCCGGTGGGCTGGTCGGACTGGTGCTTTGCCATGGCGGTGATTTCGGCGAAGACTGGGTGATCCACGGGAAGTCGGTCGAGCGATGACCAGCCGGCTTCGATCCGCACGGCTCTGATCGGATCAGAGAGGACCTTTTCCATCAGCGGCCCGGTTTCGCCGCGGCGACCGATGAGCAGGGCGGCGGCAGTGCGGGCGAGTGGGCCTCCGTCGTTGGCGCTGCGGTTGGCGCGCTGGACAACGCGGCTGTCGGCGGCCCATGGTTCCATGAGGCGCAGCAGGGTGGCTTGCCAGGCATCGATTTCTTCGACATCGAAGACATCGATGAGTTGATCAAGCGCGCCGGGGCGTTGCTCGTTGGCGGCATGAACGGCGCGGGTGCGCTTGCGGCTGACGGCGTTCATGTCCTCGCCATACCACTTGTGGGACCACTCGATCTGCCAATCGAGGCCTTTGTCTTCGTGACAGTTGTTGCAGGCGTTCGGAGTGCCGAGCTCTTTTGTTAGAAGCGGATCGGGGCGGGGGAATCGGTGGTCGCTGCGTGGATCGCGGCCCATGTAGTTGCGCTTCGGCATGTGGCAGTCAATGCAGCTTGCTCCAGCGGTGCCGGGCGTGTGGAAAGTGTGCTCGGCAGGATTGATGACGGTGGCTTCGTTGGCGCCGGCTCCGTGGCAGGTCATGCAGAGAGCGTTCGAACGCAGGGCGACATCGTCTCCGCCACCAATCGGTTCGGCGGCGTGGGGGTCATGGCAATCAGTACAGCCGATGCCCTTGTGGCCCATGCGGGAGAGCAGGAAATTGTTGAATTTGTAGACCTCGTCGAGCTGCTGACCATCGGGATACCAGAGGCCTGCCTGGCTGGGGAGCGAGAGCGAGTAGTGATCGTGGAAGGAGTCGCCGATCGAGAATTTTTCGTCGAACTCACCGCGCCGGGCGTGGCAGGTGGCGCAGGAATGCATCCATTGCTCCTTGGTGTATTTCCGTGCGGGATCGATGATGCACTCGTTGCTGCCGTGGTTCTCACGGGAGGGGCCGTGGCACTGCGCGCAGCCGACGCCCTGCTCGATCCAAGTGGTGTGGTAGCCGTCGCTTTCCAGGTCGTGATTTTTCTCCAATCCGGTGAAGTGGCAGTAGGCGCACTGGGAATTCCAGTTCATGCCACGCTCGGTCCAGTGGCCCCACTCGTGGGGGTTGCGTTGATCATCGCCATAGATGCTGAACCATTCCTTCTTTGCCGGATCCCAGGCGAGATCGGGGACCTGATACCGTCCGTCGCCGGTGTGGAGCAGATACTGAACCAGCGGATCCACGCCGATCGCCATGTTCGGTTGCTGGGTGCCGGGCTGCGAGACGTCGCTGTCCTTGTGCGACCAGATGATGCGGGGTTCATCGAGGCTTCCGGAAAATTTCCAGGAAGCATTGCCGAGCGTGACCTCGAAGCCCGCGAAGGCTTCGGCGTCCATTTCCGTGCCGAAATCGCGGTGAGCGAGGGCGTGATGGGATTTTTCCCAGGCCTCGGTGGCTTCCTTGTGGCAGGCCGCGCACTCGGAAGACTTGGCTAGCGGGCCGGTCGGGCGCGGTGGCATCGTTGCGGATGGCGTGGCCGCATCGCTCTCGGGAGTGTCCTTCTTGCAGGAGAAGGAGACGAGGGAGAGGGCGACGAGGATCGTCAGGGAACGAAAGCGCATGGAAAGGAGTTAGACGCTGGGCGAAGATCGCGCCAGTGTGGGCTCAAAAAAAATGCGATCGTCGTTGGTCGGGAGGGCGATTGGCGGTGGCGGGATTCTCGTTTCGGAGCATCGACCTTATTGTCGATGGACCTCGCCAGCGAACGGTCGGTCGGGTCCAATTTTCTCAGTCTTCGAAAAGTCCGGTCCATCTTACCCCGAACTGAGCTAGCGACAATAAGGTCGATGCTCCGGAAGGCTAACCGAACTCGCTCACAGTCCGCCAAAGCGGCGGTGGCGGCGGGAGTATTCTTCGACGGCTTCGAAGAGGTCGGACTGGCCGAAGTCGGGCCAGAACTTCTTGAAGATGACGAGCTCGGCGTAGCTGATCTGCCAGAGCAGGAAATTCGAGACGCGCATTTCACCCGAAGTGCGGATCATCAGGTCCGGGTCGGGGATGTCGTGAGTGTAGAGACGGGTGGCAAAGAGCTCGGCGGTGACATCGCCAGGAACGAGACGGCCTTCGACAGCATCCTTGACCAGCGATCGGGCGGCTTCGGTGATCTCTTCACGCGAGCCGTAAGATAGGGCAAGGACAAGCGTGAGCGATTGGTTGTTCGCGGTGCGCTCCATCGCTTTGCTGAGCTTGGCGCGGGTTTTCTCCGGAAGGCGTTCCAGGTGACCGATGGCTGTGAGTTTCACGTCCTGTTTCATCATCTCGTTGGCTTTCTGGTCGAGAAAGCGTTCGAGCAGGGTCATCAGGGCGGAGACTTCGGCGGGCGGTCGGCTCCAGTTCTCCGAGGAAAAGGCGTAGAGCGTGAGATACTCGATGCCGAGTTGTTTGCAGGCCTCGACACATTCACGAACCGACTCCGCACCAGCGCGGTGGCCTTCTAACCGCGGAAGCCCGCGCTCTTTCGCCCAACGGCCGTTGCCATCCATGATAATGGCGACGTGGCGAGGGACGTTGGAGGTGTCGGGCATGGGGTGAATGTGGCGGAACGCCCTGGTGGATGGATGAACGAAAGGTGAATTGCGAAGGAATTTCCAATGTTCAATGTTCCAATTTCAAAACCGAAGTGTGGCGGGCGCCGATGGGACTAACGGATGATCGTCTGAGCACGGTCGGGGCCAACACCGATGAATTTGATCGGGGTTTCGCAGAGATCGGAAAGACGCTGGAGGTAGGCTTTGGCGTTCTCAGGGAGCTCGTCGTAGCTGGTGCAGGCAGTGGTGTCGCTCATCCAGCCGGGGAGTTCCTCATACACTGGCTTGGCGCGGTCCCAAGCGTGGCGATCGGCCGGGGGGAGTTCGTGGCGGGTGCCATCGATGTCGTAGGCGACGCAAATACGAAGGGTCTCGTAGTTGTCGAGGCCGTCGACGTTGGTGACGGCGAGGCCGGTGGTGCCGTTGACCATGCAGCCGTGGCGGAGCAGCACGGCATCGAGCCAGCCGCAACCGCGGGCGCGACCGGTGGTGGCGCCGAACTCGCGACCGAGATCGTGAAGGTATTGGGAGAGGCCTTCGTCGACGGAGGGGAAAGGGCCGGAACCGACACGGGTGGTGTAGGCTTTGCAGACGCCGATGACTTCATCGATGGCGGTCGGCGGCAGACCGGTGCCGGTGCAGCATCCGCCTGATGTCGTGTTCGATGAAGTGACGAAGGGATAGGTGCCGTAGTCGATGTCTAACAGGCCGCCTTGAGCGCCTTCGAAAAGGATCGTGCTGCCGGCTTTCCATTCCTTGTGAAGAGCGGGGATGGTGTTGGTGACGTGCGGCTTGAGTCGCTCGAAGGCGGCGAGCACTTCGTCGGCCTGCTGCTTGGCGTCGAAGGTGGGGAGGTCGAATTTCTCGAGCACCTCGTTGGCTTCGGCGGTGCGGTGGGCGATCATTTCGCGGAAGTAATCTTCGTTGAGCAGGTCGGCGACGCGCAGGCCGTTGCGGTTGATCTTGTCGGCGTAGGCCGGGCCGATGCCGCGCTTGGTGGTGCCGATCTTGCGGTCGCCGAGGGCGGCTTCGCGAGCGGCATCGAGCTCCTTGTGAAGCGGAAGCACGACGTGGCAGCGGTCGGAGATGAAAAGCTTGTCGGGCGTGATCGAGACGCCTTGGGCTTCGACTTTCTCGATTTCGGCGACGAGGCCGATCGGATCGAGGACGACACCATTGCCGATGAAGTTCTTTTTGCCATCCCAGAGGATGCCGGAAGGGAGCAGGTGAAGGACGTACTTCGTGCCGCGGGCGATGACGGTGTGGCCGGCGTTGTTTCCTCCCTGACCACGGACGACGACGTCGGCGCTTTCAGTGAGATAGTCGACGATTTTGCCTTTTCCTTCGTCTCCCCATTGGAGACCGGTGACGATGGTGTTCATGAATGAGTTGATCGGGGTCCGTTTTCCCCGCAGAGGTCTTGTGGCTTGTTTTGAGGGCGTGCGAAATGCCCGTTTTCAGAAAAACGTTAGTGGCGCGCTCGCAAATGCGTCAGTTCCGTGCGTGAATTTGAAGGAAACCGAAAGAAAAATTTCGGAGATCTGTCCCTTAGCGCTGGTCCCAACATCGATTCGTCTCCCACCGCCGGCTTGCCAGAGGCGTCCCCTTTCGTGAGTCAGACGATGGGAGATGCTTTTTATCGCTTTAGTAAGCTCAATCATTATTTCTGTCGTCGGCGAGTTGGAATCGCTTCGGAATCAGATGGTTGTAAATAATGTTTGTTCTAGGGTTTGACAGGATTTCGGGGGAAGTGATGGACTTGGCGTATGAAAATTAGGTGCTTGTCCTTAGTCGGACTTTGTTCCTGCGCCATGGCTCTGATTGGAGAAGCACAGGAATTTCTCGGACTTCAGGAATCCCCCGCCGCATCTGGACTATTCACATCGCATGAGACCGGAAGTTATTCCGGCATCGGTTTGAATAACGGTGTGACTTGGTTGTTCAATGCCGAAGGTGGCGATCGGGTGTCGGTTGCCATGCAGACCACGCTGACGACGAACAGCTACCCACGGATTCAGATTTCCACATCGGAAGGGGCGAACTTGTTTTCCACTGTGGGGACCGTTGAGGGTTTCGCACAGGTCGAGAATTTCGCGATTGAGACGCCCGGGGTTTATCGAGTCACAGCGTACAGCAACAACGCGCCATCCGCATTTTCGTTGGACGTTCTTTTTGGACGCGGTGTGGAACTGGAATCCGGGGACAACAGCCTGCGGGCCTCGGCGGGTCCGCTGGCGCCGAAACTGGTGGGTGGGGGATTTTCCGCCGCCGTTGCGGGAACCCTGAATCACGAGGAGGACTGGTTCGATTTGGGCGAACTCGCTCCCGGGAATACGGTCGATTTCAATCTGGAAACACCTGCAAGTTCCGCGCTTCAGACATCGGCTGCCGAGATTGCGTTGTTCCGCGACGATGATGTTGCCCCGCTGGCCTCGGCGACAGGGGGCAACTTGTCCCATAACGTG
Source organism: Haloferula chungangensis (assembly GCF_042664875.1). Lineage (NCBI taxonomy): Bacteria > Pseudomonadati > Verrucomicrobiota > Verrucomicrobiia > Verrucomicrobiales > Verrucomicrobiaceae > Haloferula > Haloferula chungangensis. The sequence goes on along the minus strand of NZ_JBHTBS010000011.1, from coordinate 1,600 downwards.
GCGGTCGCTGGTCGCTACCGTATCCGCGCCACCATGCCGGGGCCTGACGGGCGATATCTTCAATTCAACGGAGACTCCGATCAGATCGACCTCGGCAATCCGGCACCGCTCCAGATTTTGGGCTCACAGACCATCGAATTTTGGATCAAACCGGATCATCTGAATGCCCGCCAGAATCCCTATTCAAAAGCCTACGGCGGTGAGGGAACCATGACGTTGGAAACGAGCGGAGTGATCAATTATTACTACGGAACCGGCGGCGGAAACGGTGGTAGCTATCAGACCTTCAGCTCGAACTCGCAACTGCAGGTGGGACGCTGGCAGCACCTGGCCCTGGTCCGCGACCTCGACTCGGAGCCCAAGCAGCTTCGCTGGTATCTCGACGGAAAGTTGGTCTCCGAGGCGACTGCGCAGTATGCTGCTGCCACTGTCAGCAGTCTGAATGCGCTCATTGGCACCGGCTATGCGGGAGCATTCAGTGGGTCGCTGGATGAATTCAGGATCTGGAACGTCGCTCGCACCCAAGCCGAGATTCAAGCGGGACGTGTCGCGCCGCTGGTTGGCAATGAAGCGGGTTTGGTCGCCTACTATCAATTCAACGAAGAATCGGGAAATGTCGTCAATGACCTGAGCAATAGTGGCATTTCCGGGGTGATCACTGGCAGCCCCGACCGGGCGGGGGTGAGCACCGCTACCCTCGCCGGTTTCACAAGCCAGGGGCCAGACGGCTCTTATTTGCTGCGCGGCACCATTGGGGACGTCGTCGCTCCATCGGTGATTACCCGGGCGCACCCGGTCCCGATTTCGCCCCAGCTGTTCGATGGCACAACCCCAGCTCCGTCTAACATGACGGCGCTCCGCGGAAACGTCGGTCAATCATTCCTATACTCGTTGAGTGCGAGTAGCAGCGGAAGTGCCTGGGGGACGGAAGTCTATAGAGACGATTCGAACCTCGCCCGTGCAGCCATCCATGCCGGTGTGCTGATGGACGGAGAAGTCGGGGCGGTCAAAGTCACCGTCCTGCCTGGAGAGGCATTCTATGAGGGATCCTCTCGTTTTGGAGTTTCGAGCAGCAGCCATGGCGCCTTTGCCGGCAGTTACCGAGTGGAGCGATACGAGCCTCCCTCCGCATTCACTTGGGATGAAATTTATCCGCGCTTGTGGATCGGATTTTCCGAGCCCATTGACCCTGTGAGTCTAGCTGCCGCCGGGGCCGTGACTTTAGCATCCGCTGGCGCGGATGGGACATTCGGGAACTCTGACGATGAGGATTTTCCGCTGACCTTTGGTCCTTTCACTTGGGACAATCGGGCCTTCTTTTCCTTCAATGGCGCTATCTTGCCACCAGGCGATTATCGTTTGACGATCGGCACCCAGGTCAAGGATCGCGCGGGCAACTCGCTGGCGTCGGCCCACATGGCGGAGTTCACCATTGTCGGCAAAGGTAACTTCCTCGCCGAAAGCGGGGACAACGAAACCTTTGCCACGGCGGATCGATTGTCGCTCGCGGTGCAGGATGGGGTGACTTCGGGCTCGTTCATCGGCGTCGATCCGGCAGTGGCGGTGAGTTCGAATCCCTTCGATGTGGAAACGGCCGATC
>NZ_JBHTBS010000010.1:0-139236 GCF_042664875.1 Haloferula chungangensis | reverse complement strand
ACCAAGTGGCTGAGGCGAGTCGTTTATGTGCATTATCTTTTTTACGCATTAGTGAGCCATGACGGCTTCGCCTCACCTCTGCAATACCCACCAAACGAAATTGCCGCGCAGCGGCTCTGTTCAACAAGGCGAACAAGGCGAACAAGGCGAACAAGGCGAACAAGGCGGCGAAGGCGACGCCTAACAGCGGCCTTGTTGAATTCCCTCACCATGATTCAATCCTTTCAATCAGGCACGGAGCGCCGTCTCAGTTCGGGCGTCGCGCCATGCCTCAGACGTTCTGCAAAGAAATGAAGACCTTGGATGCAATAAGGATTCGTCAGCATCCACGCTTTCGGAGTAGGTCGCTCAAACTCGTCATCATCGGCACGTTGATCATCGCACTTGCACTTCCTTTCGAGTCTATCCGTATGTATGGCTACTTCGGTGTCGTAGTTGCAGCTATTGGCAATATTATTGGGGCGATTGGAACCTCGATATCGATTAAGCAAGATTCACTGGCCTACGGCACTGCAACAATTCCCTCAGAACTTGGAGATATCGCGATTTCAGTAACAGAGAGTGGCATTAGGATCGTTCGACCGAAGAAGCGAGAATTGAACCTTCGTGAGACGAACTATCACCCGGAAGATTGGCCAATCGTGACGGCCTTTTTCCGAGACAGCAAAAAGCAGCAGAACAAGCCGGACATGGCGACGGCGGATAAGCCGCTTTGTTGAATTTCGACCTTCTCCCCGCCGCGCCATTCCTCTAACGTTGGCGAAGAAATATGCATCGCGTTGCTTCAATCTGGATCGGGCCTTGCCTGTTGTTCCTAGCCGGCTGTGGTCCCGAAGAACTACAAGAGGATGTTGAGTCGCCATCTGAGGCGATGAGAGCACTAGAAGAGCTCCGTGCTCGAATTGATCTTTCCGACGACGAGCTCATCCGAGCGGTTGAGCGCCTGGCGAAAACAGAAGCAGCTTGGCGAGAGGCGATTGAGGCCGGGCTGATTACTGAAGAGGAGATCGCTCAGATGCATGCTTCAATGCCTGAAACGTTGCGGGAGACCAAGAAGTTGGTAGCTGAGGTGCAATTGCAGGATGAGATGGCTGCAGTGGTTGCCCTAAGCGCCCTCAGGAAGCATCGAGATGGCAACCTTGAGGACGCGCTCCCGCTTTTGAGACGAACGGTCGCTACCTACTACCGCGGAATTTCGTCAGAACCTTCTCCTCTACAAGAGAGCTTTCTAGAGAGGGTTGATGGCTTGGCCGAATCTGATCCCGAGCTCAAAAGCCTCCTCGAACAACCATAACGCCAACAAGTCGAAGATGGCGACGCCTCACAGCGCCCTTGTCGAATTTTCGGTTTGGTGGTTTCATCCAGCAACGAGAAACGGAGTGGCGCTGTAAGGGGACGGCGCCGCCATTTCTCAGACGTTGGCAAAAATATGATCCGCTCACTCCAAGCATCGGCCGTGCTCGCAATTCTGTGCAACTGTGCGAGCCATCCATCAGGTGCCAACTTGGTTTTCGAGCGTGCCGAACCGGACGCGGGTGAAGTTGGAGTTGTCTTGGGTTGGATCCCAAATCCAACTGAATACTACACTCCGAGAGGACTGATGACCGAGATCAGCGTTCATGAGGGAGCAAGGTCAGTCGTGATTCCGAAAGAGATGATAGCGACGATCCAGGATATCTGGCCCGAGCGGGTGACGCTCGCTTCGTCTGCACCGGGATTCTACGAGCTACGAATCCCATCGAGCGTAGGCGAGGGGTGTCTTGATGTGTTTAGAATCGATGATTACCGATTTTCAGGTCGACTCGACGCCCTTACGGAAGACCACCCGGAACTAAAACAAACTGCCAACAAGCCGTGGTAGGCAACCGCGACAAAGCCGCGAGTTCGCTGCGCTCTGGACACTCCAGCGCGCGGTTGCCTACACTCTGACGTTCGACAAAAAACATGAAAACCCTAGCTGCCATACTTGGCCTATTCGTAATCGTTGCAAATTCATCGGTCGCCAACCCAGTGATGATAAGGCTGGAAGTGAGCTACGAAGGTGTCGAGGCCAAGTGGTTTGCTGACCTGAGTTCAGATACCAAGAAGATCCTGAACCAGAATGGAGATTCAGTCGTCCTACCTACCGTGGTTGCAAGACCAGAGGAGAAAGCGGCGCTCGAGATTATCCGAGAATACATGCCGTCGTGGGCGAAGAGCAAAGAAGACGGCGTTCCTTGCGGAGTGGTTATCGAGTTCAACCCAAAAATTGTACCCGATGGAATTCACATTTCCGGAAGCAGCACGCTACGTCGCTCTACAACCCCAGACGATAATGAGGCGGCAATACGATTCGAGGCTCAACAGCTCATCCTCGATAATTTGCTTGAGAACGGGCAACCGAAAGCAATTGCGATGGAGGGCGGTGCTCAGATGGTGGTTACAGCAACCCTCGTCGAGGCGACTGGCCAATCGACAAAGTAGCAAAGTCGAACAAGCCGGATAAGGACGACGCCTGTCAGCGGATTTGTTAAATTTCTGTTTTTGTGATTCAATCTTTCCAACTTGGATCTGAGCGCCGTCCCAATTCACCGGCGCCGCCTGTCCTCGAACGTTGTGCCGAAAAAAACTGCGTTCTCGTGATGTTCAGGTTCCTCAGAAGAATGAAACCGTCTACAAATCAAAGCACCTGGCGCCCAGGGTTACTCTTCCCTTCTGGAGGTCCTTATGGAGCTGATGGATCGATTTACTAGAAGTCCCGTAGTCCGGGAGTGCATCCGCTCCGTGCTCGGCTACTGACGGAACCGACAGGTGAAGTTCCCGCGGGTGCGGTCTGATTGCCGTAGCGCCGAGCGTTTGCATTCGAACTTCCGTGGGGGGCTATTTTTGTTAGAGTCGGCTCATGAGCGACCGGAGCAAGAAAATCGCGGTCATTGGTCAAGGCTTGATGGGTCTTACCTGTGCGGAGCGTCTCCTCGAAGCCGGATTCAATGTTGATATTCATTCCAAAGATGAGTTCTGGAACACGACTTCCACATCGGCTGGCGCCTACTGGTGGCCGCATAAGGCTTACCCCGAAGAACGCGTTTCGAAGTGGGCCAAGGAGACTTACGAAGTCTACAAATCAGTCAGGAATCAAGCTCACACGGGGGTCACTTTTCAACGGCATCGACGCTTTTGTCTCGATCCTGATGACAGCGCCTATGCACGGCATCTTGTTGACGAGTGGGAGCGAATCGACGGGCACGACTACGGGATTGATTGTGTTGAAGCCTTTTCCGTCATCCTTCCTGTGATCGATGTTCCGATCTACATGCCGTTTCTCAGAAATGAGGTGGTGAAGAAGGGTGGTCGGATTCAGCTACGTGATGTCGGCTGTTTCACCGATTTGTTCCCTGAGTATGATCTGATCATCAACTGCACCGGAGTTGGAGCGGGAGAGCTCGCCAACGACAGGGAAGTCTTCTCGATTCGTGGACAGGTGATCCGCGTTTCGGCTTCTTCCGAGATCACCGAATCGACGAGAATTTACAAGGCGAGGGACGAGTTCACATTGGTGCTTCCTCGGAGTCGCGACATCATTCTGGGTGGGACCGCTCAGGAGAATGACTGGTCGCTCGAGGTTCGAGATGAAGACACGGAAGAGATTCTCCGACGCTGTCAGGAAATCGTTCCCGCTCTTGTGGATTGTCAGTTCATGGGCGCGTCGGTTGGTCTCCGGCCAGGTCGTAAGGTGATTCGCTTGGAGCTTGAGCGGCTCAATGATGGGAAAGCGGTCATTCACAACTATGGACACGGTGGTGGCGGCTTCACCGTGGCCTGGGGTTGTGCGAATGAGGTCCGGGACCTTGCGGAGCATTACTTTTGCTGAAGGGTCCTGTCCTCGTCCCATCATCGGGAAGATGTGGCCGTCGCCCCTCCGCCCACCGGCATTTTTCAGCGCGAACTCGGCTGGGGAGAGGCACAGGGTGATCCTCGAGGTCGAAGACGCCAGCCTGAGCATTGATCGAAGCATCCGATTCCCGCACTTGCCCCCTCCAAATCTGCCCTCTAGGCTCCTCAAATCATGATCGTTGAGCCCAAGATTCGCGGATTTATTTGCACCACTTCCCACCCGGACGGCTGCGCCAAGCACGTCGCCGACCAGATCGCCGTCGTTGAATCGCGCGGAGCCATCGAAGGAGGCCCCAAGAAGGTCCTCGTGATTGGTTCCTCGACCGGTTACGGTCTCTCCTCGCGGATCGCTGCCGCCTTCGGATGCGGGGCCGACACCATTGGCGTGTTCTTTGAAAAGCCCGGCGACGAACGCCGCACCGGCACCGCGGGCTGGTACAACACCGCCGCTTTCGAAAAGGAGGCCGCTGCTGCCGGTCTCTACGCCCGCTCCTTCAATGGCGATGCGTTTTCCGATGAAATGAAGGCCACGGTGATCGAGGCGATCAAGGCTGACATGGGCAAGGTCGACTGCGTCGTCTACTCGCTCGCCTCCCCTCGCCGCACCAACCCGCGTGATGGTGAGACCTACAAGTCGGTGCTCAAACCGATCGGCGAGTCCTATACCAACAAGAATCTCAACACCGGCACCAAGGTCGTCGATGAGATCACCATCGAGCCTGCCAATCAGGAAGAAATCGATCACACCGTTGCTGTTATGGGTGGTGAGGATTGGGAGATGTGGATGGATGCGCTGCAGGAAGCTGGGGTGCTCGCGGATGGCGTGAAGACCGTCGCCTACTCCTACATCGGACCTGAAGTCACCTGGCCGATCTACACCAATGGCACCATTGGCGCCGCCAAGGAGGACGTCGAAAAATCCCAGCGTGCCCTCGACGAAAAGCTCGCTCCGCTCAACGGCAAGGCATGGGTTTCCGTCAACAAGGCGCTCGTCACCCAGGCCAGCTCGGCGATCCCGGTTGTGCCGCTCTACATTTCCCTGCTCTACAAGGTCATGAAGGCCAAGGGCACGCACGAAGACACCATCGAGCAGATGGACCGCCTGTTCCGTGAGCGACTTTACGGAAAGTCCGATCCGCAGCCTGATGACAAAGGCCGCATTCGTGTGGACGACTGGGAGATGGCTCCGGACGTGCAGGCTGAAGTCGACAAGGCCTGGAAAGAGGTCAACACCGAGAACCTACGTGAGCTCGGCGACGTCGAAGGCTACGACTCAAGCTTCCTGCGGCTTTTCGGTTTCGGTCTGGATGGCGTTGATTACAGCAAGGACAGCGATCCCGCGACGGGAGTGCCGTCTCTCGCGTGACGTGGGTCCGCATGTCGGCTGCTCGGTTATTTCGCACTGAATTCAAGGCCGGTGCCTTTTGATTGAGCCTGAAGTCGCATGACTTCAGGCTCTTTTCTTGCTCACCTGCCATGGCGCTGGCGCCATCCCGCCATCCTGAGCCGATTTCTGCTTCCCCATCGACCGCGCTCTGAAGATTCTGTACCAGACCGACCAAGGCACCACGCTGACAAAGGATGATTGCTTTTCAGGCGAACAGCTCGGGAATCAGTTCTCCTCCGAACTGACTCAGCTGTTTGAATCTTCCCGCATGGAAGTAGGTCAGCTTGTTGTCATCCAGTCCCATCAGGTGAAGCATCGTCACATGCAGGTCACGGATCGGGTGCACGCAGTCCACCGCCGTCGCGCCCAGTTCATCCGTAGCGCCGACGATCGCCCCCTTTTTCACCCCGCCCCCGGCTAACAGCATCGTCATCGCATCGGCATTGTGTCCGCGCCCCAGGGAATAAACGCCACCTCGCTTGTTGTTGTCGGGCGTGCGGCCGAACTCCCCTGTCCAGACCACCAGGGTATCATCGAGCAAGCCGCGGGCTTTCAGGTCGCGAATGAGTGCGGCCATCGGCTTGTCGACGCTGCGAATGCGGGACGCGTGCCCGCGCTCCAGGTAGTCATGGCTATCCCAGCCACCGGAAAAGATCTGCACGAATCGGACGCCTTGCTCGACCAGGCGACGCGCCAGCAGGCACTGTCTTCCGAAAGCAGCGGTCTCCGGATCATTCATGCCGTACATTTCCCGCATGTATTCCGGTTCGCCGGCGAGGTCGGTGACTTCCGGGACCTCCATCTGCATGCGATAGGCCAGCTCATAGTTTTCCATTCTTGCTGCCAGCGAATCATGCTCCGGATGAAACTCTGCGTGCCTGGCATTGAGGAAATTCAATTCATCCAAGGTTCGGCGAAGATGCTCGCGGTCCTTGAAATCGGGTGATGCCAGGTCGAGGATGGGAGTGCCCTCGGGACGAAGCGGCGTGCCTTGAAACTGAGCAGGAAGAAAGCCACTGCTCCAGTTTCCCGAGCCGCCCTGAGGCTGGGCCAACTCCGTCATCACCACATATCCGGGCAGGTTCTGGTTCACCGAGCCCAGGCCGTAATTGACCCACGAGCCGAGCGCCGGATCGCCCCCGAGACGGCTTCCGGTATTCATGTGAAAGAGAGCCTCAGGATGATTGAGGGACTCGGCCTGGCAGCCGCGGTAGTTGCATAGTTCATCCGCCACGTCCGGCTCGGCGAGATGAACCCATTGATCAGACATCTCCAGTCCGGATTCGCCGACCTTGCGGGATTTGAAAGGACTCCCGACATAGAATTTGAAACCAGTCTCGAGTCCCCTCGTGCTTTTCGACTCCGTCTTGTGGAGTTTGTCGAGCATCGGCTTCGGGTCGAAGGTATCGACCTGGCTTGGTCCGCCTTCCATGAAGAGCATGATGCAGGCCTTTGCTTTGGGCGCGTGCATCGGCGGCTTGACGGCGAGTGGACTCATCGCCGCCTCCTTTGCCAGCAGATCACTCAAGGCGACCGAGCCCAAGGACGCGCCGAGACCGAAAAGAAACTCTCTTCGGCTGGCGGCATGGGAGATTGGGCGGGAACAAATCGGTGATCTCATGGCTTAGTAGACGTAGACGAATTCGTTTGAGTTGAAGATCAGCAAGCAGAAGTCGGCGAGCGCGCGGGTCTCCGCCGGGACCTCCGAGGGCTTGAGGTCAGGCTGATAGGATTCGAAGACCGGGAGGATCTCCTCGTATTCGAAGGGTTTTCCGGATAGCTCTTCGACCAAGGAGCGGGTGATACTCGTCGGGTACTGAACGGCATCCGGAGTTTTCTGCGCGTGATAGGCGGTCATGTCTTCGACGAATCTCATCATTCGTTCCCGTTCGGCGCTCGTGACGGATCGTCCAAGACCAAGCTTGAACGCGGCATCGATTCTCGAGCCGAGTGTCGGGTTCTCCTTTTCTAACCGACGGGCAAGAGCCATCGACCGATCGATCATCATGCTGCTGTTGAGCAAGGTGAAGACTTGAGGAGTCACCGTGGCCGCTGTTCGTGCCTCGCAGGCATCGTTCGGGTTCGGTTGATTGAAAATCTCCAGAAACGGATCCGCCATTCCGCGCACCCGATACGCGTAGATCGTGCGACGGTTTCTTTGCTCGGGAGTCGGAGACGGCTGATAGGCCGGGGCCAGTGAGAACTGCAACATTCTCGGCTGGAGCGCCACTTCCATGGTGATCTCAGGCCGTATCGGCAAACCACCAAGCTCGCGGTTCAGCTCACCCGTCACCGCGAGAAAGCTATCACGCAGCTCCTCCGAGTTCAGTCGGCGTGGAGGAAAATAGGCCAGCAGACGATTGTCGGGATCCGCATTCTTCAAAGCCTCGATCTCCGGGTTCCGGCCGGACTGTCGGTAGGCACGCGACATCATGATTTGCTTGTGCATGCGCTTGAAGCTCCACCCGCCGTCGACAAAGTCGGCCGCCAACCAATCGAGCAACTCCGGATGAGTTGGTTTCTTCCCTTTGCCGCCGAAGTTCGTCGGATTGCCTGCGATTGCTTCGCCAAAGTGGTGCTGCCAAATGCGGTTGACGATCGATCGGGTTGTTAGAGGGTTCTGCGGGTTCGCGATCCACTTCGCCAACTTGAGCCGTCTGCCTTCCAGGTCATCCGGGAGCAGGTATGGTTCTTCGCGGGAAGCCCCCTCCACCGGGAGCCCGATGACGCTCAGGACTCCCGGGGCCACGGGCTCGCCTTCGGCTTCCAGCGCTCCCCCGTTCAGCACGAAATTGCTCGGTCTCCATACCTCGTCGATTTTCCTGGGCATTCGCAACTTCCGCGCCCCCTTGCCCGACGCGTTGCTTCGTTGCCCGTTGTAGACGCTTTGAACCATCGGCTCAAATCGCTCCAATCGCCGGGTCCAGATCCACTCGTCCTGTTCGCGCACCTTGAGGAGTCCTTGTTCCACGTAGTCCAGGCCGACATGGCGTGGTGGTTTCATTTCATCAGGGAGGCCATTCCGTTGCGCCTCGGTGAGATAAGTGAGATGATTTTCGGAGTACCACTTTTTCGCGGCCTCTTCCTGCTTGGCCTTGATCTCCTTCGTCCCGCTCTCAGCGAAGCTCAGCAATCGCTCGACCAGCTCGCGTTCGCTCTTGAAATTCGCCCGATTCTCCTCGGCAAGAAACGGAGCCTTGCGTTCGGCCAGCTGGGTGCCGGCAAAGGCGGCATACATGCGGTAGTAGTCCCGCGTCGGCAGAGGATCGAACTTGTGATCGTGGCATTTGAAGCAACGCATGGTCGTGGCGAGAAAGGTCTGCCCCACGGAATTCACCACATCATCCAGATAGATCTGCCGGGCTTCGGGTTCCTTGATCATCGCCGTGTCCCAGCCCCCCATTCTCAGAAAGCCCGTCGCGATCAGCAGTTCACTTTCCTCAGCGCGGTAATCGCCGTTCAGTCGGACTTGATGAACGTCTGCCCCACGCTCCGCCACAAGCGCATCCGCCAGTTCGTCGCCTGCCAACTGCTCCAGGATGAACTCATCATAGGGCTTGTCCTTATTGAATGAGCGGATCACGTAGTCGCGGTAGCGCCACATGTTAGAGCGTTCCCAATCGTTCGAGTAGCCACCGGTATCGGCATAGCGTGCCACATCCAGCCAGTGCTGCGCCCAGCGCTCTCCGTAATGCGGACTCGCCAGGAGCCGATCAACCAAATGCTCCAGAGCTGCGTCAGAATCCTTCTCCCACGCTTCCTGGAATCGCCCGATTTCCCCGGGCGTGGGTGGAAGGCCTGTTAGATCGTAAGTCGCGCGGCGAATCATCGTTAGGGCATCCGCCTCGGGAGCCATCTCAAAGCCTGCTGCCGCCAGCTTTTCAGAGATGAATCCATCGATGGGATTCCCCTGCTCACCCGGAAGCGCCAGCTTTATCACTGGCTGAAAAGCCCAGAGGTCCTCCGCCTGGTAGCGTCGATACGTCCAGGCATCCGCCTGACCTCCGCTGTGGTCCACGATCACCCCGTCCTCGTTCTCCTTGTTCGCTCGCTCTGCCTTCTGATAGCTCCTCTGAGTCGCTTCGTCCGGCCACGGCGCGCCGCCATCGATCCACTGCTTGATCCACTCGACCTGCTGCGGGTTCAGCCGGTCATTTTCCTTGGGCGGCATCTCCAGGTCCTCATCCTGCCAGGTCACCGCCTGATAGAGCGTGCTCGTCTCCGCATTCCCCGGCACCAGCACCGGCCTTCCCGACTCACCCCCACGCAGCATCCCCTCGCGCGTCATCAAATTGAGGTCTCCCTTGATTTTCTCAGGGTCCTCGCCATGGCAGGCAAGGCACTTTTCCTGAAGCAGCGGCAGAACCTTGAGGGAAAAACCCCGCTCGCTGCTCTCCGTATCCGCCCGCAATTCGGCCGTTAGAAACAGCAGAGCGGCGAGGCTGAAAATTTTCGGGAGCAAGAATAAACAGCGCATGGCGACGAAAGAACTTCCCAACCATTCTAGGCAGTAATCGATTGAATACAATCTTCAGATTGGATTTCCGATCATACCGTCGCCGAGCGCTCAATCTATCGAGGTCATTGGTTTCGCCACCTTGTGACAAACGTTTCGGGCATTCTCCGCTCCCCCGTGGAGACCGAAAAACCCCCTGCTTTTGGAAAGCAGAGGGTCTCGTCATCGGACTTGGTTCAAGTCAGGGCGGAAGAACTCATCGGCGGCGGCGGGCTGCCAGGCCGAAAAGTCCAAGACCGACAAGGGTCATGGAGCTGGGCTCGGGGACGGCGATGTGTTCGATCTGAAAGTTGTCGACCTGAGCGAATGCGGTATTGAGCGCGATCTGACCCGAAGCGTTTCCGAAGGTGAACTGGGGACCGATTGAGTCTAGCCCCGCCGTGATCATGTCCGAGGTGATGAGCAGATCCTTCTGAACGGCGATCAGCTCGCCGTCCACGGCGTTCTTGTAGTCGTCCCAGGTATCCGAAAAGGCAATCACGTTGAAGGCGCTGTCCTTCAGGTTCCAGTTAACGGCCAAATCGTCCGTGCCCGTGACTCTGGCAGCCTGGACATACATGTCGAAGGTGACCCGGATCACGTCGCCCGCTGCGGGGGAAGTTAGAACGATGGGTGAAGGCTGATTGTTCAAACTTCCCACATTCACGATCGGCCCGGTGGAAATGACGCCATAACCGCCGGCAGTGTGGGTATGGATTTGGCCGACGGATCCCGATCCTGTGGTGAAGTTCGGATGCGCCACCGTGGTGTAGCCGCGGATGCCGTTCCGTGTGGAAAGGCCACTAACCGCACCGGTGCTCATGTAGATGCCGCCGGACGCGGCGTCCCCGACTGCATTGGTATCGCCGATCGTGGCATTGGCGGCGAAACTGACCGAGGCATTGCCATCGGAAGCCACCAAGGGCGCCTGATCGACGAGTGAGTCGAAATTTTCCGTGTAGAGGATCGCTGCCTGAGCGGTATTCGCCAGCCCGAGGGATACGATTGAGAGACCAAGTGAGAGGTTCTTCATTTGCTTCGTTTGAATAGGGTTTGATTGCTAAAGTCGGACCTGATCATCGGTCGATTGCCGACAATCGGTCACGGAGCGGAAAACTACACAGTCAAATCTGTATGGCAACTTTATTTGTATGACAGCCCTACCGATTCCTCGAATTCACGATGAGCCCAGAGGCGGCCACCTTTGGGCCAGACCGTTCTAAGTTTGCCTCAGCTTGCGACCTTGGGCCAATCCCGAGATTGACTCAGCTGCCCGCTTCACGGCAAGGTCTCGCCCATTTGCCACTCGGGTGCCCAGATTTGCTGGAAACCGTTGTCCGGGCTTGTCACCTGGCGGACCAGACCGTCAGCCGTCAGTCCTCTGAGGCCGCCAATCTTGAAGCCCGCCGCACGCAGCGCATCGACCGTCCAGATGTTGCAAATTCGGGGGAAATAGTAGGGGTGCGGTGATTGGACCAGCAGGCCCTCACCCCAGCTCGACTTGGCGACCGTGATTGGCCGGCCTTCTTCATTTCTAACAGAGCAGTGATTCAGGAAAGCCGCGAGCTCGGCTCCTGAGGCTTCTCTGGCGAAGCCCTGATAGAGGCGCTGGGTCGGCATCACTTCGGGGATATTCCAGTCCGCAGGAATGATTTCCATCACCGAGTCCGACGGCAGGAAGAGCGCATCGACGACTTGATAGGGAGTCAGCCAGCGTTCCTGCACGTAGGCGGTCTCGTCACCCCAGCTGAAGACCACATGCTCGTGCTCGCCAATTTCCGGAGGGGGAACAAATCCATGCCTTTTCAGCCAGGCGAGTTTCAAAATCAGACCGGTGTGCAGCTTGTCCGCAAACATCACCACCGGGACGTCGGGCGCCCCCGGCTCATCGGCCAGCGTCACCGGTTCCGCACGGGTCGCCATTTCGACCCGCTGCGACTCCACCTTCGGAAAGTGGAGCCCGCAAGACGCCATGAGAGTCGGGAATGCCAGCAGCAATAGCCGAACGATTCCTGACTTCATGGCGATCTAACAAACGACTTGGGTGTCGGCCTTAGCGGACGATCTCAAGCAACTCGATGTCGAACACGAGCATGCCGCCCGGTGCACCACCCTGGGGGTTCTCACCATAGGCGAGGTCTGCCGGGATCCAGAAGCGGCGCTTTTCACCGACGTTCATCAGCTGGACACCTTCGGTCCAACCCTTGATCACCTGATTGAGTGGGAACTGAGTCGGCTCACCACGGGTCACGGAGCTGTCGAACATCTTTCCGTCGAGCGTCCAACCGGTGTAGTGCACGCTGACAGTGTCGGTGGCTTTTGGCTTTTCGCCTTCCGCTGCCTTGATGACCTTTGAAGCGAGACCGCTATCGGTCTTCACCGCATCCGCAGGCACCGCGCCGACATCCTCGGGAACAGGAGGTGCTGGAGGAGCCTTCTTGAAGGAAATCAGCTCAAGTTCTGCGACGACGAATCCACCGGGGACCCGCGGCTCAGGCAACCAGCAAGTGCGCTGTTCACCTGCGACCATGTCACCGAGTGCCTCGGCAAGTTCGGGAGGAAGTCCCGGACCATTGAGCGGGACGCTGGGAGGAGTCGGAGCCGAGCGGGTGTCCTGAAGTGTCTGACCTTCCATGCTCTTGGCAGTCATGTGGAATGTCACCACATCATCCGCGCCTGGTTTGTCGCTGCCTTCACCCTTTTTGGTGACCTTGTAAGCCACACCCTTTTCGCTCTTCTCGGTTCCTTCAGGGGGTTTCGGTGCCTCCTTGATGGAGATGAGTTCCACATCGAAAACGAGCAGACCGCCGGGCCGACCACCGCCGGGATTCTCACCGTAGGCAAGATCCGCAGGGATCCAGAAGCGGCGTTTCTCGCCCTCGACCATCAGCTGAAGACCTTCGGTCCAGCCCTTGATCACCCCGCTCAGCGGGAAGCTCGTCGGCTCACCACGCTCCACGGAGGAGTCGAAAAGTTTTCCATCCGTCGTCCAGCCCGAGTAGTGCACCGTGACCGTATCCGTGGCCGTAGGCTTGGTTTTACCCTTTCCTTCGGTCAGAAGTTTGTGTTTCAGACCGCTCTCAGTTGTGAGGGCGTCTGCGGGCGCGGCGGCTACGTCGGATGGTGTTTCTGGCATGGTTTTGGCAGGTTTCCCTTCTTCCGCATCAGCGGCATACAGGGAGGCGGGCGCGGCCAGGACGAGCGTGGCGGCGGCTAGTTTGGTGAGGGTCCGGAGTTTCATGGACGGCGCAGCCATCTACTCAAAACGCCTCCGTGTCAATCGCCCGCCTCATCCTTCGCCAGTCGGCGGTCGATCAAAAACGGTCCGAAGGGCAGCAGCGAAGCCAGCACCACCAGAGCGGAATCCTTTGTCGAAAGCGCCTTCGAGCCCCAGGCTCCGGCCGTCACCAGCATCAACAGCACGAACAGGCCGCCATGGGCCGAGCCTGTGATTTTCACGGCCATCGGCATGTCGGCCATGTATTTCAGGGGCATCGCGATTCCCAACAGGGCGATATAGGAGATCCCCTCGGCCATGCCGACCCAGCGAACCCGGCCAACCGGGTGTTTTAATGATGGCTTGCTCATGCGCCCCACTGGCTCGGTTACAGGCCATCGAATGTCAACCCCCACCCCCTGCGAAAAGATTCGTCTATTTCGCGCCATTCATGGTTCATTTTCGCCATGCCTCCTCGGGTCAAACAAACCACCTCCGTCCCCATCGGCGAATTTTTCGAACGTCATGGTGAAGAGCTATCGATGAAGCTCCTCAGCAAGCAGCAGGGCTTCGACCACCCCATCAGCGAGCCCGCCCCCAACCGTCCCGGTCTCGCTCTCGCCGGATTCTTTTCCTATTTCGCCAAAAAGCGCATCCAGGTCCTCGGCAACTCCGAAATGTCCTATCTCAAGAAGCTGACTCCCGCGATGCGTGAAGAACGGTTTCTACGCATGTGCGAACGCGACATCCCGGCGATCGTCGTTGCCCGCGGCATTGAGTTCCCCCAGCATCTCCTGCCCATCGCCGCGAAGCATGCCATCCCGGTGTTTACCACCAAGCTGGTGACGATGAAGTTCCTCAACCTTGCCACCCTCAAGCTGGAGGGAGAGTTTGCCCCCTCGACCACTCTTCATGGCTGCATGATCGACATGCGTGGCATCGGTGTCCTGATCATGGGAAAAAGCGGGAGCGGCAAGAGCGAAACCGCCATCGGCATGCTGGAACGCGGTGCTGCCCTCGTCGCCGATGACATGGTCCGTGTGCGCTGGGCAAATGGCGAACTCACCGCCAGCGCCCCGGCCCTTTCCCGCGGATACATCGAAATCCGGGGCATCGGCATCGTCAACGTCGCCAACCTCTTCGGCCTCGCATCGATCCGGCCGGAGAAACGTCTCGACCTCGTCGTCAACCTCACTCCGCACGCCGATCAGAACGACGTCGACCGCCTGGGCCTCCAGCCGAAGTCCTTTGAAATTCACGGTCAGAGTGTCCCCTTGGTCGAAATCCCCGTCGCTCCCGGCCGCGATACCGCCCGCATGGTCGCGATTGCCGCTCTGGACCAGCAACTCCGCCGTCTCGGCTACAACATGGCCGATGAGTTCAATGACCGCCTGATGCGCCACATGGGAAACGCCTGATTATCAATTCGTCGAGAAAGACGAAAAAAACCCATCGACGGCCGCCCCCGTGCTTCCTAGAGTCCGCCCGGCCTGAGGGCCCCTCAAACGATGGCTCAACGTGAACTCACCATTCTAAACAAGCTTGGCATCCATGCCAGGCCCGCTGCCCAGTTCGTCAAAACGGCGAGCAAATTCACCTCCGAAATCCGTGTCGAGAAGGACGGCGAGGAAGTCGACGGGAAGAGCATCATGGGACTGATGATGCTCGCCGCCGGCAATGGCTCCGTCATCATCGTCGCTGCCGAAGGCGAAGACGAAGACGCGGCCCTCGAAGCGCTGACCGATCTCATCGAGCGGAAGTTCGAGGAAGATTAAGTCGCAGCTCATCCCCACTTTACGACTGGCGGATTGATTTGAGAATCCCGGCTGGAGCCGAGCGCCCAGCCTCATCTCGATTTTTTGCAGCGTATTCTTGCATCGCTGGCAAGGATTGAGCTGCTGGATGCTGTTCCCCTCAGGCGCGTTTTCAGCCTCCTTTCCCCGAGTTCCGCATGATCGGGCACCTAGTGCGGGTTGTCGCCTGATCTTGGCTACTACAAAACTGTTCCCATACGGCCAGAATTCGCCCTTCCCTATTCGTCCTGCCGTCCTCACGCTTCTCCCCGTTCATGGATTCAGTCAGGCCAAATACTTCCGGGGAAATCACCCTGCAGGGTATCCCCGTCTCTCGGGGCATCGGCATCGCCCCGATCCATGTCGTCGCCCGAGGCTTCAATGCACCGGAAGTATACCGCATCACGGATGTCGAATTCGAGAAGCAGCGATTCAGCGCCGCGCTTGAGCGCACCAAGGAACAACTCACCGAGCTTCAGAAGCGGATCGAGTCCATATCCGGCGAGAAAGACAGCCAGATTTTTGAAGCTCACCTGATGATGCTCGAGGACCGGGCCATCGTCGATAAAGTCAACGAAGCCATCGCCAACCGCGGCCAGAATGCCGAGTTCGCGCTTTACGCTGTCGCCCAGAATTTCCTCGAGGCGATGCGCCGCGTGCCGGACCCCTATCTCCGTGAACGCACCGCCGATATCGAAGACGTCTGCCAACGCGTCCTGAGAAATTTTTCTCAGGAAGACCAACGCGACAGCGCCCCCCAGGAGCAGCACGTGCTCGTCGCTTACGATCTCTCGCCCTCGGACACGGCGGCGATGAACCGCCAACTCCTGCTCGGATTCGCCACCGAACTCGGCAGCGTCAACTCCCACACCGCCATCCTCGCCCGCTCGCTAGGCATCCCTGCCGTCGTCGGCATCGAGGGTGCCGTTCTCGCGGTCAAGGCCCTCACGCCCGCGATTCTCGATGGCTATTCCGGGAAGCTGATTCTCGACCCCACGGAAGAAACCCTTCATCACTATTCCGAACTCAAGAAGGAAAAGGACCGGGTCCGTCATGAGCTGGAAGCGCAGCGTGACGACGCCGCGATCACCAGCGATGGACGCGCGATCACGCTTTCGGCCAACATCGAGTTGGTTGAGGAACTTCCCCTGGTTCAAAACAGCGGTGCCAAAGGCATCGGCCTTTATCGAACCGAGTTTCTTCTTCTCAATGGAGAGGAACTTCCCGGAGAGAACCAGCAGACCGAAACCTACACCCGTCTCGCCCAGGCGCTCGCACCCCACCCGCTGATTATCCGCACCCTGGATGCCGGCGGCGACAAGCTTCCCATCGAGCCTCTAACAGAGCCCGAACCGAATCCCTTCCTCGGCTGGCGCGGCATCCGCGTTTCGCTCGACCGTCCGGACATGTTCAAGGAGCAACTGCGCGCGATTCTTCGGGCCAGCGCCCACGGCCGGGTCGCCGTCATGTTCCCGCTGGTCTCCGGAATCAAAGAGGTCCGCCGCGGCAAGGACATGATCAAGGAGTGCATGGACGAACTCGCCAGCCAGGACATTCCTTTCGACGAAAACCTGGAAACCGGCGTGATGATCGAGGTGCCTTCCGCCGCCGTGATCGCCGATCTGATCGCCCCCGAAGTCGACTTCTTTTCTATCGGCACCAATGATCTCATCCAGTACACCGTCGCCGTCGACCGCGTGAACCACCACGTGGCCGATCTCTATCGTCCGACCCATCCAGCCGTCATCCGCTTGATCAAGCGGACCATCGACGCGGGAACCGCCAATGGCATCTGGACCGGAGTCTGCGGAGAAATGGCCGGCGACATCCTCCTCACCCCGCTGCTTCTCGGGCTTGGCGTGGAAGAACTGTCGGTCGGTCCGCATCAGGTCCCGCGGGTGCGTCGCGCGATCCGGGCGCTGAGCCACGCGGAATGCAGTGCCATGGCGGAAGAGGCGCTGCAAACCCCGCTGAGCCTTGATATTCTCGAAATGACCAGTACTTTGGCTTCGAAATACTATCCTGAACTCGTTGATTAGGGCCGCTCAAGTCGCTCAAAATCAGGAATTCACGAAAAAACTTCCCGAATCCCGGAATTATTTGGACTTTTTTGGGAACAATTCTATCCCTGAACTGTTCATACATCGGGCTACTTGCCCTTGAACCATCATACCAACCAACGAAACCAACCTATGAAACTGATTCTCAAATCCCTCATCATGGCCGGACTTTGCGCTCCTTTGGCCTTCGCCTGCGACAAGTGCGACAAGCACAAGAAGGATGCTGACAAGGAAGAAGTCCTGGTCGCTGAAAAGTGCAAGAAGTGCGACAAGGATGAAGCCGGTGAGGAGCCTGCTCTCGCTGACAAGTGCAAGAAGTGCGACAAGGACGAAGCCGGTGAAGAGCCTGCACTCGCTGGCAAGGGCAAGAAGTGCGACAAGGACGAAGCTGGTGAAGAGCCCGCTCTCGCTGACAAGTGCAAGAAGTGCGACAAGGACGAAGCTGGTGAAGAGCCTGCACTCGCTGGCAAAGGCAAGAAGTGCGACAAGGACGAAGCTGGTGAAGACCCTGCTCTCGCTGACAAGTGCAAGAAGTGCGACAAGGACGAAGCTGGTGAAGAGCCTGCACTCGCCGGCAAGGGCAAGAAGTGCGACAAGGACGAAGCTGGTGAAGAGCCTGCACTCGCTGGTAAAGGCAAGAAGTGCGACAAGGAAGAGTGCGAAGACGAACTCCTCGTTGCTTAATTCCTCGATCTTCGGATCATTAATCTCAAGAAAACCACTGGGTCCGCCCAGTGGTTTTTTTGTTTCCAGGCATTCAGACAAACCATGGACACAGGGCGATCAAGTTAGGGAGAGAATCGCCTCCAGCTGAATTTTTCCGGACCAAGATGGATAGGATCCTCCGTCGGACAGAAGGGTGGGATTTTGAAATCATGGTCCTCAGTTCAGGCTAGAATTGAGGTTCAACCATGACGATCATCACCAAAATAATTGGATTTCGTTGTCTTCATCCTATTGATCCCATCCATCCTGGTCCAATTTCTCCCCTAGCTTGATCGCCCTGACCATGGACAAGCCGGTTTTCCCTTGCCTTCCCCGGAATCCGGACTAAGAAGCCGTCGTCTTTCCTCGCGGAGGACGCAGCGATTCATTCGTCGAACCGCTCCCGTTGCCGGTCTTCATCGATGAGAGAATGGTCCTGGGTTCCACCTAACACACTCCTCATCGAGACCGCCCAGGCACCAGTTATTGGAAGCCGGGCTTACAGACAACATGACCCCGAATACATTCGAGGCGCTGCCACTGGCCGCGCCCATCCAACGTGCACTTGCCGAACGCAAATACACCACCCCCTCCCCCATCCAGGCCCAGGCCATCCCGCATTTGCTCGAAGGGCGCGACCTGTTAGGCTGCGCTCAGACGGGCACCGGCAAGACCGCGGCGTTCTCTCTGCCAATTTTGCAGGAACTCCACGCCGACCCCCGCCCGCTTCGCCCAAAGAGCCCGCGTGTGCTGGTTCTCACTCCCACTCGTGAACTCGCCACGCAGGTCGGCAAAAGCCTCGAAACCTACGGCAAGTACATCAAGATCAAGCATGCGCTCGTCTACGGCGGCGTCGGTCAGCGTCCGCAGGTCAACGCCATGCGCAGCGGCGTCGACGTCCTTGTGGCCTGCCCCGGCCGCCTGCTCGACCTGATCGACCAAGGTCACATCAACCTTTCCAGCGTCGATTTCTTCGTCCTCGATGAGGTCGACCGGATGCTCGACATGGGCTTCCAGCGCGATGTGCAGCGCATCGTTTCCCTGCTTCCGAAGAAGCGTCAGTCGCTGTTCTTCTCCGCCACTCTGGCTCCGGCCATGGTCAATCTCGCGCACACGATCCTCGTCGATCCCGTGACCGTTTCCATCGCCCCGGAAACCACCACTTCGGAGAAGGTCGAGCAACGCGTCTGCTTCATCGAGCGTGACAACAAGCGCGGCCTGCTCATCAAGCTTCTCAGCGAACAGAAGCCCGGCGAGTTGACCATCGTCTTTTCCCGCACCAAGCACGGTTCGGATAAGCTCGCCCGGATGATCAGCAAGGAAGGATTCGCCGCCGAAGCCATCCACGGCAACCGTTCCCAACCCCAGCGCGACCGGACCCTCGAGCGCTTCCGCGCGGGAAAGATTCCTGTCCTGGTCGCCACCGACGTCGCCGCTCGTGGCGTGGATGTCAAAGCAGTGACGCTGGTCGTCAACTTCGACCTGCCGAATGAACCGGAAGCCTACGTGCACCGCATCGGCCGCACCGGTCGTGCCGGCGCCACCGGCACCGCGATCTCCTTCTGCTGCCCGGACGAGCGCGACTACCTCCGCGACATCGAAAAGCTCATCGGCAACCCCTTGAGCGTCGACAGCGAACACGCATGGCACCTCGACTCTCTGGCAAAAGATCACGTGCGTTTCGGCAAGCGTTCCAACGGTGTGGCCAAGATCAAACAAGGCAACCGTGGGGGCGGCGGAGGTCGCCAGAACAGCGGAGCCCGCTCAGGGGGCGGTCGCTCCGGAGCTTCCTCTAACGGAGGAAACTCCGCTGGAGCCGGCGGAAATGGCGGAGGCGGTGGAAGCCGTCGTCGGCGCCGCGGTCCACGCCGCGCCAACGCCTGATAGACGCTCGGCCGCATCAACCGCCAAGTGCCTGATGCGGGCCAACCATCTGCTCTTGGCAGCGCCATTCGAAGCACTACACTGCGCCGCATGTCTTCGAGCTTCGGCCACGCATTCCGTATCCACACTTTCGGCGAATCCCATGGAGGAGGCGTCGGCGTCACCATCGACGGCTGTCCTCCGGGCATTTCCCTGAGCGCCGAAGACATTCAGTTCGAGCTCGATCGCCGTCGCCCGGGCCAGTCCGAGATTGTCACTCCGCGCAAGGAGTCCGACACCTGCGAAATCCTCTCCGGCCTCCACGATGGCATCACGCTCGGCACGCCGATCTGCGTGATCGTCCGCAACAAGGATCAGCGCCCAGGCGCTTACGATGAGATGGCGGTGAAATACCGTCCATCCCACGCCGACTACACTTACGATGCCAAGTTCGGCATCCGCGCCCCCTCCGGTGGGGGTCGGGCATCGGCCCGCGAAACCATCGGCCGGGTCGCTGGCGCGGCCGTCGCCAAGAAAGTCATCGCGTCCCTTTGCCCCGATCTCGAGATCCTCGCCTGGGTGAAGTCCATCCACGACCTTGAAGCCGAGGTGGATCCTTCGACCGTCACCCTTGCCGACATCGAATCCAACATCGTCCGCACCGCTGACCCGCTGGCCGCCGAAAAAATGATCGAGCGCATCAAGGAGGTTCGCAATGACGGCAACTCGATTGGTGGCACGGTGGAATGCGTGGTCCGCAATTGCCCGCCCGGACTGGGCGAGCCTGTTTTCGACAAACTTGAAGCGGAACTCGCCAAAGCCGTCATGTCGCTCCCAGCCACCAAGGGATTTGAAATTGGATCAGGTTTCGCCGGCACCCGCATGACCGGCCGCGAACACAACGATCCCTTCCGCATGGTCGATGGCAAGGTCCGCACCACGTCGAACCGCTCCGGCGGCATTCAGGGAGGCATCTCCAACGGTGAGAACATCGTTTTCCGTGTCGGCTTCAAGCCAACCGCGACCATCATGACCTCGCAGGAAACCGTCACATCCTCCGGCGAAAATACCGAACTGAAGGGTCGCGGGCGCCACGATGCCTGTGTGCTTCCACGTGCCGTCCCCATGGTCGACGCCATGGCCGCGCTCGTCATTTGTGATCACCTCCTCCGTCAGCGGGGTCAGTGTGGCAGTGTTTAAATCACCGGGACGAGTTACTACCAGCCGAGCCCCCTATCGCTGAGGCTTGATTCCCAGCCCTTTCCCCGCTGCCCTGAGTTTGTTCGGCACCAGATAGATCACCGATTTCATGAGTTCGATTCTTTCCGCCCTGAATCTCGACAGCATTCCTGAATTCAGTCTGGGAACGGCGGCTCTGTTGATTTTCGGCGCGATCGCCAGTCTGGCCGTGCTGCGTGGTCTGCTGCGAATCCTCTGGGGCACCACCATCCTCTGCCTTGCGGGGCTCGCCTCCTTCTACGCCTGGCAGCACGCCCACTCCCTTGCTCTGCAGTGGTTCAAACAGGAGCCCTCATGGTTTCCCATCGCCCTGCCGCTGCTCACCTTTCTCGCATCATTTTTTCTCTTGCGCGCCATCGGTCGCTTCGTGGCCCGTCCGCTCGGAGAGCCCAACGCGGAAATTGCCGAAAAGAACCGACGTTCTCCGATCCGCTGGGTCATCACCCTGTTTCTCAGTCTGATCCCCACCTGCCTCATCTGGTTCGCTGGGGCCACGCTGCTTCGCCACGCCGGCTCCGTGGCCGAGGTCAAAACCTACGCTGAAAATCTCGCCAAGGAGCCCGTCTCGAAGCAGACCGCCTACCTTGCCAAGCTCAAGAATGACATCGAAGCGGCCATCCCCTCCGACTGGTTTTCCAAAGTCGACCCCCTCACCAGCGAGCTGCGGCTGACACTGGCAAAGCTCATTTCCTCTGCCGACGACCCCGCCCCCAAGGCCGTCGCCGTGCTCGAGGAGCCAGAGATGAAAGCCCTCATTCTCAGCGACCCGGAGCTCCGCCAACTCGCCCGCGATGGCCGCTACTCCGATATCCTTCGCGACCCACGACTCGACAGAATGCTCGAAAACGACAACCTCCGCGAGGTCCTTCAGGATCTCGACTTGTAGTCACTCCCAAATTATCCAATTTCCAGTCTCAAATGCCTTCCATCTACCTCGTCACCATCGGCCTCGAAGTCCACTGCCAGGCGAAAACAGAAACCAAGATGTTCTGTTCCTGCCGCACCTCCTTCGCCGATGAACCGAACACCCACACCTGTCCCGTCTGCCTCGGTCTGCCCGGCGCCCTGCCTGTTCTCAACCGCCACGCCATCGAGAAGACGCTGCTCGCCGGACTGCTCATCGACTGCTCGTCGCCGGAAATTTCTAAATGGGATCGGAAGAACTATTTCTATCCGGACATGCCGAAGGACTACCAGACCACCCAGATGGATCTGCCCCTCTGCCTCGGCGGCGAAGTCCCCCTCTACGATCACTGCTACCCCACCGATGTGCGGAAAAACATCCCGCGCCCCGGCTTGAAGGTCCGTCTCAACCGCATCCACCTCGAGGAAGACGTCGCCAAGTCCACGCACCTGGGGAGTTCCTCGATCATCGACTTCAACCGCGCCGGCACTCCATTGATGGAGATCGTCACCGAGCCCGACATCGAGACCTCCGCCGAAGCCTTTTCCTTCCTCAACAGCCTCCAGATGATCCTCCGCCAAGGTGGCATTTCCGATGCCGACATGGAAAAAGGCCAACTCCGTTGCGACGTGAACATCTCCATTCGCAAGAACGAGAGCGACCCGCTCGGCAACCGCATCGAACTGAAGAACCTCAACTCGATCTCTGCCGTCCGTCGCGCCATCGACTATGAAATCGAGCGCCAATCCGAAGACCTCGATCAGGGAATCGAGCAGGTTCAGTCGACCCGCCGATGGGACGACGATCGTGGGGAATCCCAGCTCCTCCGCACCAAGGAGGACGCCCACGATTACCGCTACTTTTCCTGCCCGGACCTTCTTCCGATCCGCACCGCGCCGATCCTCGAAAAAGTCCGCCCGCTTCTAACAGAGCGGCCGCACGATCGCGCCGCCCGCTACGAAGCCGAGTTCGGCGTCACTACCTATGACGCTGCCGTCCTCTCCTCTGACCTTCCCCTCGCCGAATACTTCGAAGCGCTCGCCGCCAACCCGAAGCTCCCCGGAAAAAAGGCCGCGAACTTCCTGCTCAACACCCTCCTCGGACTCCTCAACGAGCGCTCCATTGCCATCGCCGACGCCCCGCTTTCCGCCGAGAAGACCGGCCAACTCCTCGAACTCGTCGAGTCCGGTCAACTTGCCCTCAACCAAGCCAAGGAAGTCCTGCTCGTGCTTCTCGAATCTCCGGAGAAAGATCCTGCTGCCGTCGCCAAGGAAATGGGCTTCGAGCCTGCCGACGCCGGCGAGCTTGAAGCCTTCTGCGACCAGGCCATCGAAGCCAACCCGAAACAAGTCGCCGAGATCAAAGCCGGCAACGAAAAGCTCATCAACTACCTCACTGGCCAGGTCATGAAGCTCTCCAAAGGCAAAGCCAACCCGAAGCAGGTGACGGAGATTTTGCAGAGCAAGCTCCAGTAGGAGCGTCGGGCATCGGCCCGCATCAACCTCACCGCGAAGCGCAAACCAGTTATGGAGATCAAACGTTACCTTCCCGAATTCGCCCATTCACTTTGCACTCGCTTCGAAAGTGAAAACATCCCGCTGCTTTTGGCAGGAGGATGGGCCGTCTGCTTTCACGGATACTCTCGAACCACCCTCGACGTCGACTGGATTTGCCAGCGTTCCAACTACGAGAAAGCGTGCAAGCTGATGTCCGAACTGGGATTTGAGAAGGGATCTGATGGTATGGCTTCCCGGTTCAAGCACGCCCGCGACCCCTCGATTCCATTTACCGATCTCATCTGGGTCGATGACCCAACTTTTGAGGCGATGTCAGAGACTTCGACTCATTCCTCGCCTCCATTGCCAGTCCCAATGCTCGGATTCACCTCCCTTCTCGCCATGAAGCTGTATGCACTCAGAGACAATGAAGATCGGGGCTACAAGGACCTCCTTGATATCAGAAAGCTTCTGCGTAATAATCCTGCCGTGGTAAACGACGAACAACTTAGGCTCATGTGCGAGCGCTACGCTACCCCTCAGACTTTCGACATGATTCGAAATCCCTAATGAAAATCATCGAACTCAACCTACCGGACCTCTCCGACCATCCACCAGATCCCCACGTGGATCTCGGAGTCTACGAGGCATGGGTCCGTGGAGATGCCGCAACCCGTTGCCGTGCAAACATGACCGACGATGAAATCGCTGCTGATTTCAAGAGGAACGAAGGAAGCCAAATCGGACCATGGCCAAACTTTGGATCGTTTCAGGGCTGAATTGCGACCTGCCCAATTCGAAAAGACTCGAATGCCCACAACTTCCCTTCTCCACGGCGACTGCCTTAAAGTCCTTCCCACTCTCGACGTAGCCTCCCACGACCTCGTCGTCACCTCGCCGCCCTACAACCTCGGCATCAACTACCGGTCCTTCGACGACACCGCCAGCCGCTCCGATTTCCTCGACTGGTGCCGCGCCTGGTCCGCCGAAATCAAACGCCTTCTAACAGACGACGGATCCTTCTTTCTCAACGTCGGTGCCGCCCCTTCCAACCCGCTTTTTCCCCACCAGGTCCTTCTCGCCCTGACCGAAGAGTTCTTCGTCCTCCAGAACACTTTCCACTGGATCAAGTCGATCACCATCGAGACGCGCAAGGGTGAACAAATCAGTGCCGGGCATTTCAAGCCGATCAACTCGAAGCGCTACGTCAACGACTGCCACGAGTATGTCTTTCACCTGACAAAAACCGGCAATGTCCCCCTCGACCGGCGTGGTGCCGGGGTCCCCTATCAGGACAAGTCGAACATCGCGCGCTGGGGCCACACCGGTGGCGTGGACAAGCGTTGCCGTGGCAACACCTGGTTCATCCCCTACGACACCATCAAGTCCCGCGACAAGGATCGCCCCCACCCCGCGACTTTTCCGATTGGCCTCGTCGAGCAGTGCATCCACCTCCACGGCAAAGGCCGCGACACCCGCCTGCTCGATCCCTTTCTCGGCATTGGGACCTCCGCGCTCGCCGCCAAGCGCCAAAAGATTGCCCATTTCACCGGCATCGAACTCGACGACCACTACCTCACCGTCGCCCGAGAACGCCTCGAAGCCCCGGAGAACCAAGAGCTCTTCTAATCCGGTGCCGAGCGTTCCGATCCCCGACCGAATTTTTTGGAGTTTGAAGTTTCGGATTTAAAGTTTTCCCTCTTCCTGTGTCCGAGCAAATTTCCGTCGAAGAATTCACCAAAGTCGAATCCATCTTCGTCCGCCACCGCAACGTGCTGGCCGTCCGCGCCCAATTCACACCGATCTACACCGATCACTACCTGCACCTGATGCAGCAGAAGATCCGCCACTCCGGCGAGCTCGATCAGATGCTCAAGGACACCCTCGCGATGCTCACCCTCCACGCCGTTGCGCGCCCGTGGGCCGAGACCATTGCCTGGACGATCAATCTCCGCGCCCCGCGCGTGAACATCTTCGCCTCCGCGTCGTCGCTTGAGGAAAACATCGTCGGCCGACTTTTCACCGAAGGTGTCCGCGAGCCCGACCGGAACTTCTTCTACGCCCAGACCATCTCGGAAAAATTGCCCGAGCCGCGAATGTCCACCCTCGAAGTCGACGACCGCGATCCCCTTCACTGGGTCGAGCAGTACTACACCCAGTCCGAACAACGCCCCGCCCGCGCGTTCCGCCTCGATGACGAAGTCTTCGTCCTGATCGTCGCCCAACCGGACTTCGACGAAGAATGGTTCGCCGGACTCGATGTCGAAGCCGTCGCCCGTCTGGAAAAGGACGAGGAGACCAAGGTGCTTGAGACCCGCAAATTCCGATTCAACTGCGGCTGCAACCTCGATAAGATCCTCCCCGTCCTCGGCGGTTGGCGTGAGAAGCCAGAGGAACTCTTTGAGGGAGCCGACCAGATCACCATCCAGTGCCCCCGCTGCGCCGCCAGCTACCTCGTCACCAGAGACATGCTCTGATGACGAGAGTCGCAGCGTCTCTCAATGCCCGAGCATCCACGGTCTGGCGCTGGCCTTCTGGCTGGCCAGCTTGCCGAGTTTCGTTTCCCTGGTCCGGTTCGGGCGGATTTTTGTTCCACATCCGCAGCCTGAACCGCAGGAGTGGGACTCCCGCACCCGTGGTTCGTGACGACTCTTTTCATTGATCGCCGAAGCCTTGCGGACCAAGGGGTTCATCATCGCCAGATTCGGCGCGAGGATCAAACGTCTCGCAGGACGCTCACACATCGGACAAGCTACCGAGTCATTCCTCTGCTCCATCGACTTGAAGCAGGTGAAATCCCCGCAGTCCTCACAGCTGTAATCATAAAGTGGCATGATACTCGGGCGTAGTTGTTAGAGAACCTTGGCCAGATCGTAGCCCGGCTTCACGAGTTTGGATGGTCCGTCGGCTCCCGGTAAAATATCGAAATCGAAGATCTCACTCGGAAGCCACAAGGTCGCACAGGCATTTGGAACATCGACAATTCCGCTGATATGCCCCTCGACCGGAGCCGTGCCCAGGATTGCATAGGCCTGTTCGCCGGTGTAGCCGAACTTCTTCATGTATTCGATCGCGTTCAAGCAGGCCATCTTGTAGGAAACGAACGGGTCGAGATAGTGCTGCTTTCCCGTCTCGTCCACGGAGATTCCTTCGAAGATGATGTGGCGCTTGTACTCCGGCGTCAGTGGACTTGGCAGGAAAAGTGGATTCCGAATGGCGTACTTCTCCACACCCTTCTTGATGAGGCTGACACGGATGTCGAGGTAGCCGGCCATCTCGATCGCACCACAGAAGGTAATCTCCCCGTCGCCCTGACTGAAGTGGATGTCTCCCATCGATAGGCCACCGTCCTTCACATAGACAGGAAAATAGACCTTTGATCCCTTGGTCAGGTTCTTGATGTCGCAGTTTCCGCCATGCTCCCGAGGCGGGACCGTTCGCGCGCCCTCAGCGGCAGCCTTGTCCCGCTCATCGCCCTTCATCCGTCCCATGTGGGCGGTTGGCGACGAAGGAAGGTTGCACAGTGGTGGAACCCGATCCGGCTCGGTATCAAACAACTCCTTCTCGCGCTTGTTCCAGTCATCCAGCAACTCCCTCGAAGGGAGGCAGCCGATCAATCCCGGGTGCATCACTCCCGCAAACTCGACGTTGGGGATGTGTCGGGACGAGGTATAGATTCCATGAAAATCCCAACATGCCTTTCTCGCATCAGGATAGTGGTCCGTTAGAAACCCTCCACCGTTCGTTTTGGCAAACAGCCCGGTGAATCCCCAGTTACTTTCCTCCAAAACTCCAACATCGAGAATATCCACCACCAGCAGGTCACCCGGCTCAGCTCCTTCGACACCGATCGGTCCGCTAAGGTAGTGCACCTTCGTCAGATCCACTTCATCGATGTCCTTGGCATTGTCATCGTTCTTGATCTGTCCCCCGGTCCAGTCGATGCACTCAACGCGAAACTCATCACCCGGCTTCACCATCGCAACCATGGGAATATCGGGGTGCCAGCGGTTGTGCAGGCAATCATGGGATTCGGGAGTCGCGTCCAAGTCTACTTTAATCAGTGTTTTCATCGTTCGTTGTTTTCTGCTGTATTTGGGAAAGTTGGTTCAAACGGCGAGCATGGCCTTGATCTTATCGGCATCGACATCCTCGCGTCGGTCACGCCGGGTCAGCTTGCCTTTATCGATCACGGTCAGGCTGTCGCAGGTATCGAGGACGAAGCTCAGCACCTGCTCGCTGACGACAATCGTCAGCTTCTTCAGGTCACGAATCTCGCGCAGGCTCCTGGAAATATCCTTGATGATGGATGGCTGGATTCCTTCGGTCGGCTCATCGAGAAGCAATACGCTCGGCTTGGTCATCAGGGCGCGACCGATCGCCAACTGCTGCTGCTGGCCTCCGGAGAGGTTTCCGCCTTTGCGGTTCCGCATTTCCTGAAGCACGGGAAAGAGCGCATAGATCTCTTCCACGTCCGTTCTGTTAGGTCGACCTCTCACGCCGGAGATCAGATTCTCGTAGACACTCAGGTAGGGAAAGATCATCCGCCCCTGGGGAACGAATGCCACGCCGTTGGCAACCCGCTTGAACGAGGGCTGCTTCGTGATCTTCTTGCCGTCGACCGTGATCTCACCGCTCTTTGCAGGAATCATTCCAATCAGCGCCCGGAAGAGCGTCGTCTTCCCCATCCCGTTCCTCCCTACGATTCCGAGGATCTCCCCTTTCTCGGCACTGAAGCTGATATCGGGAATCACCACACTCTGGCCATAAGCCACCTCGAGATTTTCTACTGTAATCATAATAATAGTTTTCAGTGACCGATGTAGACCTCGATAACCTTGGGATCGTTGCTGACGGCATCCATCGAGCCTTCCGCGAGAATCTTCCCGAGATGCATCACGGTGACGCGGTCGGCGATCTCCCGCACAAACTCCATGTCGTGCTCGATCACCATCACTGAGCGATTCATCGAAATTTTCCGGATCAACTCGGCGGTGGCGGCCCGTTCCTTAACGCTCATGCCTGCGACCGGTTCGTCGAGCATGATGATCTCGGGTTCCTGCATCAGCAGCATCCCGATCTCGAGCCACTGTTTCTGACCGTGACTCAGAATGCCCGCTTCTGTGTCCATGAGCTCCAGCAGGCCGATCTCCTCGGCGACACTACGACAACGTTCAAGAATCTCCGGAGTGCGGCGGAAAAGGAGGCACCCGATGACCCCGCGTCCGGCCGGATGGGAGATTTCGAGGTTTTCGAAGACGGTCAGGTTCTCGTAGATCGATGGGTTCTGGAACTTCCTGCCGATCCCTTCGCGCACGATTCGATACTCGCGCTTTCCCCGGATCTCCTTGTTGCGGAACTTGATGCTGCCGCTCGTCGCCCGGGTCTTTCCGCAGATCAAATCCAGAACCGTTGTTTTGCCGGCCCCATTCGGCCCGATGATCACGTGCACATGGTTTCGGGTCAGATAGAAATTGAACCCATCGACTGCCTTGAAGCCATCGAATGAAACTCCAAGGTCCTCAATCTCAAGCACTGTCTCGTTCTTAATGTTCATCATGAAGGGGCTCCGATGGAGCGGTTGGTGATTTCTCCTTGCTGCGGCTCTTGGCGAATGCGGACAGCTTGTTTCCGAGAACCGGGAACTTCTCCATCAGGCCAACCAGTCCGTTCGGGAAGAACATGACCACGGCAATGAAGGTTCCCCCCATGAGATAGAGCCAGAGGTCGGGATAGGCTTCAGAGAAGGTCGTCTTCCCCCAGTTGACCACCAGACAGCCCAGGATCGCGCCCAAGACCGAAAGTCGGCCGCCGACTGCCGTAAAGATCACCATTTCAATCGAGGGAATGATGCCGATGATCGATGGAGACATGAAGCCGACCTGGAGAACAAACAGGGCTCCTCCCAGACCACTCAGCATGGCGGCGAATGCGAAGACGAAGGCGCGGATCATCGCCACATCGTAACCGGAAAAGCGGACCCGGTCCTCGCGATCGCGAATCGCGACCAGCACCCGACCCAAGCGCGTATTGATGATGTACTTCGCACCAATCGCGACAATGAACAGCAGTGTCGCACAAAGGAAATACAGGGTCTGCTGCGCCCCTTCACTGCGGATATCCCAGCCTAACAGGGTGCGAAGATCGGTAATCCCGTTCCGGCCACCGGTGTAGCCTTGATTGCCATCGATTCCCAAGGAGAAGATCAGCGCCAGAGCCTGGGTGATGATGGCGAAGTAGACGCCACCGACACGTCTCCGAAACATCGCCCATCCGATGAAATAGGCCACCACCGCGGGCACGACGAATATCGCCACGATCGTAAATGGCAGACTTTTGAAGGGCTCCCAGAATCCCGGCAATTCGGTCAACTGGTTCCAGTCCATGAAGTCGGGAATTCCGGGGGTCGACTGAATCGACGTGGTCTCCGGATCGGATGCCTCGAGTTTGAGAAACATCGCCATGCAGTAGCCACCGAGGCCGAAGAACACCCCTTGCCCGAGGCTCAGGATCCCGCAGCGCCCCCAAAGGAGCACCAGGCCGATGGCGACAAATCCGAATGAGAGATACTTGCCCACCAGGTTCAGACGGAACACCGGCATGAACAGGGGGAAGATGATGAATACCACGATGAGGAAGAGGGCGAATCCGATCGCTTCCCCTTTGGTCTTGAAGATCGTTTGAATGAAACGTGACATGATTGATATCAGGTGAGAGTGAGTGGCCGTTCTTGCCTAATGCCCGCGAACCTTGCTCGGGAACAATCCCTGGGGGCGGATCATCAGGCCGATGACGATGACCAGCAGTGTCGCGACCTTGCCCTTCGTTCCATCGAGGAAGAACTCGAGGATCGACTGGGCTTGAGCGATACCGAAGGCCGAGGCGATGGTTCCGAAAAGACTTGCGGCACCACCTCCGACAACCACCAGGAAGGCATCCACAATGTAGCGGCTTCCGCTATCCGGGCCGGTCGAACCGATGGTGGTGAAGGCCGCACCGGCGATCCCTGCGATTCCACATCCGACGGCGAAGGCAAGCCGGTCCACTCGGGCCGTATTGATTCCGACCGCTCCACTCATCTTGCGGTTCTGAACGGTCGCCCGCAGGCGCAATCCGAAGTTCGACCGGTAGAGGAATACGATCAAAGAGCCTGTCACCACGATTGATAGGCCGAGGACGAACACACCATTGATCGGAATATCCAGGTCCTCGCTGAAGCTGAATGAGCCCATCAACCAGTCCGGAAGGGTTGGGGAAACCTCTCTGGCACCGAAGATGGTCCGATAGGTTTGCTGAAGCACGAGACTCAGGCCCCAGGTCGCCAGCAAGGTGTCCAGAGGTCGGTGATACAAGTGCCGGATCATCAACCACTCGACCAGTGCGCCTAACAGGGCCGCGACGAAGAAGGCGATGATGATGGCACAGACGAAATAGTAGGGGGCGAACTCGGGAGCGAATTTCTCCGTCAGGTTCGAGCAAAGGTAAACGGTGTAGGCTCCCAAGGCCATGAATTCACCGTGGGCCATATTGATCACTCCCATTTGCCCGAAGATGAGAGCCAGTCCCAGGCCCATGAGAAGCAAGACGCTGAAAAGACTGAGGCCGGAGAAGCCCTGCATGATGAAGATACTCTGAAGCTCTTCGTTGGTATATTCACTGAACATGGCGATCCTGTGGTTGGATGATTAGGGTGAGGTTGCTAGAAAAACGGTTGGGCTTTTTCCTTGGATGGGGGGTCGGGGCAACAGCCCCGACCCCGGAATTGGAAACCCCGTGGCGGGGTCGAATAAGCGTTTACTGGTAGCCTTCCGGAAACGGGTTCGGCTTGATCAGCTCGGACTCATAGAGAACCTTCGCCTGACCGTCGGCGCCCCACTGACCGATCCGCAGCTTGCTCCAAAGGTGGTGGTTGGGATCGATCTTCACGTAACCCTCAGGAGCCGTCTTGAGCTCGATACCGGGTGATGCCGCCGCGATCTTGTCGACATCGAAGCTTCCGGCCTTTTCAACGGCAGCCTTCCACAACCAGGGGCCGAGATAGGCGGCCTGAGTCACATCACCGATCACCGAGTTCTCGCCGTACTTCGCCTTGAAGGCCTTCACGAACGCCTTGTTGTTTTCGTTATCAAGGCTCTGGAAGTACTTCATGGCCGAGTAGAAACCGACAAGGTTCTCTCCACCGATTCCAAGCACCTCATCCTCGGTCACCGAAATGGTGAGCAGGGTCTGCTTCGCGCTGGTGATCCCGGCAGCCTTGAGCTGCTTGTAGAAGGAGACATTGGAACCACCTACGACAATCGCGTAGATGACGTCCGGCTTCTTCAACTTGATCTTGTTGATCAGCGAGCCGAACTGGGTGTGTCCCAGTGCGTAGTACTCTTCACCGACGACCTTGCCACCGAGGACGTTCTCGATGTGCTTGCGGGCAATCTTGTTGGAGGTTCTTGGCCAGATGTAGTCCGATCCGATCAAGTAGAAGGTTTTCGCGGACTTCTCCTTCGCGATCCAGTCAAGGCCCGCAATGATCTGCTGGGTCGCTTCCTGGCCGGTGTAGATCACGTTCTTGGACTGCTCGAGACCCTCGTAGAAGGTCGGATAATAGAGCATCCCGTTCTCCTTCTCGAAGATTGGCAGAACGGCTTTGCGGGACGCCGATGTCCAGCAACCGAAAACGGTTCCCACCTTGTCATTGACCAGCAGCTTCTTCGCCTTTTCGGCAAAGGTTGGCCAGTCACTCGCGCCATCCTCCTTGATCACCTCGATCTTCCGGCCGAGAACACCTCCCATCTCGTTGATCTGATCAATCGCCAGCTGCTCGGCCTGAATCGATCCGGTTTCGCTGATCGCCATGGTGCCGGTAGCCGAGTGCAGCTGACCTACGGTAACCGTAGTATCTGTCACAGCCAGTCCAGTGGTGTTCACCTCCGATGTCGGGGGTGTTTCGGCCAAGGCCGTGCTAGCGAGCGCCAGCGCGAAAGTCGGAACGACTCCCTGGCGCAGAATGCCCATCATTGTTTTAGTTACTTTCATATCGTTGCTTGTTTCTGAGACGTTTCCCTTTGCTTGACGGTTCCGTCGATTTCTTGATCAGGCCGTTCACTCGATGCTTCGATGAGCGACGTGTCGAAGCCCGTAGAGCAACGCGGGTGCCGCCGTCCTTGATCGGGCCAAGTTCGAAGCTGAATTGAATTAACTTTGAAATACTCCGTCGTTCGCTCGCCTTCATTCCGCGCCCAGCAGAGTTCCGCACCAAGCCTGCATGCTTTGTGCTACCGGTGGTCCAAGCACCTCATGAAGCCGTCCACCTCACAAGCCAACCCGCCAACGGATCGCCCTCCCATTGATCTGCGGCGGCTTCAGGTCTTCATTTCGTCCGCCAAGCATCTGAGCTTCGCCGCATCCGCCCACCAGCTTCACCTGACCCCCTCCGCCGTCAGTCATGCGATCAGGGGCCTTGAAGAAGAGCTGGGCTGCGTCCTCTTCCAGCGCCATGGCCCGCGCGTGACCCTCAGCAGAGCCGGGATCCGCCTGATGCCCATCGCGGAAGAGATGCTGGCGAGAGCATTCGAAATCCACAACGAGCTGGCATCGATCGACGAGGAATCCCGCCAACTGCGTGTTGGCATTCCTGAGTTCCTTTCGACGAGCCTGCTGCCCCGCGTTGTTCCTGACTTTTTTGAATGCTTCCCGTCCTTCGCATTTGAAACCGAGTTTCTTCCACGATTAGAAGACGCAGAGCACGCCTTGAGAAATCGAACGACCGATTTGAATCTGGGGATCTGGAATGAGCTGCCCGCAGATCCGGTGCGGAGAATTCTGTTCCGATCCGAGATTCAGCTCCATGTCGCCCCCTTCCATCGCCTGGCCCGGACGAAACGACTGCAGGCCAGTGAACTCTCCGGGCAGGTTCTGCTCATTCCGGATGAGAGTGTCCTTGCCTTGCTGAAATCGTCCGGGCTTCTTGAGAAGTTTCACGCCAGTCGTCTTTGGGTGATTCCGAGTTTGGAGAGCGTGCGCGAGTTCGCACGCATGGGGCTGGGTATCGCCGTGCTCTGTTCCGAACCCTTCAATCCGTCTCCCGACGCCAGGCAATTGCATCAACTCAATGGCGCGTGGCCTCCCATCGACGTTCAGTGCTCGGCATTCTGGCCCGGCCAAACCCAGCTATCCTGGGCGGCCGAGGCATTCCTGAGTTTCATCGAATTGTCGGGCGAAAGTTCCTGACATCCACGGAGCTCAGGCGGCCCGATCAGAACGCCAGCGCCTTCGCGATCTCCGCGATTGATGCCGGTTCCATGGCGATCGACCGTCGTCTGACCAAACTCCCGAGTTGTTCTTCAAACCATTGCCCATCCGGCCCGAACTCATCGGGGAGTTGATCGATCGGGTAGCGACGAAGAGCGAGTTCGAAGAGCTCCTGGGACAGCCCGGGGCTTCCCCCTTCGGCAAGTTTTGCCGACCACCATTGAAAGGACTCCGAGTCCGAATTCAGAACCCGCCCTGCTCGGATTTCTGCCGCGAGATTCCCCGGCAGCTCCCTGAGAGGGCCAGAGACTTCTTCGCTGCACACCAGCACGAGATGCTGGGCATGCTCCCCGACGTTGAAATCCGGATCCACCTTCCCCACCCCATCCAGCTCCGCCTGAAGACCCCACGGACTTGGGGCGAGCACTCCATCCACTTCCCCCAAACTAAGCGCCTTGATCATCAGGTGCATCGGCAGAACCTTGAACACCGGAGCGCCCATGCTCGACATCTTCAGGCCATCGATCCACGACAGAATCTGTTGCTTGGTAAAACTGTGGCGGGCCTCCACTCCAAAGGACAACTGAAGACTCCCCGCAGGGCGAGCACGGCGCTTCGAAGCCGTCACCTGTTTCCACGCCGAACGGCTAAGCGCCAGCTCCATCGGGCAGGCTTTCAAAACCACAGGAACCTTCCAGTTGCGGGTTTGCCCCGGCAGCGAAAGGAGTTCGGTCACGAAGAGTTCCCAGGGCAGAAGACCCATCTGCAGGTCGCCTGTTAGAAGCGATCTCACCAGGTTGCCATAGCCCGGACAGGATTGCGGCTTCACTCCGCGCCCTGTCGCCCACCCCAGGAAAGGCAGCACTTCGAGCGAGGGAACAAAACCCGCGGAAAAATGAGGCTCTATCAGTTTCATCGCAGCCTGCCGAGCCCGCCCTTCTCTTGATAATCCAGCATCTGAAAAAGTCGTCTCCATCCTCGATGCATCCACAAGCACGCATCATGCCCCATCGGACCAGCCCGGTGAATTCGGTTAATGATGAATCGAATTCACGATCGAGGCAGACTGGAAGCCCCGCCATTTCCGCGTAAGATCACGCATCATTTCCCCTTTCGTATGCAAATTCCGTCTGAGCTGAAATCCATCGTCGCAAATCTTCCTTCGGCTCCGGACAGCTGTCCTGTTCCGCTGGGTGGCGGCTGCATTCATCGCGCCTGGAAATGGGGCCCCTACTTCATCAAGACGAACTCGGTCAGCTACGAGCGGGTATTCCAGGCGGAAGCAGACTGCCTCGCTGCGCTCCGGCTTACGGGCTCCATTCGCGTCCCCGAATTGATTTCCCGAGGGCAGACGCAGGATTCTGCCTACCTCGTTCTCGAATATCTCGACCTGCAGCCGACGGGAAACGAGGCCCGTCTCGGAGAACAACTGGCAGCGCTTCATCATCACCAACACACCGACTTCGGCTTCCCATCAGACAATTTCATTGGTGCCAGCCCACAGTCCAACCAGCACACCCGTTCGTGGACCGATTTTTTTCGCGACCAGCGGATCCTGCCCATACTTTCGGCTCTTGAAGCGAAGGGCATTTCTTTCCAGCGGGCGGACCGCTTTCTTGAGCGCCTTGCGGAGCTCTTACCTCAGAGTCCGAAGGCCTCCCTGCTTCACGGCGACCTGTGGAGCGGAAACCGGGCATTTCTCAAGCAGGGCACGCCGGTCATCTTCGACCCCGCCTGCTATTTCGGCCACGCTGCCTGCGATCTCGCCATGACCAGACTTTTCGGTGGATTCGGTCCGCAATTCTATCACGCGTATCGGAGCCATTCCGCCTTCGACGACCCATCTCTCGACGAGATCTACAATCTCTACCATCTTCTCAACCACGCGCTGCTTTTCGGCGGCAGCTACATTTCCCAAGCGGGAGACATCATTCGGCGGTTCTCCTGATCACCCACATGAATCGCCTCCTGCCGATGCCTTCGGGGATGGAAAGTCAGCAAACACGAAGATCCATTGGTGACTTGCCACGTTTCCCACTTGCAACCTCTACGCCCGCCGCCAAATCTCCGCCCATGCCAAGCGCAAATTACTTTAAGAAAATGTTCAGCCTCGAAGGGAAGACCGCCGTCGTGATCGGTGGCACCGGCGAGCTCTGCGGCACCATGGGTGTCGGCCTTGCCAAGGCGGGGGCTGAAGTCGTCATCGTCGGCCGCTCCATCGAGAAAGCCGAGAACCGCATCGCAGAAATCGAGGATGCCGGCGGAACCGCTTACTTCGTGCGTGCCGAAACCACCGACCGCGACTCCCTCAACGAGCTTCTCAACCAGGTGGTCGAGAAATCCGGCCAAGTCGACATCCTCGTCAATGGTGCCGGCGTCAATTCGCCCACCCCAGCTCTCGAGATCACCGACGAAGAGTTTCTGCGCATCCTCGACGTCAACCTCGTCGGTACCCTTCGTGCCTGCCAGATTTTCGCCAACCATTTCCTCAGCCGCGAGATCCCTGGATCCATCATCAACCTCGGCTCGATTTCCGGACTGAATCCTCTCTCGCGGGTATTTTCCTACTCGGCCAGCAAGGCTGCCGTCCACAACCTCACCCGCAACCTCGCCCGCGAGTGGGCAGACCGCGATATCCGCGTCAACACCCTGGTCCCCGGCTTCTTCCCCGCCGAGCAGAACCGAGCCGTGCTGGACGAGTCGCGCGTGCTGGAAATCATGCGTCACACCCCGGCCAGCCGCTTCGGCAACCCCGAAGAACTGATCGGCGCGACCTTGCTGCTCGCCTCGAATGCCGCGGGTGGCTTCATCACCGGCACCGAAATCGTCGTCGATGGTGGCTTCAATGCCATGTCGATCTGATCAAAGTGGCGCATTTCCCCCCGCGCCACCACGTTCCCCATCGCTTGTTGCGGTGGGGAGAGGGAGCAGGCGGTCTTGAGCCGCCTGTTCATGCCTTTACAAAATCCGCGGAAACCTTCGCACCGTGCCACTTGCGCCGGGGGCAATGACGGTGTATGGCGTCCGCCTCAGCGGCTGATATCAAGCCTCTCAAAACAATTTCTCACATGATCAAGTGGATCCTTCAGAAAATCGTTGGCTCAAAGAACCAACGCGAATTGCGCCGAATCAAGCCAACCGTAGAGCGCATCAAGGAGATTGAAGAAGCGCTCCAGCAGGAGTCCGAGGGAAAGCTCCTCGAATTCACCGAGAAGTGGAAAACCCACCTCGCCCGCTATCACGACCTCGATGCCCCGGCCAAGCCCGCCCTTGAGCGCATGGATGCGGCCGACCTGGAGGAAACGGCCAAAATTGTCGAAGCCCGCATCGCCTCCCTCCGCGAAGAATTTCCACAGCTGCCCGCATCCGTTGAGGCCAAGGTCGATTCGATCGAAGCGGCAAAGACCGCCTTCCGCGAAGTCGAACCGGAATTCCGTCAGGCCCGCGCCCGCTACCTCGATCAGATCCTCCCCGAAGCCTACGCGGTGGTGAAAAACGCCGCACGCCGGATGTGCGGATCCAAGATCATGGTCAATGACCACGAACTCGCCTGGGAAATGGTCCACTTCGACGTCCAGCTCGTCGGTGGCATCGCCCTCCACAAGGGCATGATCGCGGAAATGCAGACCGGTGAAGGAAAGACCCTCGTCGCCACCCTGCCCGTCTATCTCAACGCCCTCACCGGCCTCGGCGTTCACATCGTCACCGTCAACGACTACCTCGCGCGTCGTGACTCCGAATGGATGGGAGCCCTCTATAAGTACCTCGGTCTCACCGTCGGCTGCATTCAGAACCAGATGCCCCCTTGGGAACGCCGCGAACAGTACCAGTGCGACATCACCTATGGCACCAACTCGGAGTTCGGTTTCGATTACCTCCGGGACAATGGCATGGCCTCCTCGAAAGAGGATCAGGTCCAGCACGGGCACTACTTCGCCGTGATCGACGAGGTCGACTCCATCCTCATCGATGAAGCCCGGACGCCGCTGATCATTTCCGGTCCATCGACCGTCTCCAGCCACCAGTTCGATCGCTACAAGCCACTCGTCGAGCAGCTCGTCAAACGCCAGACGGCGCTCTGCAACGACCTGGTCGTCGAGGGCAAAAAGGCGCTCGAAGACGAAGACCTCGAAGCCGCCGGCCGCGCGCTTTTCAAAGTCAAACTCGGTCAGCCGCGCAACCGTCAGTTCATGCGCCTGATGCAGGAGCCGGACGTCCGCCGCCTGATGGAGAAAACCGAGCTCTCCTTCTATCAGGACGCCCAAAAGAAGGCCCTCTTCGATCTGAAGGAGGAACTTTACTTCACCATCGACGAAAAAGCACACGACGCCGATCTGATGGAGACAGGCCGCCTGTTCCTCTCACCCGACGAGCCGGAATCCTTCGTCCTTCCCGACCTCGGCACCCTCTACGCCGAGATCGACGCCGACCCCGAACTCACGGACGAAGAGCGCTCGATCAAGAAGGAAAAGCTTCAGGAGAAGCTCGATCATCAGGCTGAAAAGATGCACAACATCTCTCAGCTTCTGAAAGCCTACTGCATCTACGAAAAGGATGTGCAGTACGTCGTCACCGAAGGAAAGGTCGTCATCGTTGACGAAAACACCGGACGTGAAATGGCCGGCCGCCGCTGGTCGGACGGCCTTCACCAGGCGGTCGAGGCCAAGGAAAACGTCGCCATCGAGAAGGAGACGCAGACCTACGCGACGATCACCATTCAGAACTACTTCCGTCTTTACGAAAAGCTCGCCGGCATGACCGGAACCGCTGAAACCGAAGCGGCCGAGTTTTCCGACATCTACAAGCTCGACGTTCTGCCGATTCCCACGAATCAGCCGAACAAGCGTGAAGACCTCAACGATCAGGTCTTCAAGACCCGCCGCGAGAAATACAACGCCGTGGTCGCCAAGATCGAGGACGCCCACAAGAAAGGCCAACCCGTCCTCGTCGGCACCGCATCCGTCGAAGCTTCGGAGACCGTTTCGCGCATGCTCAAGCGCGCCAAGATCCCGCACAACGTGCTGAACGCCAAGTACCACATGCAGGAAGCCGAGATCATCTCCAATGCCGGACAGCGCGGCGGAGTCACCGTTTCCACCAACATGGCGGGCCGCGGAACCGATATCAAACTCGGCGAAGGCGTCGCCGAAGTCGGAGGCCTCTTCGTGATCGGCACCGAGCGCTACGAATCACGCCGTGTCGACCGCCAGCTGCGCGGTCGTTGCGCCCGTCAGGGTGACCCGGGCATGAGCCAGTTCTACATCTCGTTTGAAGATGACCTGATGCGGAACTTCGCCGCGGCCGACCGCATGACCTCGATGATGGAGCGCTTCGGCATGGAAGACGGCGAAGCCCTCGAGCACTCGTGGCTCAACAAGTCCGTCGAAACCGCCCAGAAGCGCGTCGAGCAACGCAACTACACCTGGCGGAAGCGGGTGCTTGAGTTTGACGACGTGATGAACAAGCAGCGTGAAGTCGTTTACGGCTACCGCAACGAAGCCCTCAGCACGGAAAACCCGCGTGACCTCGTCAACGAAGTCATCGACAAGGTGATCCCCGAAAAGGTCGGCGAGTTCTTGAACGACCGCGATGAAGAATCGCCGGACTACAACGAGCTGATGCACTGGGTCAACATGACCCTGCCCATCCGCGTCACCCCGGAAGATCTCGACGTCACCAAGAAGTCGGCCGAAGAGATTTCCGAATTCCTCGTTAGCCGAGTCAAGGAGACCTACGACCTCCGCACCCGCGACCTGCCACCCGAGATTCTTGATTCCGAGGAGCGCCGGATGATCATGGTGGCGATCGACAAGCAGTGGCAGGCCCACCTTTACAACATGGACGCCCTGCGCGAAGGCATCACGCTGCGCGCCCAGGGTCAGAAGGATCCGCTGATCGAGTATAAGAACGAAGCCTACAACCTCTTCGTCACCTTGATGGGCAGCATCGAACAGGAGGCCCTGCAGAATCTCTTCCGCTCGGCCGCCAAGATTGAGCAGTTCCTCAATCAGCTTCATAGCGCACCGCAAAATCTCCAGAGCGCCGGTCAGGCCGAAATCTCGGAGGCGAACGTCGCCAGCTCCGGCAGCTCGGCCGCGATTGATCCTTCGAGGATTCCTGGAAGCGGCCAGTTCAAGCTGAACCTGCCAAAGCGCCGTCCACCAAGCTTCAATATCGATACGGTTGGCCGCAATGCCGACTGCCCCTGTGGCTCCGGGAAGAAGTTCAAGCAATGCTGCGGCAGAGAAGCGTAGCCTCACCGGCCGTCGCCCTCTCCGATCTCTGGACCAGGAGATCGGCGGTTGGGCAGGCCAGTTGGCGAAATCCCCATCAATTAAGGAAAAATCCTCCAATTCGGGCCAATTCCTGCCTTGACAAGGTAGCCCGATCCAACGAGCCTCCGCGCCCGACCTAAAAGGAACGTAGAAAGAACTAAGAATGAGCGACCAAGATATCCGTGGAGTAAGCGTCAAAAAAGGCGAACCGGTAGACCGTGCCCTGAAACGCCTGAAGACCAAGCTGGATACCGAGGGCATCCTCGAGGAAATGCGTCGCCGTCGTGCTTTCGAATCCCCTACCCAACGCAAGATTCGCAAGATGCGCACCGCGCCGAAGCGTCACAAGGTCCGTTGGCGTTACGTGAGCGCCGGTCAGGAAGCCAAGGCTGAAGAAGCCGCTGCTGCCCGCGCTGCTGCCCAAGCCTGAAGCTCTCACGAGCCTACCCATTTCAAACGACGGACACCGGAGACGGTGTCCGTTTTTTTGTGCCCTGTTAGTTACCGGACTGAAGCAGCCGACCAGTTGGCGCGAAT
The DNA here is from genome assembly GCF_042664875.1 of Haloferula chungangensis. Taxonomy (NCBI): domain Bacteria; kingdom Pseudomonadati; phylum Verrucomicrobiota; class Verrucomicrobiia; order Verrucomicrobiales; family Verrucomicrobiaceae; genus Haloferula; species Haloferula chungangensis. The sequence goes on along the minus strand of NZ_JBHTBS010000010.1, from coordinate 99,147 downwards.
CCGTAAGCGGCCTTCGCCGTCACTCCCTTACAGAGCCTCCGGAACTCCAGACAGCAGGGAGCAGAGCCGGTCCTTCGACCAACTCCCCCCTTCCCTTCAGCTTACGCAAAGCGCTTCACCAGCAGCGAGGCATTGTGACCTCCGAAGCCGAAGCTGTTGCTCAGGGCGATGTCGACCTTCGCTTCGCGTGCGACCTTTGGTACGTAGTCCAGATCGCACTCGGGATCCGGGTTGTCCAGGTTGATGGTCGGAGGAATGATGCCATCACGGATGGCCATCAGACAAGCGGCCAACTCCACGCCACCCGCAGCGCCCAGCAGGTGACCCGTCATGGACTTGGTCGAACTGACGAGCAGCCCGTTCTTCGCGTGATCCTTGAAGGTCCGCTTGATCGCCTTGGTTTCGCACACGTCACCGAGCCCCGTGGAAGTGCCGTGGGCATTCACATACTGCACGTCTTCCGGATTCACTCCACCGTGATGAAGGGCCATGTCCATGCAACGGCTTGCGCCCTCACCTTCCGGATGCGGAGAGGTCAGGTGGTAGGCATCGGCACTGATGCCGTAGCCGATCAGTTCCGCGTAAATTTTGGCACCCCGCTTCTGGGCGTGCTCAAGCGTCTCAAGCACCACCACGCCAGCCCCTTCACCCATCACGAAGCCATCACGGTCGACGTCGAAGGGACGTGACGCCCGCTGCGGGTCATCATTGCGGGTGCTGAGGGCCTTCATGTTGCCGAATCCGGCGAGGCCACAGGGGAGAATGCTCGCTTCAGCACCACCGGCAATCATCACATCGGCATCGCCGAACTTCATGATACGCCAGGCTTCACCGATCGAGTGATTGGAAGTCGCACATGCCGTCACGATCGACATGTTTGGACCGCCGAATCCAAATTCCATTGAGAAAATTCCGCTGGAAATGTTCGCGATCATCATCGGGATCAGGAAGGGCGAGACGCGGCCGATCTTTCCTTCCACGATCTTGCTGTGCTCGTTTTCAAGCGTGCCGAGACCTCCAATGCCACTGCCGAGCATCACGCCGGTGCGGAATTTATCGACGGCCTCGGGATCAATCGCCGAATGATCCAATGCCATGCGCGCGGCGGCCACCGAAAGCTGCACATAGCGGTCAGCGCGGCGACAATCCTTGGGATTTTTGAAGTAGGTTTCCGGCTTGAAGTCCTTCACCTCGCCGGCAATCTGGCAGCCATAGGGCTCGGGATCGATATGGGTCACCCGCGCAATCCCGCTGCGGCCCGCCTTCATGGCGTCCCAAGTGCTTTCCAGGTCGTTGCCCAATGGGCTGACACAGCCGATTCCAGTGATGACGATTCGTCTTTCGCTCATGAGTTGTTTGCGCGAGGCAGGTTTAGTCGTGCTTAGATGCTGCTTCCGGGGGTGGCAAGCCTCATCCCAATGCCTGTGGTCCGCCTCGATTGGTTTTTGCCCCGCATTCCGGGCAGTTCACCTCGGCCTGACGTCCAGAGTCTTCAAAAACCGCCAAACATAGCCGACAGACGATCCGATGTCGCAACGAACTTTTCTCCGCATGACTCGCAGCCCAGCGGGAAATCCATGCGAAGGACACGACACTGAGCATGGCCACTCCAATGACCACGAAGGCCAACTCTGTCAAAGTAACTTCGATCATGGCTCCACTGTGGATTCCACGACCAACCAGCCGTCCTTATCCTGATGATCTCTCACGCGCGCCCGCCCAAGCCAGCCCACCAGATCGGCAGGTGTGTCTTCCGGACTCAGAGGCGTGACTTCCCTCACCCTTCCATCGGACTGATACCCCACCAGAAAACGCCTCCCCGATGCAGCGACCGCATCTTTCGCCGCCAGCGGTAAGCGGGGCAATTGCAGGGACGGTCCCTTCCCTGAGCGAATCACCCTGGCACCGAGCGTCGTCTCGCGAGCCTGTTCGAATACCCGCTTTTTCGAAACCTCCGGGAGCGGGGGAAAGTAACCCATCTCGGCTTTCGTCCTCTCAGGAGGCGCCCCGAGGCTCAGTTCAAGTGGCAAGGGCTTGGATTGATACGGGATTCGGTCGCGACCCGCCTCACGCAAGGCCTGGCCTCGCAGCGCCGCGTATGCCGGATCGGCTGCGGGATTCCACGGGAATGGATACGGCCCGGCCTCGATCGCCAGCGCCTCAAGCCAGTGCCCCCCGCCCTCACTGGGTACCAGCACCAGGCTCGCACGCTGCTTTTCCCGGGGCAATTCCTGCGCACCCCGCACCCTGACAAGGGTCGCCAGTCCCACCGAAACCAAGCCCACCAGCAGCACTGCCAGCACCAGCGACGCCTTGCTTGTCAGGGACACCCGCCAACTGAAAACCAGGCCTGATTCCTGATCCTGACGTTGGAGTTTGGAGCGCGCACGAAACATCGGATCTACTTTAACTCTTCTGACTTCATCGGACGACCGAGAAGATACACCCGGAATCCTTGCTGCAAGGCAGCCTCTGCCACCATGCGTTCGTATGAAGCCGGAATCTCGGAATCCGACCGAATATAAACAGTGGGGACCGCCGCAGATTTTTCGCGTCGCTCCGCCAACTGACGGATCATGTCCGCCTCCGTCACGCGCTGCCTCTCGAGCCAGATCACCGCTGGATCGCCCTGAGTAATCGTGATCACCGCAGCATTCGGATCACGTTCGACCTGATAGCGCGACATCGGCATCTCGACCCGCACTCCCGAGAAGGTCACAAACGATGGCCCCAGAAGGATGAACACCAAAAGCAGGGCGAACAAATCGAACAACGGAATCGCGTGCAGAAAGCCCGCCCTCTCCGGCAATGTACTGACCAGCTTCATTTCTTGGGCTCCGGACGGTCGCGATCTCCGATGCTATCACGAATCAGCACCATGCCTTCCTCAGCACGGGCGTCGCAGACGATGTTCACCATTTCGATCCCCGTGCGCTCAATGCGGTGGAAAAGCCGCCTCGCCCTTGCGTGAAAGTAGACGTAGAAGAGATAGGAAGGTATCGCCACGATCAGACCGAACGCTGTCGACACCAGAGCCTGAAATACCCCTTCCGAGAGATCCACCGAAACCGTGCCTTCGCTCTGCTGGCGCAACCCTTCAAAGAGATCCGTGAGCCCCAGAATGGTTCCCAGCATCCCGACCAGCGGCGCGATGAGCGAAATTGCCAAAATCGCCCGCAGGTTCTTCTCGATCCGCGGAACCTCGAGCTGCCCCGCTTCCTGCGCCACATCCCGCAAATCCCGGCGATCCAGATGGTGTCGCAGCAGGACGGCATGAGCGACCCGAGCCACCGGACCCGGGGCACGCGCCGCCTCATGCAAGGCCTCCGCATAGGCCTTGCGGCGCACATGGTTCGAGAAACCGACCAAAAGATCCCCGACATTGATCCGGGCGCGGTGAAAGAAAAACAGCCGCTCAATGACGAACACCGCCCCGAAAAACGCCAAGGCAAGCTGAAGCCAAATGATCGGGCCTCCTCTTTCGAGAAGCCCTGACGGATCGAACAATTCGGTCGGCATGGAGGGAGCCTAACGACTTGCACCCGCCTTTGACCAGCACGACGAAGAAGAAACCCACCGCTCGTCCCCCGCCTCGATGCCGGCGTGAAAAGCCTGCAGGATCTTCGAAATCTTTCGAAGCGTCATCTTCCGCTCTCCTTCATCAGGGATGATCCAATCGCGAAAATGACCACGGATTTCGGATCGCCTGAATCCCACCGATCCTGCGAATTCCCCCACTTGACCACCGCCCGTCGAGCAGCGAGTCTCCACCGCCCATGGCAACCGCCCTTCAATTCAGTCCGATCGACGAAATCATCGCCGATGTCGCCGCAGGGCGCATCGTCATCGTCGCCGATGACCCTTCACGCGAGAATGAGGCCGATCTCATTGCCGCAGCCTCCCTCTGCACCCAGGAAACCGTTTCGTTCATGGCCACCCACGGCCGTGGGCTGATCTGTGCACCGATCACCGAGGAGCGGGCCGAAGAACTCGACCTCGCTCCGATGACCCGCCGCAATCGCGAGGTCCAACGCACCGCCTTCACCGTGACGGTTGATGCCGCCAAGGGCATTACCACTGGGATTTCCGCTGCCGATCGCGCCCTCGGCATGAAGCTCCTCGCCGATCCCGATGCCGGACCCGACGACTTTGTACAACCCGGCCACATCTTTCCTCTCCAAGCTCGCGCCGGAGGCACCCTGCGGCGCGCCGGCCATACCGAGGCCGCTGTCGATCTCGCTCGCCTTGCCGGCCTTCCCCCCGCCGGCGTCATTTGCGAAATCATGCACGACGACGGCAACATGGCCCGCGTCGGTGATCTCGGAGAATTTCAGGAAACGCACGGCCTCAAGGCCTGCACCATCGCGCAACTCATCGAGTGGCGTCGGCGTTCCGAGAAGCTCGTGGTTTGCGAGGAGGTCATCAAGCTGCCCACCGATCATGGCGAGTTTGACTGCCACCTCTACCGCATTGAGACCGATGGCTCGCATCATCTCGCTCTCAGCCGCGGTGAAATCGATCGCGAAAAGCCCACCCTCGTTCGCGTTCACTCCGAGTGCCTCACCGGCGATGTTTTCGCCTCGAGTCGCTGCGATTGCGGAGGTCAACTTCACGACGCCATGGCGCGCATCGCCGAAGAAGGAGGCGTGCTTCTCTACCTTCGTCAGGAAGGACGTGGCATCGGACTGGCTGCCAAAATCCACGCCTACAAGCTTCAGGAGCAGGGACTCGACACCATCGAAGCCAACGAAAAGCTCGGATTCTCTGCTGACCTTCGCGACTACGGCATGGGCGCCCAAATCCTTCAGGACATCGGACTCGGAAAAATCCGCCTGATGACCAACAACCCGAAGAAGGTGGTCGGACTCGAAGGCTACGGGCTTGAAATCGTCGAGCAACTTCCCATCAGCCGTCCCTCGAACCCCCATAACGAGCGCTACCTGGAGACCAAGCGCAGCCGGATGGGCCATAGCATTTGAAGAATCTTGATTCTGGCTTGTCCCCCCGTTGACAACCACGCTCCCGCCCGCCATACCCCGACCATGTCCTCGGCGCTCCCGCCTCAACCCCGAATCATGGGCCAACGTGTCCGTGTGTGCATCGTCGCTGCGAAATATAACGAACAGTTCGCAGACGCCCTTGTCGAAAACACCGTCGATGAAATCGGCGTGCTGATGCCTTCCACACGTGTCGATTTGATTCGTGTCCCTGGTGCCTTTGAAATCCCAGTTGCCGTCGCCACGGTGCTTGAGCGTGAAAAGCCGGCCGCCATCATCGCTCTGGGTGTCATCATCAAGGGTGCCACCGCCCATGCCGACCTCGTCGCCGGTTCGGTCACCCAGTTCCTACAAGGACTCGCCGTCGAACACCGCGTGCCGGTCATCAATGAAGTCCTTCTCGTTGATGACGAGAAGCAGGCTTATGCCCGCTGCATTGGCGCCAATCTCAACCGTGGCAAGGAAGCCGCCCGGGCCGCCGCTTCCATGGTCGATGTCTTCCATGAACTCGATCGAACCATGCCTAAAGACACCGGTAGGGCGAAAAAAACACGACATGCTTAGCCGTCGCCAAATCCGCGAAGCCGTCGTGCAGTTTCTTTACTGTGCGGACCTTGAAGGCGGTGCCGATCCAGCATCCCTTCGTGAGCCATTCTGGCAATTCGTTACAGAGTCAGACCGTCGCGCGCTCATGCTCGCAACGTGGAAGACCATCCACCACCTGAGTGTCAGCCGCGAACAGCGGCACAACGAATTCGCCGAACGACTCCCCGCCGCCTCGGCCATCCTGCGCGCCGATCCGAACACAGAGAAAGTCTCCATTCTCCTTGATCGCATTGCTTCACTCGAAAGTGAATGGTCCTCCCAGCTGGCCACCCTTTCCCGGATCCCACGCAACGACGACGATGACTCCGTCAGCACCCGTTTCGAAGAAGCCATCGGCAAGCTCTTCCGAATCGACCGCGACCTATCATCTTCGATCAAGCGCTTCTTCGAGATGCTTCTGGATCACCCCCGCAAGGGCAAGCAGCTCGAAGCCATCACCGGCAGTCTCCGTCGCCTCGACCGAATCTCCGATCGCATGCGCATGATCGAAAGCCCCGAGGATTTCCCGGAGCGCACCGAGCTCGCCAAGATCCGGGACACACGAGTCTCAATCCAGGCACTCCGCGACGAAGCTAACCGCATGACGGACTCGGTGCTCGGTGAAAAGGAAAGCATCGACGAGCGGCTTCATACCGTCATCGAGAACTTCTCGCCTGAGCGAATCGACCCCATCGACCGGGCGATCCTGCGCCTTGCCACCTGGGAGATCCTCCACGATCCCGAGGTCCCGGCCCCGGTTGCCATCAATGAAGCCATTGAACTCGCCAAACGATTCGGAACTTCCGATTCCGGCCGATTCGTCAACGGCGTGCTCGATAAGGTCGCCAAGAGCTGAGAGCTGGCGCGACGGGATGAGGACATCCTGGCTCAGTTGGGAAATTCACGGAAGCTCACCCTCGTATCGCTCGGGCCGATCGCGCGAGGCATCATTCAGGAGCAGGGCTCCCACCCGGCTCACTCGCCGAACAGGAATCCATGGTTCATCGGGTGATGCGAATCTCGCGCTCTCCCTCCTCTACCGGAAGTTCGGCGAGATAGAGCCCGCCGCCAAGCGGCTCGAACGACGCGCCCTCCATTTTCGGCGCTTCCTTTCCGCTCCATACCAGAAGTGGCCCGGATTCCATCAGGGTGAAGGTCAGCTCACTTTCGCCAGCCGATTTCACCTTCACCGCCGCAGCCGGCAGGTACTTGTCGCTGCGGCCGATCACCGCCCAGTCCTGGGTTTTTGGATAAAGCAGGTAAAGCCGGGCATCGAAGGTTGGAATCTCGGTCGTGAAACCTTCTCCCAGATCGACTACCGACCGGGACTCCCGATCATACACCAGCAGGCCGTCGGAAGGAGGCATCCATGGACGTCCCTCCGCCAGCAATTCTCCGGCATGACGATAGTCCGGCGCCTTGAACCCGCTGGTCAGCGCCTTGCCGCTCTCGGAGAAATTGAACAGGGCAATTGCCGCCACCCCATCCTCCAGCGGCGCCACCACGCGGAAGACTTCATCATTCCGGAAGGGATGGATGAAGAAGCTCTCCGGCAGCAAGGTCGCCGGTGCTGAAGTGCGGAGGAGCTTGCCGTTTACGTAGGCAAACGGGATCAACACATCCGCGTCAATCTTCGAGGGCTCGTCCGAAATGTAAACCGGCCCGCCCGAAATCGCGCGCGCGATCGCCATCGGATGAACGTCCCGCTCGTCATGCGAATGGAACATGTCGAGATCACCCCAGACGGTTTGGCTCAACCACAGGTGATTGGCAAAACTCTGGTAGGTGTTGCACTTGTTCTTATCCTTGTCGGCCTGGTTGTAATCCGGGCTCGAGCGCGTCAGGGCGCTGTGGCTGAACTGCAGCGAGTTGATGTTAGGCTGGGAAATGCAGTTGAGGAGCGGCAGCCCGTTTGCCTTGCATGCCTCCTCCAGCGCGGCGTTGTGATACTGTGAGGCTCGTGCGGCATTGCCCATCCCTCCATAAAGATCGAAAGCCTTGGTCTGAAAGTCGACCTTGGTAAAATCGAAGCCGTTTTCCACCGCATCGCGCGCCATCATGTCGTGAAGCGCCTTGGCGGCCTCCGGCGTTTCCGCGGGAACCAGGTAGGCGCCCTTCACCAGACTCTTCGGCGTCGTTACCATGCCCGGGACCAAATCATCCCTCAGGTCATCCATCTTATGATCCGGCGAAATGCCCTCCATGTATCCGAGCATGTTGCGCCAGATTCCGATCCATTTGATGCCGTTCTCATTTTTCAGATCGGTCACCGGACCCCAGCCATTGGGGAACTTTTTCGGTAGTGGGTCGAGGCTGACGAGCTTGCGGCCCATCTCCGTGAAATAGCCATCATCCACCATGACCCAGCGAAACGGTGCCTCCGAAGCCTCAAGGGACCTGGTCGCATCCGTAATGACCTTCTCGGAAATGTTCCGCTTGTAGTGCTCCCACGAGCACCAACCCAGATAACCGTAAGGTTCTTCCGGAAAGGCTTTCCCGGAACGTGGCTTGGCAGCGACATGACCGGATTCAAACACCTGCTTCCACACCGACGATGTCGCCGCGTAGGGAGAATCACCATAGGCCCAGATTACCAGCGGCACCTCACCTTCCACCTCGTCACGGCCGAAGTTTCCGGACTTCAGGAGCAACTTGCCGCCCTCGACAAAAAACTGCCCGTAAACCTCCTCCGAAGTCATCGGCAGCAGTGCCAGGTAGCGGTCATCCTTCAGTTCGAGCAGCATGAACTGCCCCTGCTGCACATTGGTGTGTGACTTGCGGGTTTTGGATGGCTTGTAGGACTGCAGATCTTCGACCGAATCGAAGGCCACGGCCTCAACCCGATTACCGCGAGCGACGCCGCCGGAAAACGGCCGGAAATAGGCACCTCGCTTGAACTCGGGCAACTTGATCTCCCGGGTCATCACGATACCAGCCTTGTCAGGCTTGGTTGATGTCAGCTTCTCGACCACAAAGCCTGACTGCTTGTCCGAAACAACGATGGGATTCGCGCCGATCAGCGAGGAGGCAAGGACGAGGCTTGAGGTAATTGTCGTTAACAGGGTCTTCATGGGTAAGTCGTGATCGTGAGGGCCGGCGTGCCGATCGATTTCTCGATACGCATCAACGGCAGTAAACTGGGGAGTTCCTTGCGATTTGCAAAGCCTCTCCCCATCATTCATCATTTTGGATTCGGGTTTCGTGAGCTAGGAGCAAAGCGTGGCAGTTGAGATTATTGGGGTTCTCTGATCCTGGTGGCTCCTTCTCGTGATCATTATCAGTCGATGATTCTGGCTTCTCCTTTCTTGAGGAAAATCTCCTCACTCGTCCTGCCATTCTGCCTGATCCGCAACTTCCCGTCCCTCGTAGCACGGATCTCAGCTCGGGTGAGCTTTCCTTCCTGCCACTCCATATCTACCTCAAATCCTCCTCGCGCCATCAATCCTTTCACCGAACCCTTGGTCCACGCTTGGGGAAGAGCAGGCAGCAATGCCAAAACCGGAGTACCCTGATTGGCATCTTCATGTGATTGGAGGAGCATCTCCGCAATCCCCGCCGTCGCGCCAAAGTTGCCATCAATTTGAAACGGTGGATGCACATCAAGCAGGTTCGACAGAGTCGATTGGGTCAACAAGGCCTGGAGGTTCTCGTGACACTTGTCTCCATCAAGAAGGCGGGCGAAGAAGTTGATGATCCAGGCACGGCTCCAACCGGTGTGACCGCCACCGTGATCCAGGCGGTGATCGATCGTCTTGCGCGCCGCGGTCGCCCACTCCGGCGTCGTGCCGGGCGAAATCTGCCACGAGGGATGCAAGGCATAAAGGTGGGAGATGTGCCGATGCCCAGGCGTCGCTTCCTCCAGCCCCTCCTGCCATTCAAGCACGCGGCCATTCATTCCGATCTTCACGGGGGGTGCCAATTCTTCCCGCAGTTCCTTCAACCGCTGGCGGTAGGACTCGTCCTTATCCAGAATTTCCGATGCGAGGATGGTGTGGGTGAACAACTCGTAGATGATCTGTTGGTCCATGGCCGGCCCCATGGACAGCGATCCGCGACTGCCGTCGGGCGCCTTGAGATTGTTTTCCGGAGAGGTTGTCGGGCCGCTCACCAGCTTCCCTGTCTTCGGATCCTTCACCAGGAAATCCGCGAAGAACTCACATGACTCCTTCATGGTCGGATAGGCGCGCGCCTCAAGAAACTGAAGATCGCCGGTGTAGAGCCAGTTCTCCCAGAACTGACGCAGGCACCACGCCGGTCCGGTGACCCACATGCCGTAGCGTGGATTTCCAAAAACCCAGCTGTTTCCCCAGATGTCAGTGGTATGCCCCGCCACGAATCCCCCACAACCAAACTGAGTTCGTGCCGTCTTCCGGCCGGTCGGCACCAGCGATTCGATCAACTCGAAGAACGGCTCATGGCATTCAGCCAGATTCGTCGACTGAGCCACCCAATAGTTCATCTGGATGTTGATATTGATATGATAGTCGGCACCCCAGGGCGGCGCGTAGCCATCCGCCCAAAGCCCCTGCAGATTCGCCGCCGAGCTGCCAGGTCGTGAGCTGGAAATCATCAAGTAGCGACCGAAATTAAAATAGAGCTCGATCAGCTGAGGGTCAGTCGCGCCGTTCTTCACCGCTTCCAATCGCTCATCCGTCGCCTTCGTGGCAACATCCTCCCCGCCGAGGTCAAGCTTCACCCGGCGGTAAAGTCGTCGGTGCTCGGCAAGGTGATCCTTCAGCAGTTGCGCATAACTCTTGGATGCGGCGTCCGCCAGTCGTGTCCGACTGAGTTCCAGTCGGCCCTCACCGCGGAAATCGGTAGCCGCCGTGATCAGAATCACCGCGGAGTTCGCAGCTTTCACCTGCACCTTGCCGTCCGCGGCCGACACAGCCCCACCCTCGGGGATCACTTTCATGTGCGCCGCATATCGGACACCATTCGTGCCCGAGGGAAACTTCGGATGCTGCTTTCCCACCTTCTGAGCCTTGCCTGACATGAACAGTCCGTCAGAGCCCACGATCTTCACCGTAGAATGATGTTGGCGATGCAGGGCGGCGGTGAAATCCACCTTGCCCGGTTGGTCGCTGCTGATGCGCACGACGATCGTCTGATCAACCGGGCTGGAAAAAATCTCGCGCAGATAGCCGACGCCATCGACTTCGTAGCGGACCCGGGCGACGGCTTCATCGAGGCTCAGATCACGGCGATAGTTCATCACCTCATCCGCAGTTGGGAACGTGAGCTCCAAATCCCCGAGCATCTGATAGGTATGCGTGTCCAACGGTGGGGGGGCGCTGAGGAACTTGTTCTTAATGAGTCCTTCAGCACCACGATACTTGCCGTCAAAGATCATTTCGCGAGCTTGCCGCAGGGCGTCGGGCGCATTGGGCTTGTAGTGGTCAATTCTGGCTCCCGTCCAAAGTGAGTCCTCGTTAAGCTGGATCCACTCGCGGTTCACACCGCCATACACCATTCCCCCCAGGCGTCCGTTGCCGAAAGGAAGTGCCTCGTTCCAATCACGGGCCGGCTGACGATACCAGAGCGTCTCCGACGACTCGGGCGCCAGCGCCTTTCCCGACAAGCTGCTTGCTGACTCAGCCAATAGCTTGGCGCGATAGTCGTTGAGCTTCTGTTTCGACGGAGGCGCTGCCTCCACCGGAATCGCGAGCATCGCACCCATAAGAGCGGCCAAATAGAAAGTTCGTCCTAACATGAGTTAATATGGTTGTCGTTTGAAGGTTTGGTCGCATCCAAGTCAGCGAGGTCAGCAGAGCGGCAAAGCCACCACTTCCTCTGAAGATCAATCGATGCGGTAACGCAGAAAGAGGCTTGCCGTGCTTCTTGCCAGAAGACCGTCCTGCCCCAGATACCAGGTGCCGGAAACTTCGCCCTGTGATCCCATGGACCGCTGATGGATGAATCCCGGCGGGTTGTCGTGCCACTCCCGCAGGTCGTGGCTGAACTGAGGAACCAGATCGTCTCCTACCGAAAGCGGAAGTCGATAGCCACCAACAAGAAACCCGGACTCTTCATCCAGGTGGATCGAACTGGTCTTCCGGGATTCGAGTCGCCACTGGGGGCGATTTACTTCAAGCGTCGTACCCTCCACCTCGTAGCCCCAGAACTGGAGTGGCGACATCGGTCCCCCTGCATTGAAGGACAGCGAGGCATTCCCAAGCCGAACCTCGCCAGCCCCACTGAGTGGATCAATCTCAAGAGTAACTTCGGCCCGACTGTTCGGGAAGTCGGCTGGTTTGAAGTCCTTACTCGAAAGGACACCGCTCTGGTTGCGCACTTCGAGGAGCATGGCATCGGAGTCGACGCGCACCGCGATGGCTTGTGCGCGATTTGTTGTGGAACTTAGAAGGAAGGAACCGGCCCCGCCTGCCGGGAATTGAAGAACCGACGTGAAGCTAACAGGCTCACTCAAACCGTCTTCGAAAGGCAGATAGTTGAAGCCGTAGCCTGTCCCTCCTGAACTGAGTCGGTACCCATTCGAAGCCCCGGAACCATCAGGCGGCCCGATCTGAAAGGCCGAGGGGGTAAGATTGTTCAAAGTGAAAAACTCGTCATCCGTCCTGAAGTACGTTGCACCTCGTACTTCGTGGGTTCCCTCGACGAGAGGGATAAGCTTTCCGAGAATGGAAGTCTCCGTTCCGGACAAGTCGGTCGTCTCGTAGGGATCGGAAGCCAGATTGAACAATTCGTAGCTCGGGGCACTGCCGTCGGTATCCCGATCGCGCACGATCTTCCAGTCACCTTGCCGAACGGCGCGCAAGCGCAGATTTCCCAGATTAAAATACCAGTAATGATATTTGCGTGGCTCCAGATCAGCCTCCGAACCTCCACGAAGAGCCGGGAGGATCGAGCGCCCGGTGATTTCCACCGGAGTCGAGAACCCGGCCATCTCGGCAAAGGTCGGTAGCATGTCGGCGAAGGTGCCGATCACGCCGGAGCGGCTCCCCGCCGGAACGGTGCCGGGCCACCAAGCCACGAATGGCGAGCGGATGCCGCCCTCGTAGCAGTCTCGCTTCAGACCCCGGAGGTCCTGATAGCCCGGCTTGAGGTGGGCAGATGTTAGAAAGGTCGGTTCATCCTCGCCATTGTCGGAGCAGAAGATCACCAGGGTCTTGTCATCGATCCCGAGCTCGACGAGCTTGTCCATGACCCGTCCGACATCGCGGTCGGCCGCCGAGACCATCGAGGCGTAGCAATGGTTGTTGAAGTTCGGCGACTGCGCTGTGCCACCGAAGGGAGCGCCGGGGTAGACCTCGTTGATCATCGTTTGATCGAGATCGAGCGGGTCGTAGAGCAAGCCGTCAGCATCGCTGAGCGCCTCCAGCGAGGCCGCCGGATACATGTAAGCGTGCGGCGGAGTCCAGGCACAGTAGAGGAAGAAAGGCTTGTCGGCGTTGTCCTCAATGAACTGCAGGCCCTCGGCAACGATCACATCGTGCGAGCAAACATTGCCGAACGGGTCGTTCCAATCGTCGGTGACCGCGTTGAAGTTCTGGGCTCCTGGAAGGTAGAGGCTTCCACCCTCGGACGTCGCGAGAGCCGGATCAAAGTAGATCTTCTGATTGTTTTTCCACAGGAACTTCGGGAAAAAGCGGTGGGCGTTCACCTGATCAAGATAGCCGCAGAAGAAGTCGAATCCCTGGTTCCACGGTGCCCCGACTGTGTTCGCATCCCCCAGACCCCATTTGCCGACGCAGCCGGTGGTGTAGCCCGCCTGCTTGAGCACCTCGGCGATGGTGACCCGCTCGGCAGCCAGCGGCAGCTTGCTGTTAGTGGTGTCCTGGGCGCGACGGGAATCCTGACCGGTGATCAGGCAGGACCGTGCGGAATGACAGACCGGACTCGCCGTGTAGAAATCGGTGAACATCATCCCCTGCCCTGCCATGCTGTCGATCCGTGGCGTCTTCAGAGTGGCCTGCCCGTAAACACCAATTTCGCGGGTATCGAGATCATCGATCATGATGAAGATGATGTTAGGTCGCTCTCCGGGCTGCTGCTCTCCGTCGAACGGGTCGACCCCGAGTGAGATCTCCAGACCGTCGGCAGCACCGTCGCCATCCGAATCCGCTACGATCGGATCGGTTCCGGTATTCTCATTGGAAACAAAAACGCCCGTGCCACTTTCCACGCCGTCGAGCAAACCGTCGTCATCGCTGTCAGAATCCAGCGGGTCGGTAACCCCTGCGACCTCGACTTCGTCGCTAAGGCCGTCGCCGTCGCTATCGGCCAGATTGGGATTTGTTCCATTGGCCTCCTCGGCATCGTTGTTGAGCCCGTCGCCATCGGGATTTCCTGAGTCAGTCTGGTCGAGTTTGCCGAAGTGCACCATTTCCCACGCATCGGCGAGCCCGTCCCTATCGCGATCCGCGTCCGGAAAACCACTTTCAAAGGCATCGCCGCGGATGAAGTGGCGGATGTGACGGTTGTCGGCAGTGCTGTGTTCACTCGTGGTGATCTGGATTCGCCCGCTCGACTCGCCCTCGTTGTACTGAAAATAGTCCGGACTCGCGGGTGTCGATTCCTCATAGCTCAACAGGAATCCCAAATTCACATCGTCGGCCACCACGACCGGGTTGGCAAAGCTGAAGGTCACGTAGGCGCCGTCGCTGACCAGTCCGTTCAGGGTGAAGGATTCGACCTGTCGTTCTGCGACGGTGGTATCGACGAAGTAGTCGTCTCCATCCATGGCAGTGCTGTGTCCGGTGCCGGTATCCCAATTCGCCTGGGTGCCTTCAAACACCCGAACTGTTAGCGTGTCGTTGAAAAAGGTTTGATCGCCATTCTTGTGAATGGTGACGCCGGTAATCTGGTAACCGCCGCTCGAGACCGCGGGCAGGTGGAAAAGCTGGCCACGTCCGTGATTGGAGCTCCTGTCTTCGTCGGAGACCTTCGAGAAGGTCGTGCCGGAGTTGTTCGATTCAAGGATGTCAGCCGTCGGCGCGACCGCAGAAACTAGGACCGATGACCTTGCTCCACCTACGAGACGAATTACTCCGCTAGTGTTCTGGAAATAGGTCTCGAAATCGTCGGCGGCAAGTTCGACACCGTCGACCGTGACATCACCTGCCTCGAAAACATCATCCCATGCGGTCGCCGAATCCAGGCTCAATGACCCGGTCCAATCAGAAATGAAGTTGACCGTCGAACTCGCACCATGGTTTCCGTCCTCAAACAAGTTGACAGTGGAAGCCGCATCGATCGTGAGGTCACCGCCAATCGTAACGGCCAGTCCGCTCTCATCAAACAAGCTCGTGGCGTTGGAGGCGACCAGGCTTCCTCCCATGAGACTGACGGTATTCGCACCGCTATTGTAGTCGAAAACATCAGCCGCTCGAGCCGTCGCAATCGAACCGGAGGTCATCCTCAAAGTGCCCGAACCACTCATCCGAAGGTGAGCGGCATCGAGATCACCGCCATCGATGGCAAACGTGATGCCATTGACGAAGAAGTCTCCTGCAGAGCTACTGGTCAGCGTCCCGCCCTTGAGATTGAAGGTGAAGTTGCTGTTACTGTGGTAGTTGAACTGACCACCCGAGCCATTTCCCGCCGTCTGGGTAATGCTGAAGGTTCCCCGTCCAGACAGGTTTGCATTTCCAGCGAGGGTGTAGTCACCGACGATCCGCCCATCGGGATCCCCTGCCGAGCCGGGAGCGCCCTGGTCCCAGTGGCTGTCCGTCATGTCAGGAACAGCACCGCTGTTGAGCGTCGTTTCTGCCGAAGCAGTGGCTGCGCAAAGTGCCAGGGCCACGAACGCACACGAACGTGGGAACCCCGAAAAACTACAAGTCTTGGGCATGAGTATGGAATTGAAACAGAGAAGTCGGATGACTTTGTTAGATCGGAATGATATTAAAAAAAGGTCCCCCGAACATTTGGATTTGTCCGAGGGACCTTAGCGAGAAGCCTGCTGGGGAGCTCCGGACGGCTCGCGCAAAAGAAGTCAGTCGTTGAGCACCGCGTTCAGCCTTCCAAACAGGGTGCCATCGACGGCGAGAGACTTGCTGATGGTGACGGTAACCGTCTGCAAGCCACCGGCTGGGGTTCCGAGGGTTACTTCGCTCGCAGTGGGTGGCGTGATCCTGAGATCAGTCCAGCCCATCAGATCGGAACCATACTGGAAGACCTGCGTCGTATCGTCTGCCGACTCTACCCGTCGGGTGAAGCTAAAGACGAAGTCGGCACCGGAAGTGTCGACGGCAGGAAGAATCGAGAGATCCGAAACCTCAGGATTGCCATTGAGGACATATTCCAAGGTGTTTTCGATGCCATCCATTTCCGGATCGCCGTTCGCACTGGTGTCGCTCAAGTTTGGGTAGAGATCCAGCCAAACACCGAAGCCCTTTTCAGGGGCGACCAAACTCAAGATGCCGGTGGCTTCAGTGAAGGTCCACTCATTGTCCCCATCCACCAGAGTCCAGACGCCCCCCGCTTCGTTGAAGTATCCCAGCGAGCTGTTGATATCGAAGCTCGCGCCGTAGTTAACGTCCAGATTGCTGTCATCCACCAGCAGCCAGCTGTTTCCATTGGTCAAATCGGCGGCGCCGAGTTCCAGGAAAAGCAGGCCGTCGAGATTCATGATGCCATTTCCCCCGGGCACGCCAGCTATCGCGCTGGACACGCCATTTCCCGTCGGTGCCATCACGAGTTCTCCACTGTTGGAAAGGGTGAGGGTACCCTCTTTGACAGTGGTGTTGCCGGTGTAGGTATTGAAGCCGGTGAGGGTTTGCGTGCCGCTCCCCTCCTTCGCGAAATTCCCCTGGAAGCTTCCATTGTTGGCCAGAGTGCCATCGAATGTTCCGTCTCCATCATCGACTCCAAAAGTGAACTCGGAATAACCGGTCCCTTCTGGATTCCCCCCCGATTGGATGATCCCGCTGCCGGTAAGAACGTTCACTCGAATATTCGCTTCGGCGCCTGAAAACGTCGCGCCAGATCCGACATTCAGGTCGGCAAGGTTGTTGCTCCAATCTTCGGCTCTGCCTGCCACATTGCCGTGCGAACCACCCACAAAAGTTCCGTTCTGAATATCGATCAGCGCACCTGAACCCAATTCAAAAACCGCCTTGGCTTCCCCCCAGCGAACGGTGCCTGGCCCCGTATTGAGAAGGGTGCCCGTTCCGCTGAACGTCGTATTGAATCCCGCTCCGATATTGAATCCCCCGACAGAGTCGAGCTCGATCAAGGTTGAAGCGGCGATGCTGTATGAGGAAGCACGCGGAGCTCCTTGGAAAACAAGCTCGCCGTCAGAAAGACTGACACTTCCGGCGTTGAGGTAGTCGGCTGCCAGAAGCAGCGTTCCCGCTCCCGATTTTTCGAAAGAGCCGTTTCCGTCGATGACGGCGTTGTGAGTGATGACCCCCGTGTTGTTGACGATCATTGCCGAATCATTGGTGATGGCACTGTCGGCGATGGAGCCGTTCGTCGTACCATTTCCCAGAATCAAGGTGCCAGCCTCGATCGTGGTGGCGCCCGTATAGGCGTGGGTCCCCAGGAGAGTGACGCTGGATGCACCAGATGTAGTAACTGTCGTGGTGCCTGAAATGCCAGTCGCGTCGCTACTGCTGACGACATAAGCATTCGAATCATTGGTGAAAGTGACCTTGGTATCCGGAATGCCTCCGAGTGCCACATCCACCGAAAAACTCGCCACATCCGCACTGCCTCCATCGAAGTCGTAGGCATCATCGAAGATCACGCCATTCACGACGGAAGTCGCGACGTCGAAAGTGGTGTTGTTCAGCGGATCCCCAGGTTCATTCGAGGAAAAATTGGCCGTGGAGTCCAAATCCCAGGTCGATCCCCCGAGACCGGTCCACATGGGTGTGGTGGACTGGGGAGCGATGGAAAGGGTGATGACGCCACCGTCATTCAGGAAATAGGATTCAAAATCCCCAGCGGCCAGCTCGACTCCGTCGACGCTGATCCCACCTGCTTCAAAAACATCGTCCCAGGCGACAAGAGAGTTCAGAGTCAGTGAGCCCGTCCAGTCGGAGGTGAAATTGAGTGTTGAACTATTTTCATGAATGCCACCGGTAAAGATATCCACCGCGTCAGGAAGATTGGCCGTCAGACTTCCACCAATGGTCGTGACCAGGTTGGTATGATGGATCAGCGAATTGTTGTTTCCCGAACCGGCGATGAGGCTTCCTCCGGTCAGGTTCAGCGTGGTCGAGTTGTTCGCTTGATTGAAGACCGGACCAACGTGGTTGGAAGTGGTGGTGCCGCCAGTCTGGCTGAAGGTGCCGCCTCTCAAGGAAATGATGCCGCCGGTCAAGCTCCCACTGCTCATGTTCATCGTGCCATTCCCCAATCGGAATTCCGACGCGTTGAGAGTGCCGCCTGCGAGATTGAAGGTATTCCCATTGACGATGAATGCCCCGCTGGTGCTGTTGATGCTTCCGCCATTCAAGTTGAAGGTGAATGCGGAATTGGCGGCCAGGTTGAATTGTCCGCCCGTTCCATCTCCAGCTGTCTGGGTCACACTGAAGGCGCCGCTCGGGAGAGGATTAACGTTGCCGTTGTCAGCAGCACCTAGAGTCGAAAAATCGTAGTTGATCGCAATCGTGCCGTCGTTGCCGAGTCCGGGTGTGCCGTTCGTCCAGTTGTCCTTGTTGGAATTGCTGGTGGCCGAGTCATCGAAAAGATCGAACACCGGCCCGATGTAGGTGGTTTCTGCCGTGGCGGTGGCGGCGGCGAGCGAGAAGCTTAGTATCGTAAATGCGGCTGTGGATTTCATGGGTTTATCGTGTAAGACTAATGGAAATATCAATTCCCCGCAGCTCCGACGGAAAGACCCTCAACGGAGCTTCTTGCCTTGCATTCAGCTCTTCAAACTGATGCCGATGAGCTGTAATGCCGACCGGGATTCCCGGAGCGAGGACGGAAGGGGCGAAATGATCGTAGAATCAGGCGTGCCGACGGCGACGCACCAGCAATCCCCCGCAACCAATCAGACCCAGCAACGCTGAGGATGGCTCGGGGACAAGGGTGATCACGCCGTTGTTGTTCTGGAAGTAGCTTTCAAAGTCGTTGGCACCGAGTTCGGTGCCGTCATAAAAAATATCGCCTGCTTCGAAAACATTGTCCCAGGCTGTGGCAGAGTCCAGAGTCAGCGACCCCGTCCAGTCAGAGTTGAAGTTGAGTGTCGAGCTATTGCCATGATTTCCACCTGCAAAGATATTCAAGGCACCAGGGAGGTCCGCCGTCAGGCTTCCGCCAATGGTCGTGTCCAGGCCGATGCTCTGGAGCAATGAATTGTTGTTATTTGCGCCGGCAATGAGACTTCCTCCAAGCAGGTTCAGAGTGGTGGTAGTGTCGGCTCGATTGAATACCGGACCTCCATGATTGGAAGTGATGATACCGCCAGTCTGATTAAAGGTGCCACCCCTCAGGGAGATGAGGCTGGCGGTAAAGCTTCCGCTGGTCACGTTCATGCTGCCATTTGCCAAACGGAATTCCAAGGCGCTCAGGCTGCCGCCTCCGATATTGAAGTTCGTGCCGTTAATGATGAAAGAGCCTCCATCACTGGTCATGCTTCCGCCATTCAGGTTGAAGGTGAAGTTCGGGTTACTATGAACATTGTATTGGTCGCCAATACCATTCCCAGCCGTCTGGGTAATGCTGATCGCCCCGAGACCGCTCGCGTCGAAGTTGCCTCCAGTATTGCCGCTGCCCATGTCGTCGAAATTGTAGTCCGTGTTGATCTGACCGTCAGGATCGCCCAACGCACTCGGAATCCCATTGTCCCAGGTTGCGTCAGCATCGAGGTCAAAATTGCTGCTTGTCAGGGTGGTCGTTGCCGCTGCGTTGGCTGCGGCGAGAACGAAGGCTACGAGGGTCAGAGAGGAGGAGGTTTTCATGGGTTTTCGAGGGCTTGTGACGTGGTGGGCCGCAAGCACAGGGACCTGCCGACCAACTTACTCCATCGTCGTCGATCTCCCCTCCCGGCGTCTACTGGCCAAATGGCCAGTTCTGCCGACGCCGCGGTGCCGGTGCGCGATGGCGGCGACCCATTAGATGATCCCCGAGCGCAATGCTTTGGCAACGGCACCCGATTGGGACTGGACCTGAAGCTTGCGGTAGATGTTCTCGAGGTGGAAGGCAGCGGTCCGACGGCTGATGCCCAAATGGTCGGCGATCTCCTTGACGCTTTGATCCTGAGCCAGCTGCTCGAGCACCTCGATCTCGCGTCCGGAAAGACCGAAAGTTTCGCGCGAAGACGGCTTGCGCACTTCCGTGAGTACGATCTTTGCCACCTCGGGACTCAGGGCGGCGCCCCCCTTGAAGACCTGCTCGATACCTTCGAGAATCTCCCGGCCCGTCGCCGTCTTCAGGAGATAACCCGAAGCACCCGCGCTCAGGGCATCAATCACTTTCTCCTTCTCCCGGAACACGGTGATCACGAGCACCGCAATGTCGGGGGCTTCTGCAGCCAACTTGCGAATCCCTTCCACCCCCGCCATTCCCGGCAGCCCCAGGTCCATCATCAGAAGATCAGGGTGTTCTTCACTCCCAAGAGCCTTGAAAAGCTCATCACAGGATGGGAACACCCGTCGACAGGAGGTCGCCTCCCCGGCATTGAGCAAATCCTTCAAAGTCCGGCGATAGCCCGCGTCATCCTCGACGACCCATATTGTTATTGGAGCCATTGCTAATTTGAGGTCTTGTAGGGTTGACTCGGTTCCTTGGAAAGCGCTGAAAGCGGAAGTCGGAGTCTAACCGTAGTTCCCCCTGCAGGAACAGCGTGCAGCTCCATCTCGCCGCCCATCTCCCTCGCGCGCTGTTTCATGCTTCCGAGGCCCCAGCCATCTACCGGCTGTGACCCGTCGAAACCACAACCGTTGTCACGCAGCTCGATCGTCAGTTCATTCCCGAACACGAAAATCGTCAAACGCACCTCCGTCGCCCGAGCATGACGCGCGCAGTTGTGCACCGCTTCCTTGAAGAACATCATCAGGTGCCGCTTGATCGAAAGAGACACCACTTCATCGGGACAATCACCTGGAATCTCCGAGCTGAATTTCACATCATCCAGCACTCTCTCAGCTCGTTCGTTGAGTTTCTGAAGCAACGCAGGAAGCCGGATGCTTTTCTGATCAGCCACCCACACCACCTCTCTCAGAGACACGCATGCCTCCCTCGCCATCAGCGAAAGGTTGAACATTCCATCTTTCATGCGCTCGCTTCTGGCGATCCCTGCCAGTTGTTCGACCAGCAGCGAGACACTACCCAGATTGCTTCCGACCTCGTCGTGGAGATCCGAATAAATTTGTCGTCGCAATCGTGCCTCCGCCCTTCTCCGGCTGCGCAGCAGATAAAGGACAACTCCCAGAATTCCCACCACGCCCGCCGCCGCCCCTCCGATCAGCGTCTGCGCACGGAACCGCCCCCATCGCTCCCTCAGCATCAACTGCTCCGCTTTCAATCCGGCAAGTCGAACCTCATGGGGTTTTCCCTTTGCCAACTGTCGCAGCCATTCAGGCAAATGGAGAATGTCCCGCCCTCCGACCTTGCCGTCCACCAGGGATCTCAGGCCGGGATCCTCTGCCATCTCGACGCCACGAATCGAAACCAGGCGGTCACGGGATAGATTGTGACCCGAACGGATGACCTCGATCTCGCCGAGCGAAAACACCGGTTGTCCCTGATAGGCGGGAAAGTCATTGCACTCGAACTCCAGCGCGTTCGCCACACTGCCGGCTCCGCGCAGGCGCAGCATGTTGTTCCCCGGGTTCTTCAACAATTCCTGATCAGGCAGAAGAAACCGCAACTCTTTACCATCCGCCCTCCTCTCGACTCGAAAAATTCTCATCGAGCCGGGGAATCCATATCCCGGAACGTCGATGCCCGAAGGACTGCGGCCCGGAAACAGATTGACCCAGCCGAGGACATTCGTGTCATCGAGCTCCACCCTGACCACCACGGGTTCATCCTGCCACTCGGTCGGAAGCTTCAAGATCAGGTTGCCCCCTGCCCCGTCCTTCGCCGAAAGCGGCATCCCGAGGGTGTATCGCTGGGAGGCGAGATAATCCTGCCCCCAATACGGTGGTGATTCAAAGCTGGACGAAACCGCGGCGACGCTCGTTTTCTGCAGTTCCCCCTGTCGAATCGGGTGAACCCTGCCGAGCGCGAAAAACTCGAGCGCCTTCTCCTCGTGACCGGCGAATATTTCCAACCTCAGGCCACCCATCGGTTCATCATCCTCAGGAAAAGAAAAGTAGACCGGACGCAGACCGGGATCGGGGAAATCCTGCGTCGTCCAGTCGACAAGAACTCCGCCTGCTACTCCCTGTTCATCGACCGAGCGGATCCGGAAGCGTTTCGGAAACGCATAGCCCCGCAGATCGGAAGACCGCTGGTCAAGAGCCGGCACCAATACCATCGCCTGAGTTGGAAAGAGCCCGGCTCCGAAATCCAAGGTCCATAAGGGCTCCGCCGAAATCCCATCGACCGCCGGAATGTAGTCGCTGTGATAGCCGAACTCATCAAACTGGATCCCGACCTGAAGCGGTGCCAGTGCAGCCAGCACGCGGGTTTCCTCATCGATCTCTTCCTCGATCTCCCCCAAGCGGGCGGGAATCCCGAAAAGGGAAACTTTAGATGTCCCATGGTCCGCAATCGCAGCGGGAGGCCTCAGGGGGTCCGAGTAACCGTCGACCGCACCGGCCATGGCGCCGGGAAGAAGCAGAATCCCCGCGAGACCATGGCACCCAATTTTGTGCATCCAACCGCAATTCTGCTTCACCAGGCCATCGTCCACCGAATTCCCCCTCGCCACCAAGCTGAAATCGCAAACATTGCCCGTGACCAAAAGCCGGACTCCCCCTGCTTGCTTCGCTGACTCACCTACGGCGTCATCGCCAGGTGATCTTCGCCTGCCGGCTCTCGGTATTCACCCACACGCTGGCGTGCTCGAACTCACGGGTGAATTCCCAGCCCTCGGGCTTGGTTCGCGTGTAGCGGCCTTTTGGCGGACCGAGCGGCTTTCTCAACTCGGGATAGTCGACCAGCGGACCCGTCGCCAGCTTCCACCCCCAGCTGTATATGAAATACGAATACGGCTGCGCTCCGATCAAATAGCAGGCGTGGGCGAACTCGAGTTTCTCTTTCGAAAGCTTCGGCATGTTCGGCTGCATGTGGCCGCGCCAGGTGCCTTCGACGCCAAGTCGGAACACCGAGATCTTCCCGTCCTTGGCGATCCGCTCCATGTCCTGCCACTCCGCGAGCAGGCTCTCCTTGCTCGACTTTTGGCGCGCGTAATTCTCGAACATGATCGCATCCGCCACCGGATAGATCCGTTTCGCCGATTCGCTGTAGGCATTGTTCGCGAGCAGGATCTTGTCGGATCCGATTGCCTTCTTGAGCGCCGCCATCATCTCACCCATCGCCATCTCAACTTCTTCGCGCTTGTCTTTGCGAAAGTCGACATTCCCGTGCATCTGGTCGATGAAGACGCCGTCGCATCCACTTTCCCTCATGCCTTTCGTCACGGTCTCCACCCACCATTTCCGGAACTCAGGGTTCAGGACATCGTAGCACTTCGCGCCGTAGCGATCGGCGAGCTTGCCGGTCTTCGGATCGGTGATCAGGACCTCCTTGAGCTTCGGATTCTTCTTCAGGCCCTCCGCGGTGAAGACCTTGTTGTAGCTGGTGTAGGGCCAGGCGTAGGCGGCATTGAAGTAGAACAGCACTTTGGCCTTCGGGTTGAGCTTCTTGAAGGCGGCCGCCTCATGCTTCGCCCCGAGTTCCGCCGTGCCCAGCGTGTCCATGCCGTGCGACTTCTCGATGCACAGGAAACTCGTCTGCTCGGAGATGAACTTCACCTGCTCCGGCTTCAGCAGCTTGTTCTTGTCGCCGAACATAAAGTAACGTGGCGTCGTTTCCCAACTGAACTCCGGATAGAAATTCTTCGGCTTGAAGACCCTGCCATCGCTGACGAGCAAAGAGCGATCACTCAGCTTCTCTGCCGATACCTGCCCGCTGGCATCGGAAGGCATCAGGGCGGCTGCAAGAAAGCAGATTTGAATCAGGGTCTTCATGGTTGTCGGTTTTGAGTTCTTAAGCCTTATCTCTGGATGACGAAATCGTCGGCGTCCGCGATCGAGGCATTGCCCCGGATCATCGCGACGTGGAGCAGGGTGCGGCGGGAAGGACGGTTCCTGAGAGGCGATGGTTCATGGTTGAAGCCGAATCAGCGTGGCACCTCGCTTGCTTTCGCGTCCATCAGCGCGGACGGCGGTGAGCTTGAGGGTCATCTGCGGGATCTGTTCCAAATCGTCGGCCTGATAGATGAAGCTGCTGCCCTTGATCTCAGTGGCGACCACTTCGTAATCCGGCGCATTGCCGACCGCGCGGTAGAGCTTGTAAGTGACGGCATCCTCGCTGGCTTTCCATGAGAGTTCGATCTGGCTTCCTCCGTCCTTGGCAATTTTCAGATCCGTCGGTGCGGCGACTGGTGTGAAAGTCGGGATCTCGGTGACCACATAAGTCTGGCCCTTGGCGGAGTCGATGCGGACCTGGTCGCTGCCTTTGGTGGTGAAGTCGACCTTCTTGCCGTCTGATGTCTTGATCACGGCCTTGGCGACATTGGGGTATCTCAAATCCAGAGTGCCGCCGACCTTGGACCGAACCTCAAGCCGAGTCGCCTGCCCCTCGGCCCACTTGGCGGAGACCTCGAAGTTGCCACGGGCGAGGAGGCCTCGATAGCTGCCGTCGGGCCATGCCTTTGGCATCGCCGCCAGGGGAGCCACCACGTGGTCCTGGCTTTGGAGTAGCATCTCGGCAACGCCGGCGGTGGCTCCGTAGTTTGCGTCTGCCTGGAAAAGCGGGCCGCCGCGGTGGTCGTTGAACAGGTTGTGCAGGTAGTTTCCTCCGAGCAGGTCCTGATAGAACAGATAGGCTTCATTGCCGTCATGCACCCGTGCCCAGAAGGCAACCCGCTCGGCTCGTGCCCATCCGATGTTACTCTTGCGGGTGCGCAGCGTCAGGGTTTTCTCGACGGCATCGAGCCAAGCTGGAGTCTTGTCGTTGATCAACTGTCCCGGATAGGAGCCTAACAGCATGGAGGTGTGCCGATGATGGGGGTCGATGCTGTTCTTGCCTTTGGCACCCTTGAAGTCGCAGTAGAATTCCTCCTGACGGAATTCCTTGATCTGGCCCGACTTGCCGACCTGGATCGGGTCGAGAAGCGGGAGCTGCTTTTCGTAGATCTCCAACCGGTCATCCGAACGTCCGAGGATCTTCGCCGCGGTCAGGGTGTTGTGATGGTTTTCATAAAACATCTGCTGGTCAAAGGTGGTCCCGACCGTATCCCGGATTTTCTGCTCCGGAGAGGACGAAGGCTTGGCTAACAGAGCTCCATCGATCTCTTGGACGAAGCGGGAGGCAAAGTTCGCTTGCTCATACATCACCGGATAGACGGTCTCAGCGAGCAGGGACTCATCGCGTGTGTAGTCGTAGTAGTCCCAGAACATCTGAGCGATCCAGCCACCGGTGCCAAAGCCCGCAACCGGTGACTTTCCGGGAATGATGTAGGGATTCGCCCAGAATGGGCCGGACCATCCGTTGTCACCCTTTGGATCGAGTTGCGAGGGGTTGTATTGCTTGAGATATTGCGTGGCGTACTCGCGCTGCCGGGGTTCGAAAGCTTTGAAAAAGTCCGCATAGGACTCGAACAACTCCGGCATGTTGGCGCAGAAGACGGGTGCGTAAGCCATCTGCACGTTGGTATCGTGCAGGTACTGCGACGACCACGGCGGCCGGGCATAGACATTCCAGATCCCCTGCAGGTGAGGCGGCAGCGTGCCCGGCCGGGAGGAACAGATCAGCATGTAGCGACCGAACTGGAAGGCGAGTTCTTCAAGGTAGCGGCTCGAGGCACCATCAGGGTAGGCATCCACGAGCTTGTCGGTCGTGATCGCGGGAACTTTGGCTCCCAGGTCGAGGCGAACCCGGTCGTAGATCTCGCCATAGTCGGCACGGTGATTCGCAAGGAGTTCGTCGTAAGACTTCGCCGCCGCAGCCTTCAGGTAACCGCTCACTTTGGCATGCGGGTGGGGAAAGTCCGCAAGCTTCTTGCTCGGTTCATTCGTCAGGAACACCTTGGGGTCGAGTTGGTAGTTGGTTCCAACCGCGATCAGGATCAGCGCGCTGTCGGCATCCGAGACGCTGATGGTGCCCTTCTGAGCGGCTGCTTCCATCTTGCCTCCCGTGGGGATCACCTTGAACTGACCTTCGAACTTGATGTCGAAGTAGGTCATCACTCCGGAGAGCGTGATGGTGTCACCAGCAGCCGAGACCGATCCGGTCTTGCCCTCGCCGATAAAGGGAATGGTCGGGCGCAGGGTGAACGACAGCGTACCCGGCTTCGAGGCGCCGAGGCGGATGACCATCACCTTGTCGGGGTAACTGGTGAAGTAGTCCCTCGTGAACTCCACCCCATCCTGCTCGTAGCTCACCGACGAAACAGCCTGATTCAGATCGAGCTCGCGCTGGTAGTTCGCAGGCTTGTCGTGCCCGAAGTCGATATAAACCTCGGCGAAGTTATTCACGCCGCGACGTTTGAATCCGATATTCTTGTCCGCCCAGTCATAGAGGCTGTTTTCGGTAATCTGGATGCGGTCGCTCTCCGTGCCGCCGAAAATGTTGACGCCCATGTAGCCATTGCCCATTGGGATCGAGTCATTGGCCCAGCCAAGATCGCTGTCAGGGGCGGGCTTGTCGTACCACAATCGCATCGCTTTTCCGGGACTTTCTGCGATCGAATGGGATGCCTGGTCCTCGGCCGAGACACATGGAACGAGAGAGTTCCCCATCAAGACACATCCCGCCACAGCCAGAGCTCCACTCATCATCCCAGACCTTGTTCTCATCATCATTGAATCAATCATATTATCTCAAAATTTTTCCCGAATCGCCTCAATCTCGCGACCATCATTTCAGTGCTCTCAGAAGCAACACCCAATCCTGCTCATCGTCGTCCGGTGCTTTTCCAAGCGATATCCGATCCTCGCCACCGACCACCGTCTCAGGGGTGCCGTCAGCCAAGGCCCCGCCCGTTCGCGGGTTGAACCACTGGACCGAGAACGTTCGATCCGCCGCCGAAGAGAGGTCGACGACGGCCTCGCCGCCGTTCTTCAGATAGACGAGGTAGATACTTCCATCGTTCGCCATCGCCCAGTTGTCGTTGCCGATTGCCAAAGCATCGTTCGGCTTCATCTCGGCGATCTCCTTCGCCAATTGGCGGTTCATGAATTCGGCGGCGATCCCCATCGCTTTCCAGCAATCCTCATAGGAGCGGTAGTCGATGTGTTTCACATCATCCTTGCCGGTGTAGAACTCCATGTGCCCGCCGGCCAGGATCGAACCCCAGACCACTTCCTTCCGGATCGTCTCCGCCAGGGTCGCCGGGCGCTTTCCCCACCAGGGTTCGTCCACCGCCACCACCCACGGATGCCCGGCCTCCGCGCTCAGGTCTCTCCACTTTCGAACCTCGTCGTGGTTGCTCAGCATATCGACCTTCCGTTTCGGTTTGATCAGGTAGGTCTGCAGGCTCGGGCCGGTGATGTCCTCGAAACCGAGCAACTGGGGAAAGATGTCGTCGAACACGCCGCCGGGTCCGTTGTGGACCGAAATATGATCTTCATAGTAGGTGAGCTTCCGGATCCAGCTCGCGAACTCCTTGCGCTGGGCATGGGTGTTCGGCTTCTCGAAACCGTCACCAGGCGCCTGATTCTCCTCCCCGATATTCCAGGTGATCGCCATGTGGTGGCCGAAGCGCGCCACCATTTCACGATAGAAAATCTTCCGCGTGTCGGCGAAGGCGCCACCTCCGTCCTTGGCCTCGAAGTAGTTGGTGTTCTCGGATTCCGAGAGCTGGAAGTGGACCATCAGGCCCATCCGGTCGAAGTGGGTGAAAAGGATCTCCCACTGCGCCAGCTTCGAAACATCGTAGACATCGATGTCGTCCGCGCCGGTCCACGGCCATGCCTCCTTGCCGTCGCCGTAGGCATTCATGCACAGGAAGTAGTGCCCGTTCACGCCGAGGCCTGAAAGGTAGTTGATCAGACCAATGATCCCCTTGCCCTTGCCGTCGCCCCAGGTCGGGTCGCCGGGCTTCCAATCCGCGATGTTCGGGGTGTAGAGATCCTTTTCGTGTCCCGGCGTACCATCGAACTCGCCATATTCTAACAGCACCTCCGGGCTGTTCGCGGCCAGCTTGATGAAGTGGTCGCCGTCGGCGAAACGCAGGTAGTGACCGCCGACATACTCAAGCTTGCCCTTGGCGCGGAAGTCCCGGCCCGCCTTGTCCTGGGCACCGATCCTGAAGCTGCCCTTTTCTCCATCCGGGCCCGTGCCGCCCTCACCGCCGGAGAGGGTGGCGGCGACATTCTCGCCGATGACGAAATTCGTGGTGTAGCTCCATTCGCCTTCCTCGCCTCCGGCAAAGCGGGCCTTCCATTTGTTGCCGCGGGTCGCGGAGCTGTTCGCCGGGTCGCCGTCGGCATCGAAGAAGCCCGGAACCTTGTACTTTTTCCCGCTCGGCGAGGTGAAGGTCACGTCGAGGCGGTGGTTGCGAAAAGTCGCGGGAGACTCGTCGACTTCAGGTCCATCGAAAACCAGCTCGATGCGGTGCCATTTCTTGAGGCTTCCGTCCGCGTTTTTCTCGCCATCGACGATCGCGGAAAGTGCCGGCAGCGACGATGCGAGGAGCAGGAACGCCAGTCTCGAGGTGGAGGATCGGGGAAGTCGTGGGGATTTCATGGTCTATCTCTTGAAGGTCATTTCTTACGCCCCATCTTCGAGGCGTCTAACGGTTCGATCCCAAGTTCCAACGCCGGGCTTCCCGGCTGAAAACCGAAGTCACCGTTTTCGGGATCGACGAACATCGGATCACCGAAGCGGCTGGCCTTCTCCAGGCCCGCAGCTCGCATCCTCGAAAGATGAGCATTCATCCATGCTTCGTCCGCCGGATTGAAGTACAGATTGAAATCCATCACCGTGGTCTCCAACTTCGGGCCTTCACTGGTTTGCCCGCCGCGGATGGTCTCGCCCATCGCCACGCCGCCATCGGGGTGGGCGACGATGATGTTCCGCTGCACCTTCGAACCGCGCACCGGCGCCCACTCAAAACTGATGTATCCCTTGTTTGGTGCCCGGGTCGAGTTCACGATGAAGTTATTGGTGATGTCGTTAACTCCTTTGGTTGCGATCCCGGCCGCACGGCCGCCATTGTGGTCGAGGATGTTTCCATGAATCAGGGTCTCATGCTGGTCGTCGTCGCAGCGAATCGGTGCGGGAAAATGTTCCGCCAGATTGTCGTGCACATGGTTGTAACGGACGATGTTCCCCGTTCCCGTTCCGGAAACATAGATGCCGTTGCCGTCGGAGAGCAGCTGCACGCAGTGGGAAATGTCGTTGTATTCGAGAAGATTGTGGCGGGCGTGGTTGTATTTCTCACGCTTCTTCCAGTTCTCATATCCGCCTCGCGACCGTTGCTGGTCCTCGGCCGCGATCTCGTGGCGACGAATCGTCCGGCCGCCCTCGCCGTCGAGTTCACGGTTCGGTTCGACCCGGGTGGTGATCAGCACCGCCGAGTAGCCGCTGTGGGAAAACTCGTTGTGAACCATCCGGTTGCGACCGCTCTGCCAAGCCCACAAGCCCGGGGAGTGCCAGGTGATCTCGCTGAAGTGGTGGATGTGGTTGTTGACGACATCATTGTGATGATTGACGTCCTTGGTTCCCGGACCGTAGCCAGCTAACAGAATGCCCGCCTCACCCAGATGCGCGAACTCGGAATCGACGATGCGATTACGCTGGGCGTGCAGGTCCAGCCTCAGCCCCGCCCCCCCGGAGTCGACAAAACGGCAGTTAGAAACCCGGCACTCCTCCGCACCACGAAAACGCAGTAGCGCCGTCGGTCGGTCGAACATCTCCCAATCGTGCTGCATTCCCCAGCCGACCCGACCCTCGTCGCTTTTCCATGCCCAGCGGTCGGCGTGCGAAAAGCTCAGGCCCTCGAAGGCAATACCTCGGACCGCTTTGTCCGCGGGACCCTCGTAATCGATCTCGCCCTCGACCCGGACCAGCTCGGTCGTCGCCGGTGCCAGAATCCCGCGGGGTGATCCGTCGTCCGCCGGGTCGGATGGCCACAGGTAGATCTTGCGTGTTTTGGTATTCACCACCCACTCACCCGGCTCATCCAGGGCCTCCAATACATTCTCCACCCAGACGACGGATTCGCCCGCCTTGTGCAGGTATCCGGGGAGCGGTCCCATGCCGTAGGTCGCCGACGCGCTGGTGGTCGCCACGCCCGCCTGCTCGTCGACCGTGGCCAGCGGCAACATGTTGATCGTCCAGGCACGCCCGGGTCTGGCCTGGATCTCGACGTCCTCCAGATTGTCCCAATCTTTCAGCGCCCCTTGCGGAAAATGCAGGGTCCGCTTGTTGCCCGCCTTGGTGTAGGCGAAGCCGGAATCGCGCGCCCGCTTCAGGCGACCCTTGCCATCATAGAGTGTGTAGAAGCGCTCCATGCCTTCCGGCATCTCGGCCACCCAGACCTTGCCGGCCGCCGTACTTGGCAGCTCCGCCGGCGGATCTAACAACTTCCTCCAACCCGTCACCGGCACCCCGCCACTCAGCACGGGTTTTTCCCCGGGATAGGCCGCGAACTTCAGATACGGTTCGATGATTTCTCCGGCACCGTATTGCTCAAAGACGGTCTCGCCTGAAGCCGCCGGCGCGCCGTCCTGGATGCCTAACAGTAGAGTCTCGTCCAGTTGGTGGCGCCCTTCCCGCAATAAAATTTGCGCCGGCTGCGTGTCGCCGGACTGACGCAGGCCCCTGACCGCCTCGACGGCTTCTGTCAGGGTTCCATAGGGCCGCTCAAGGCTACCGTCTCCCTCGTCATTGCCATGAGGCGCGACGTGAAACTCCGCCGAGAATCCGTTCAGGGGAGCGATGAGCGCAACGAGCGACGCAATCTTTCCAATCATCATCCTCATTCTAACAGATCAGCAGTGATCTCACACATCGGACAGAGTGCCGCTGATGCCGGCGAAGGATTCAGTTTCCACGCCCAGCCGCTGCAGCATGGTGACGTAGAGGTTCGACAAGGGAAGATCATCGCCGCCGACCTTCTGCCGCCACGGCTCCGGTTCACCGTTCTTCCATCCACCGCGGTAGGCGTCGGCTCCGGCGAAGTCGAGAAACTGCCCGTGCTTGAAGCCCATCGATTTGCCGCCCGCCAGGATCAGCGGGTAGTTGCGGGAAAGGTGAAAGGCGCTCGAGGCAGAGCCAAAAAGCAGCAGCGTGTTGTCGAGCATGCTGCCGGTGCCGGCCGGTTCCGGAGTGGCCTTGAGCCTGTCGGCGAAACGGCCGAACTCCTCGCTGACGAAGCGGCAGAAGGTCCCGAAGTTCTCCCATCCGCCGGGGGCCTTCGTCTGGTGCGAGAGCGCGTGGGTTTGTTCGAAACCGACCGCCCGGGCGAGGTAATCGCTGAGCCCCTTGCTGACCTCCTTGGCGAGCTGGTAGGTCACCACCCGCGTCGAGTCGGTCTTGAAGGCGAGGTAGATCAGTTCGTACATCGTCCGCAGATACTCCCGTGGCTCCTCCGGGGTGATCTCGAGGTTCAGGTGGCCGGCATCCACGGACGGAAGCGGCAGATCCACCCAGCGCGATGCCTTCTCGACATTGATCTCGGTCTGGCGCACGGAGTCGAGGAAGTCCTCGAACCTTGCCTGATCCTGCTCCGAGAGCTGTCGGCGCAGCGAGCGCGCGTCCTCCATCAGGTGGTCCAGCGCGCTCTTGCTGCGGGAAAGACGCCTCGCCGCATCCTGGCTGTCCTTGGCGAACATCATGTCGAAGATCCGCTTTGGCTTGTTCTCCGCGGGGATCGGGCGACCGTTGGCAGCGTAAGAAATCGTATGGGTCTTGCGCTGCGGTCCGGTGCCGCCGTCGGTCGAGAGCACCAGCGACGAAAATCGCGTCCGGTCGCCGACATGAGCCGCATACACCTGATCGAGCGAGATCGAGTTGTTATAAGCACTCCTGCCGCCGAGATCCGCACCGGTGAGGAACTGGTCGGCATTGTGATGACCGTGGGAGTTGCGCGCCGCCGGATGCGACATGCCGGAGATCACCGTCAGGTCGTCGCGCAGCGGTTCCAGCGGATCGAGGCACTTGGTGAAGCTGAAATCCCGGCCGTCGCCGTGGGGAAACCATGACCAGTCCTGATAAGCCGGGTCATCCTTGCGCGGCATCGGCACGCCATTGGGTAGGTAGAAACAGGCGAAGCGTTTCGGGTTCTGAGGCTGCGCCGAGGCACCCGCGACCTTGGCGAAGGTCTCAAAGGCCGGCAGCGCGAGGGCGAAGCCGGCGCTTCCGCGAAGAAAGCTCCGCCGGTCGAGTGTCGAGATTCTGGTCTTCATGTTGGGATTGGGGTTTTGGGTTTTTATTTCGAACGGAAGAGCTCGCTGGTCACCATCAGATTGATCAGGGTCGCGAGTCCGTCGCCTTCCTTCCTGAGGTCGGCGGTGATGCCTTCCACGCTCGCGCGATCGGCGAAGCTCAGCGGTCGCCCGAGGGCGAAGGTGCCAAGCTTGTGGACGATCGCCCGGGCGAACTGGTCCTGTCGCGTGCCGAGCAGGTAGCGCTTCACGCCATCGACCCCGTCGATTTCCTGCTGATTGTTGAGCAGACTCGAGGCGTCGATTTTCTTTCCCTGGCTTTCGCTGCGCCAGGCTCCGGTGGCGTCGAAGTTCTCGAAAGCGATCCCCCAGGGGTCGATTTTCTGGTGGCAGGAGGAACAGGCGGGATCGTCGCGATGATCCTCCATCCGCTCCTTGATCGTCATCTTCAAAACCTCGGGATCGGTTAGATCGATTTCGGGAACCGCCGCTGGCGGGGGTGGTGGCGGGTCGTTCAGAATGCTCTCGAGGATCCAGACTCCGCGCTTGAGCGGGTTCGAGTCCTTGCCGTCCGAATTCAGCGTCAACAAGCCCGCCTGGGTCAGCAGCCCGCCGCGTTTGTGCTCCGGCTTCAGCGGCACTTTGCGAAAATGGTTTCCCTCGACGCCGTCGATCCCGTAGTGCCGCGCGAGCTGCTGGTTGACCACCGCGTAATCGGCGTGGAGGAAATCCATCACGCTGCGATCATTCCGCAGCAGCTCTTCGAAAAACGCCACCGGCTCCTCCTGCATCGCCCCCATCATGCCGCGGTCGAAATCCGGATAGGTCCTGCGATCGATCCTGATGTAGGCGAGCCGCTCCATGTGCAGCCACTGCTTCACGAATTGCTCCGTGAAACGCTCATGCCGCGGGTCGGCGAGCATCCGTTTCACCTGGCGAAGCAGTTCCTCCGTTTCGCCGAGTCGTCCCTCGGCCGCGAGATCGAGCAGCTCGTCATCCGGCACGCTGCACCAGAGAAACATCGATAGCCGCGTCGCCAGCTCGAAGTCGTCGAGCGAGCGATCGTCTGCCGAAGGATCCGACTGCACCAGATAGAGGAACCTCGGCGAAGACAGCACCGTCGCCAAGGTCTCGACCACGGCTTGCTCAAAGCGGTCGCATTCGGGACGGATGCGATGAAAATAGGTCATCTGGAAATCGACTTCCTCCTCGCTGACCTGACGCCGCCAGGCCCGCCTCATGAAGTGCGACAGGATTTCGCGGGCATAGGCGATCTCGTCGTCACGGTTCTCGCTGTCTATAAAGATCCGCTGATGCGAGGCCGGCGGCCACTCTTCGAAGACCGGCGCGGTGATTTCGACGTAGTCGACGTGGACCTCACTTCGGGAGCTGTTGTGAAGGCGCAGGTATTC
This sequence comes from Haloferula chungangensis, assembly GCF_042664875.1. Lineage (NCBI taxonomy): Bacteria > Pseudomonadati > Verrucomicrobiota > Verrucomicrobiia > Verrucomicrobiales > Verrucomicrobiaceae > Haloferula > Haloferula chungangensis. The sequence goes on along the minus strand of NZ_JBHTBS010000010.1, from coordinate 65,730 downwards.
CGAAGGGCTGGTCAGGTCGACGGCTCCCATTTCGACATAACTGCGCAGCGGGTTGCGGGATCTCAACTCCTCTAGGGGGATCTCCCACTGGTAAAAGCTCATTTCTCCGGCAGGCGCATCGATCACCAGATCCTCCCGGCTGATCCTGAAGTCGTCCTTCTGGTCCAGGTCCCCTTGCCAGCCGAACTCAAGAGCGAGCTTCGGGGTTTGTCCGGAGTCCGCGGACGCCCGCGAGGCACGCACCCGGACCCTCAGGGTGCCCGCGTCCGGCAGGCGGTTGCCAAGTTCGACGACATGCCGCTGCCCGCCCGGAATCACGACGACATGCTCGCCTGATTCGGGCGGCTCCGGGAGGCTGCTCGTCGGCTCCCATGCGTCGAGCGCCTTCCGGAATGACCAGAGCGCGGAAACCGTTTCGCCCGATTCCAAATTCTTGTAATGCGCCCCCTTGGTCCCGTTTTGCGCGGCCCGCTTCTTCGTCCCCGGGTCTCGCGCTTCGAGCACCCTCACCTTTCTCTTCGACTCGGCATCCGCCGAAATCGCCCAATGCAGCTCCTCGGGACGCTCGCTGGAAACCGTCGCGCGCTCCAGGGCCTCGCGATTCAGGTCGAGATAGGTGCCATACTGACTGGCGGTGATCTGCAAGACCTCGGAGCTGTTCTTGAAGCCATCCTCCGACAAGGACTCGGGCGGCAGGCCATTTGCGAAGTCGACTTCAAGGCCGAGCAGGTCCTGCAGCGCGTAGTTGTATTCATAACTCGTCATCCGCCGGAACGACGAATGTCCGCTTTCAGCCCGCTGCGCCTGAGAAGCAAAATGGACCTGTCCGGAAAGCCAGTCGATGACCTTGCCGGGGTCCTCGTCGGCCAACTCGACATCCTCGTCCTCGGGCGGCATGTCGCCATTGGTCAGCACCTCGATCACCTCCAGCCACCACTCAGCGTCTTCGCCTTGGACCATGTCGGGATCCAGGGTGTCGATGCGAAACTTCGCCTTCTGCTTGTCAGGTCCGTGGCACTCCACACAAGAAGCCTCGAGGATAGGTGCAATCTCGCGACGGTAGCCTTCCAGATCGGCTTCTGGCGCGTTGCCCGACACGGGGTGTGCTTCTTCCGAAAGATACTTCGACAGTTTTGCCGCCGAAACCTTCAACTCCTCAAGCGTCCTCTCATCCTCCGCCTGCAGGGAAGAAGCCAGCAGTAGAATCGTATAAATCCCAAGCGAGGTTTTGGAGGCAAAGTTCATAGAACAGTCAATGATATACAGCGACGGGAAAATGATTCATTCAACAAGTGCACCCGAATTTCCCTCAATTACCTCGAGCTTTCTCAGTCCGACCTTGGTAAGGTCGATTTCCTTGATTCCCATCTGCTTCGCGGGCGACCCCGGCTTGAATCGGAAATCGCCACTTTCCGGATCCACAAACATCGGATCGATGGCACGGCTATTGGCGTCGATGCCATCGCCCTGAAGTTTCTTCAAGGTCATCTCTCCGCGCACCGGGTCCTCCTTACAATAGTAGATATTATGATCGGAATTGATATCCGCCATGCGCGCAGGAACCCTCCCCCGTCGATCTTCACCCACTTTACCCTTTCCAGATCCCGGCTCGGAAATAAAACTGCAGTCCGCTTGGGTGGAGTAGAAAATATTACGAATATTACTCGCCCCCTTCATCGGCCCCTCGACGATCTTGAGATAGACGCCCCGGGGAGCAATCACATCGGCAATGATGTTGTTTTCGAAGCGGTTGTTCAGCTTCAAGGTCATGCCCTGAGACTTGCACTTGTAGAGCAGATTCCCCGTGAAAAGCGTATCCATTTGTCCACCGTCGGTCCGCATGCCGCTCTGACCATTGATTGGAGATTCGAGATGATGGATAAAGTTGTCGCGAATGACGTTTCCCGCGCCTGCCCCTCGAATGTAGATTCCATTGCCATCGCCGAGCATCTGCATCACATGATGGATCTCGTTTCTCTCGATCAGGTTGTTGCGGGTATGCAGGTAGGGACGCACATCGTCGATCTCCGGATTTTTCGGCATATCGCCGACCTCGTGCCACCGGATGGCCCGGCTCGACTCGCGCTTGTCCTGCTTCACAAAGAATCGCGAGACAATCCCGGAGACGATCATCCCGGAGTAGTTCGTGTGGTGGATCAGATTGTTGGCCACCCGGTTCTCCCCGCTCTGGCAAAGAAAGATCCCGGGCGAGTGCCAGTAGATCTCACTGACATGGTGAATATGATTGTTATAGACAAGATTCTCCCTGTTCACGTCTTTGGTTCCCGGGCCGTATCCACAGAGCAGGATCCCGCCTCCACCCATGTGCTCAATGTGGTTGTTTGAGATGGTATTCTTCTGACCATGAAGGTCCACGCGGATTGCTCCGCTCCCGCCGAAGAGAAAATGGCAGCCATCGATCACGCAGTTCTCGGCGCCGCGAAGGCGTACCATGGCGTTGGCTTTATCAAACATATCCCAATCGTGCTGCGTCCCGGCGTCATCCTTCGCCAGGGTGTAGCGCTCGCCATGCTTGAAGGTCAGACCTCGGAAGCGAAGATTACGGACGGGGATATCCTTGGGGCCTTCTTCATCGACCTTCCCCTCCACCCGGATGAACTCAATCAATTGGGGGGCCATCACCGGCGACTTGTCGCGTGGCCAAAGATAGACTTTTCCCTCATTTGAGTTCAGCGCCCATTCCCCCGGCTCATCGAGTTGCTCCACCACGTTCTCGACCCAGCAGCCGATTTTGTTCATGCCGTAGGTTGCAGGAATCTCCGTGCGGGCCACCCCGGTCTTTTCATCAACCGAGGCCAGGGGAAGCACGTTCATCATCCAGAGCCGTGTCGGACGGACAATGATCTCCACATCGCTGACATTCGGCCATTCCTTCAGGAGTCCCTTCGGGAACTTGAGTTCGTTCACGCTGCCACTCGGCACAAAGCGCTCCGAGCGCGCCCGGGGCAGCATGCCCGCTTCGTCGTAGAGAGTCAGAAAGCGACCTGAAACCGAGGCTTCCCAGACATTTCCCCGAGCCTCTTCGGGCAATCCGGGAATCGGAGTCTCCACCTGCTTCCACTCCTTGATCTCCTTGCCCGAACTCAGAATCGGCGTCTCTCCCGGATAGGCGGCATAGGTAATGCTTGAATCCCCTTCGCCCCCATCCTCAAGTCCGAACACCACGGTTCTCTCGAGCGGATAGGTCCCGCCACGAATGAGCACGGTTATATCTCCCTTCTTGTTCTTTTTCAGTTCACGGACCGCATCCCGGGCCCGCTCCAGACTGGCAAAAGGGCCATCATCCCCCTCGATATTGGGGGCCTCCAAAGTCCCCGACCAATGGTCCGATCCGCTGGGTGAGATGTGAAAATCCGCCTCTATCTCAGCAGCCTGACACCAGATTCCCGTCACCAAAATTCCAGTGATCGCTCGTAGAGAATTCATACTATGTCGTGCTGCAGCTGTTTCCCATCACTTCAACTTTCAGACGGTGAATCATTTCGCTGGACTGCCTACCCTCTTTTTAGGGGGCAAGAACCGCGGCGCCCCCCGGGGACTGATGCCCTCAGGAACTCAACCACTCCAGGGGAGATAACATCGACACAATGATGAACGCTGTGGAAGTAATCTGATGTTTCATGGGTTTTTTCAGAATCGAGACGATATCGCGAGGCGTTTGAGTTTAAGAAGCGCGCCCCAAAAATTCGCGGCACCTGTCTACAGCACGCGCTAATTCTGACCTAGCGACGCCCATCGAAGTTCCGCAAGGTTAATCCGAAAAGACCGCATCCCAAAAAATAGGGATCAACCGGGACTTGAATCCATCGACGGACCACCGGGCCCATGGCAACAAGAAGTTCAGCACAGGGATCACGACGCGGCTGCCTGATCATAACAGGCCGATGCCGAGACGGCTCTGTGTTCGCTTATAAAAGGAGCGATGAAGCAGAACAACCCCGCTTGGGACAGATCTACCAGAGTCCCAGTTTGCCGAAGTTTACTGCATACAATCCCATCAGCAGGTTCGCCACGGCGTGCATCACCACGCAGGCACCGAGATTCTTGCTCCAGACGCAGAGCAGGTAGGTCAGGGAACCATAGATCAAAGCACCCGCGTAATCGACAGGAGCATGCGCAACCACGAACAGACCGGTGACGACCGCGAAGCTCAGCGCGGAGGGTTTCCCAAATGGCTGCTTCCAGTACTTGCCATCCCAATCGAGGAGCAATCGCATCAGAAACGATCGCCAGAAGATTTCCTCGACCAATGCGACGACCACGACCGCACGGAGAAAGCGCATCAAGAGGGCCGACCAGTAGCCAATCGTCCCGTCACCAAAGACCTCCGCCGGATCAAATCCCTCGGTCCTTGCGTCCAGTCCCAACCACTTCTGCCAGCCTTCCGTTTTCCCCTCCATGCCGAGCCAGTCGTAGACCGTTGTCGGCAGGAGCCAGAAGCCGATCCCGATCGCTCCGAACAGCACGCCAATGAGCGACCACTTCCACGACCAGTTGAACTCGTAACTCCGCCACCATCGGATCACCAGACCAAGGGCGATTACGGTTTGCAGCGGGTAGAGCCACTGCTCAGGCGCCCTTCTCCACCAGGGGGCATTCGGCAGATCGAGTTTGAAAAACGAGTCCGCCACCTGCAGGATCATCAGGAATCCGATGAACACGGCAAAGGGCAGAACCTGACGCGGCACCCAGGTATCGGGTGCCTCCAAACGCAAGCGTTCGGCATTCAGGTTCGCTGGATCGGGGTTAGACATGCTTCGTTAAAGCCGGCCGACAAACGCTTCCATCTTATCCATCGCCAAGCGCAACTCCTCCATGCTCGTTGCATAACAGCAACGCAGGAATCCCTCGCCGGAGTTGCCGAACGCCGTGCCCGGAACGGCAGCGACGCCTTCTTCCTCCAGGAGCTTCATCGCAAATTCCTTGCTGCTTAGCCCCGTCTTACGAATGTCCGGGAAGACGTAGAATGCCCCACCGGGAGAGTGGCACTCGAGCCCCATCTCATTGAGCCGCTTCACTAACAGGTCACGCCGCTGATGATAACTGTCGCGCATCTTCTCGACTGCCGGCGCTCCATTTTCGAGGGCCTCGATCGCAGCCATCTGACTCATGATCGGGGCGCAAAGCATCGAATACTGGTGAATCTTCATCATCGCCTCGATCACCGGCTCCGGCGCACAGGCATAGCCGAGACGGAATCCGGTCATGGCAAATGCTTTGGAAAAGCCGTGCAGCAGGATCGTGCGTTCCCGCATCCCGGGCAGAGAGGCAATCGATACGTGCTCTTCGTTGAGATCGTAGCGGAGCTCGCAGTAAATCTCGTCGCTCAGCACCATCAGGTCGTGCTCGATGCACAGCTTGGCGATGCCTTCGAGGTCTTCGCGGCTAGCCGTCGCGCCCGTAGGGTTGGTCGGAAAGTTCAGCATCAGCACCCGGCTTTTCGGCGTGATGGCGGCGGCGAGAGCCTCCGGTTTCAGGGAGAAGCCGTCAGACTTCCTTGTCTCCACCGCAACCGCCTTGCCATAAGCCATGACGATGCTTGGCGAGTAGGAAACGTAGCAGGGTTCGTGGTAGATCACCTCGTCACCCGGATCGAGCAAGGCCCGCAGCGCGATATCAATCGCCTCCGAGACCCCCACGGTCACGAGCACTTCACTCAGGGCCTCATACTTCACGTGGAAAAGATCATCGACATAGCGAGCGATCGATTTGCGCAAAGCGGGCAGACCGAGATTCGAGGTGTAGCTGGTATGCCCCTGTTCCAGGGAATAGATCGCCGCCTCGCGAATATGCCATGGAGTGACAAAGTCCGGCTCACCAACACCGAGGGAAATGACGCCCTCACGGCCTTGCACGAGCTCGAAGAAGTCGCGGATCCCGGAACGTGGGACACTGGCAACCTGTCGGGCGATTTTTTTCGTATAATCCATGGAATCCTCCGGCCTTCCGCCGGGCGCGGCATTTCAGAGGCTAGCTTGCCGTCACGCAATCCCAATCCTTCCCAGGACCGCAGAAGCTTCCAATAAAACAGATTTACTTCCGAACCCCCAGTACACCCGCAACCGCCTCCCCCATTCGAATCGACTCCGTCACGCCAGCCACGCGGATTTCCACAATGCCCGCCAAGGGATCGCGGGCCACCACTTCCACTTTGATTCCCGGTCTCAACCCCTGGCTCTGCAACCAGCTCAGGAACTCCGGTTCATCACGAGCCACACGCACCACCTGATACCGTCCCGGACCGCACTCGCTGAGCTTCCGCAGATCATCCTCGCGGACCACCCCGTTGACATCCGGAATCGGATCGCCGTGGGGATCATGTGCAGGTCGCCCCAGCATCTCGTCGATCCGTTCGACCAGACGGTCCGACAGCACGTGCTCCAGCACCTCCGCCTCCTCGTGAACATGCGCCCAGTCGAGATGCATGACCTCGACGAGGAACAGCTCGATCAGGCGATGACGACGCAGGACTTGCACCGCGGCGCCCACCCCTGAAGGAGTCAGGATCACCCCCTTGCGCGGCCAATACTCGAGGTAGCCCCCTTTCGCCAGGTGCTTCATCATCGTCGTGACCGTGCCAGGCGTCAGACTCAGCGCGGTCGCGATTTTCCCAATAGGCACCAATTCCTCACTCGCACCACCGTCGGACAAACGGAGAATCGCTTTCAGGTAGTTTTCAACCGTGCTGCTCGGCATCTGGCGGGAAGCTTAGATTTTGACGACTCAAAGTCGAGCAGTCGATTGGTTCAGGTCGCGACTTTTCACCAGAGCAGCGCGCGAAGCAGACTGCGGCGCACGCAAGCGCGCGTGATTTTCACCCCATCTTGAAGCCTCGCCCAGTCCGCGGTGTCGAGAAGGTCCAAGGTCTTCTCGCCGAGCAGTGCCGGAAGCACGCTTGCGGCCCGCAGACGCCGGACCTTCAGTTCCTTTGAATAGATTTTCCCTTCCATCAGCCACTCGCGGGAAATCTTCCGCCACTTGCTCGCCTCCTTCAACAAGGCGTCGTGGTCCTGAGCCGCAGCGACCGGAAGATAGCAGCGACCATTCTTCAGATCCCCAGGCAGGTCCCGCAGGATATTCACCAACTGCAATCCCTTGCCGTAAGCAATTCCACGAGTTTCCAGGTCGGCGGCATCTGCGCTGGAAAACCTTTCGCCCAAAGTCTCGAATCCGATCTTCGTCCAGAACGCGCCGACACAGCCGGCGACTCTCCAGCAGTAGTCCTCCAGGCTGGCGGCGTCCGGCAAGATGGCCGCGCCCTTTGAAAACCTCTCCACATCCAATCGCTGACCTCCCGTGATGATGTCGATCACCTCGCGCACAATGGCCTGCTCCCGCGCACTCAGCTGATCCAGCGCTGCGAAACATTCGTCGAGCCTCTCCATCAAACGTCGCTCCCCGGCATGGCTCTGCTTTTCGGAAAAGCGCCCGATGTCGCGTCGCCAGCCGACCTCACCCCCTCTGATCTCCGCAATGAATCCATCGAGCCACTGCATGCGTTCATCCGCGGGAACATCAGCCGTATCCGCGATGGTGTCGCTCGCCCGCGCCAGCAGGTAAGCGAGACTCACAGGTCCCCGCATCGGCCCGGGAAGCAGCTGAAGCGAGATTGAGAACGAACGCGAAACCTCACGCACCAGATTGTGATCGAGAACCGGCATGGATGGCTTCACTCAAGCTCGCGGAGACCCTGCCGGGTCCATTCCAGCGCCTCCTGATACTCCTCGTTCTTCGGACGTTCCCGACTGAGCGACTCCCATACTTTCGCGGCCCGGGCGAAAGCATCGATCGAAAGCTCCTTCTTTTCCTCCAACTGGGCAGCCAGTCCCATGTCAGCCAGAATGTATCCTAGCGAACGGCGCAACTGCTCACTTGTTAGGCCACCATGGGAGCTCTCCAGGAGATCCTCCAACATCGCAGCAGCCTGCTCTTCGTTCTGAATCTCCTTTTCCCGATCACCGCCGAAACCGAACATCCTGCCCTTCTCCCAGGTGAGCAGGGCAAAACGGTAGCGCGCCATCGGATCCGCGTCTTCACCGGTTGTTAGATCGGCAATCAGACCGAGGCCTTCATCGTAGAGTTCCATCGCCTCCTCACCTTCACCCCGATCCCTCAAAATGCCCGCCATCAGACCTCGCTGTGCGGCGAGCAGGGATCTCGCCTCGGCGCTCCCTGGACGGTGGGGAAGCAACTCCTCCAACAGGGATACCGCCGCCTTCGACATCGACTCCGCCGTCTTCATATCCCCATCGATCAGGGCCGACTCCGCGATCGAGCCATAGCAACCCGCCAGATCGATGCGCAGATCCAGATCGGAAGGCTTCTCCTTGATCAGCTCCGTCAGCACATCCACCGCCAGAGTCAGCGCCGTCCTCGCATCCCCCAGCTTGCCCATGGCGTCCTGGATCGTCGCCGAGGAGAGATAGCTGGCTACCAGCTCGGAACGGAGAATCGATGCGTCGGGGCGACTCGCCGCCAGACGGTTGAGCTCTTCTGCGGCACGGTGGAGCAATTCCAGCGCCCTGGCTTCCTCGCCCGCCGCTGCCAATTGGCGCGACTCGTGAATATCGAGAATCGCGAGCAAGCGCGCCACGCGATCCGCATCCACCTCCGCCTGCGGGACGGCCTCCAGTGCCTGACGCGCAGCGCCGAAACTCTCCTCGGTTTCTGGCGCCCCCTTTTTCTGCCTCAACAGAGCGAGAAACAGACGGTCCTTTGCGAGTCGGAGTTCCAGATCGGCACCCGCTTCCTCGAGATCGCCGGCAACTGAAATGGCCGCTTCCAGTCGAGGAGCGGCTTTGGCCGGGTCGCCACTGGCCAGCGAAACTTCCGCCAATTGCAGCTGAGCACGTGCTCGCTCATCCTCGAGACCAGCGACTCCTTCGGTTCGCTCGAGAAAGCTCACGTAGTAATTCTCCAATCGGCCCAGACGAACCTCCCGACTGTCAAGAGGCGGCAGATTCCGATTCCCTTCTTCCATCGCCCAAGCAAACAGCCGATCTCCCATGGCGCTCGATTCCTTCACCCGAGCCAGCCAGGTACTCGCCTCATCCCGCAAGGTTTGCTCCGCCGAAAGCTTCGCCTCGTGAGCGAAATCCCGCTGCTCTTCCGCGACCCGCAGCTCCTCCGTCAGACCATCCACTTCCGCTTTTCGCTCAATGGTGGCGTGTTCCAACTGAGAACGCGTCCACTGCCAAAGCAGCCCCAGGACAACCACGGCCGCCGTCAGAACCCCCGCCGCCACCGTCGCACGCCAAGCCGAGTGTTGAGTTCGGCGTCGCTGATCGAGAACCTCTTCGCGCTTCAGCTCCTCCTCGACGGCGACCTCCGCCTCACGCATCAAACGACGAACCTCCATGGCATTGGCCGGACGCGCCAGAGGGTCCAAAGCCAGGCAGGCATCGATCACCTCGCGATACGCTTCCTCCAACGGCGTTTTGGGCTCACCAGGCCAGGAAGTTTCAGGCTGCCCCTCCAGGGCGACGGCGATCTTCTTGAGGTCCGCCGCGACACCCTCGCGGCTCGTCTGGCCACAAACGGGAGCGACCTTCTGAAAGGTCGCGTGGCAGCGGGGAAAGACACCGGTCAGCAAGCGGTAAGCGAGCACTCCGAAGGCAAAAACGTCCCAGCGGTAGCCCTCTTCTTCCAGATAGCCATCCGACGAACGCAGCTGCTCAGGCGGATGATAGAGGCAGGCATCCGTGAATTCCAGATGGGTAACACCGGGCATGTGCCCAAGCCCCCAATCCACCAGAACCAGGTTGCCATCGTCATCGAAGAACACATTGCCCGGCTTCAAATTTCCATGAGCCACCTGCCGACCATGCAGCGCAGCCAAGGCCTCCGCCATCCCGACCACCACCGGCCACGAGCGCTCCCCGGGAAACTCATCAAGCTGGTGCTGCAGGCTTCTCGGTCTCCACTCCCCATCCTCCTGCTGATCGGCCAGACAATCCGTCAATCGAGCCGCCGGACGCGCGCGAAAGTCCGCCTCGTGCACCTCCAGCACCCCTTTCGGCCACCCCCCCCGTTCCAATCGCGCGCAGGCCTTCTCCAGAACCAGTCGGTTGATCGCCATTCCGTCGAGCAGCTTCACCACCTTCACTGATCCGTCGGCCTTCACCGCACGAAAAACCGCACCACTGGGACCAGATCCCAGCAGCTCTCTTTCCCGGAAAACATCCAGATGAGGCGACTCCATGGAGAAAGTCTAACGCTGATCCCAGCGAGGCCAACCCTTCAATCTGGCACCTAGCGGCAGTCTCTCTGGAATCGGCTCCACCGCCTTCATCCCGGCCGACTAGACGCTGCACCATTTCACTGCGTCTTGAGCCCGGTGAGTTCGTATTCTTGAGAACCGGAACGATATCACCTACACTCCCTCTCAAAGGGGCTATTTGCGATCCATTTGAGGCATCTGAAAAGCCTCACCCATTTTCCCCGTAGCCCTTGAAACCTTTCGTTCCGATCAAATTATGAAGCACCAATGCCCAGGAAACCCGCTCGAACGCTATTCATCTCGTCGCGAGTTCCTCTACGTCGGAATGCTCGGAGGACTCGGACTTACCTTGCCGGGATTCCTCCAGCAGCAGGCAAAGGCCGCTCAGAAATTCTATGAAACCACCGAAGGACCGGCCAATGGCATCATCCATATTTTCCTGCCAGGTGGCCTGTCTCATCAGGAATCCTTCGATCCCAAGCCCTACGCACCTGCTGAATACCGGGGACCCTTCGGTGCGATCGACACCAAGCTCCCCGGCATCCAATTCGGTCAGAAGCTCCCGCATCTCGCCAAGATCGCCGACAAGCTCACGATCATCCGCTCGATGTCGCACGGCGAAGCCGCCCATGAGCGCGGCACCCACAACATGTTCACCGGCTACCGACCCTCGCCAGCCGTCGATTACCCCTCGATCGGCTCGGTGATCTCCCACGAGCTCGGATCGAAAAACAATCTCCCTCCCTACGTCTGTGTGCCAAACGTGCCAAACGAGTTCGCCAACTCCGGCTACCTTTCCTCCGCCTACGGACCCTTCGCACTGGGCTCGAATCCCGAGCAGGGCAACTTTCAGGTCCGCGACCTCAACCTTCCCAAGGATGTCAGCGAAGAACGCTTTGCCCGACGCCGCTCGCTGCTCGAAACCGTCGATCATCACTTCCGCAGCTTGGAAGAGTCCGACGGGCTCGACTCGATGGATGCCTTCTATCAGCACGCCTACAAACTGATCTCATCCGAGAAAGCCCGCGAAGCCTTCAACCTCAAAGCCGAGCCCGACAAAACCAAAGAGGCCTACGGCAAAACCGCCGCCGGTCAGCGGATGCTCCTCGCACGTCGTCTGATCGAAGCCGGAACCCGCTTCGTCTCCCTGACAGCTGGTGGCTGGGACCACCATGACAACATCAAAGCAGGCATCGAAAAACAGCTTCCTTCCGTCGACAAGGCCATCGCCGCCCTGATCAACGACCTTGAGCAGCGCGGCATGCTCGACTCGACCCTCGTGCTCGTCACCACCGAATTCGGCCGGACCCCCAAGATCAACCCGACCGGTGGCCGGGACCACTGGCCCCGCGTCTTCTCCACCATGCTCGCCGGTGGCGGCACGAAAAGGGGCTACGTCCACGGTTCGTCCGACGCCCTAGGCGGTGAAGTTGATACCGATGGCGTCACCGTCGCCGACCTCGCCACCACCCTTTACAAACAAATCGGCATCACCGCCGACAAGGAACTCATGGCCCCCGGTCTTCGTCCGATCGAGATCATCGACGGCGGCAAAGTTCTCGAGTCGATCCTGGCATAATTTTTAAATGGCACTGGCTGCCTGCCGGTCATCCCGACGAATGGAGAGACTCGACAGGCATCGACCGTGCTATTTGTGAGTTACCGCGACACCCATGAAGTTCACCAATCGCTGCCTGAGAGCCCTCGCCAGACTCATCCCGACGGTCATCATCCTCGGGGTCGTCTATGTTGCTGCGTATTTCCTGCTCATGGAGAAAGGAACGGCGATTAACCGCACCACCTTGATCCCCGAATATTCATCGATCTCCCGGCTCGGGAAGGACGAGCGAAAGATCGGACCTCTATCGATCCAGGTGACTTTTTCCAGCTGGCTGAACCCAATCTTCGAACCCCTTGACCGGGTCTTTCGATAAGCCCTTCCGACATGCTCCGCCTCTTCTCCATTCTCGCCTTCGCTCTTCTAACAGTCGCCGACGCCGGCTTCACACCCGAGCTCGCCCGCATTTTGCCCCAGGGCATTCAGCGCGGCACCGAGATCGACATCAACCTCCGCGGAAACCGACTCGAGGCTCCGGAAGAAATTCTTTTCCACAAGTCGGGCATCGAAGTCCTCAAGCTCGAAGCCAAGGATCCCAAACATGTGATCGCCCGGATCCGCATCTCACCGGATGCCGAACTTGGCGAACACCCGCTGCGGCTCCGCACCAAGGGCGGCGTCACCTTCCTCCGCAGCCTCTGGGTCGGTCAGTTTTCTACGCTTGAAGAGAAGGAACCTAACAACAGCTTCGAAGCGCCACAAAAGGTGTCACTCAACTCCACGGTTCAGGGCCTTGCCAAGACCGAGGACGAGGATGTTTACTCCGTGAACCTCAAGAAGGGCGAAGCGCTTTCCGTCGAAGTCGAAGCCATGCGTCTCGGTCGGCTTTTCTTCGATGCCTACGTCGCCATCCTTGATCCAAAGCGCTTTGAGCTTGCCGCCTGCGACGACTCCCCTCTCCTCTACACCGACGCCTCCGCCTCGATCATCGCACCTGAAGACGGCGAGTATCGCATCGTCGTTCGCGAGGCCGCGTATGAAGGCAACGATCAATCCGCTTATCGCCTGCATATCGGCAGCTTCCCCCGCCCTTCTGCCGCCTTCCCCCCCGGAGCCAAGCCCGGTGAGACCCTCGACTTCCGCTTTATCGGAGATCCCTCCGGTGAGCTCACCCGCAGCATCACGATCCCGCCCGACGCCTCCGGCCGCTTCCCCGTCTTCGCCGAACGCGGGGGGCTGTTCTCTCCCTCACCCAACTGGATTGAAGTCTCCCCTCTCGAACATCTCGTCGAAACCGAGCCGAACGAAGGCGCCAAAGCCGCGACTCCGGCCCCCGCCATTCCTTTCGCCGTCCACGGTTTGATTTCGAAAGAAAAGGACGTCGATTGGTATCGATTCGCGGCCAAGAAGGGTCAGAACCTCGATTTCAATATCCTCGCGCGTGGCCTCCGCTCGCCGCTCGATTCGGTGATCGGCGTCCATGATTCCAAAGGCAAGGGCCTCGCCAACAATGACGATCAGGGGAGCCCCGACTCCATCCTCAAATGGACCTGTCCTGCGGATGGAGACTACTTTGTCAGCGTCCGCGACAAACTCATGCGCTCGGGCCCGGACTTCTTCTACCGCCTTGAAGCCACCACCCGAGCCCCGTCCATCTCCGCCACGCTGCCGGTGGCCGAGCGAAACAAATCCCAGGTGCGCAAAGTCATCAGCGTCCCGCGCGGCAACCGCTATGCCACTGTCGTCAACATCGCGCGCAGCAATCTCGGCTGTGACGCCCTCTTCGATAGCGGCCCTCTTCCCGCGGGCATGAGCATGCACGTCCCGGAGATCCCGCGCTCGCTTACCAGCTTTCCGGTCGTTTTCGAAGCGCAGGCCGACGCCGCGATCGCGGGTGGCTACGTCCCTTTCACCATCCGCTCCACTGGCGACAAAGCCCCGCAGGTGTCGGGACCATTGAAAGAGGAAATCCACCACGTCGAAGTCAACAATCAGGGCCCCTACCACTCGACCTTCTCGGAAAAGATTGCCGTCGCCATCATCGAAGAGGCCCCCTTCACGATCACTCTCGAAACCCCACCCACCCCCATCGTCCAGCGGGGTATTCTGAAATTGAAGGTCCGCGCCCATCGTCAGGACGGCTTTGACGAAGCGATCAATCTGCGTTTCCTCTGGAATCCCCCCGGCATCGGATCACCCACCAATCTCAAACTTGAGAAAGGCAAGAACGAGATCGACTACGAAATCAATGCCAACGCCGATGCGCCCGGTGGCGAATGGCAGGTTTGCGTGCTCGCCGATGCCAACACAGCCCAGGGCCCCGTCTTCGTCTCGTCATCACTAGTTCCGCTGAAAGTTGTCGAACCATGGGTCACGGCAACTATCGATCTCAGCGCCACCGAACAGTCCCGCAATGTTCCGGTTCTCTGCAAACTTGAGTATCTAACAACGTTCAAAGGAAAGGCGAAAGCCGAGCTCATGGGGCTTCCCCACGGCACAAAAACCAAGCCCATCGAGTTCCCCCACGGAACTGCCGATCTCACTTTCCCCATCGAAGTCGCCAAGGACGCGGCGGTCGGTAAGCACAACGGCCTTTTCCTCCGCATCGATGTCCCTGACCAAGGCACCACCATCCTCCACCAAACCGGCCACGGCGGCACCCTGCGCATCGACAAACCGTCGCAGAAAGAAGTCGCCGCCAAACCCAAGGCGGACAAAGCAAAAGAAAACAAGCCAGCTGCCAAACCCCTCTCCAGACTCGAGCAGCTCCGCCAGAAAGCGCCGTAACTCAAGTCACCACATGTAGGTGGCTCCCAACAAAAAGGAATCGGAGTCCGCACCACTCCGCTCGAGCGTCTTTGAGCTGATGTATGTCAACTGGAAGCCGAGCTTCGGCGAGATCGACATGCCCAGGCTCGTCCCCCAGAGGAAATTGTTTTTGTAGTCGTTGAGGCGGTTTCCATCGAGTGTCGATTGACCATCCGTTCCGAAAGCCGCCCCCGTCGCGAGCCAGAAGCCGGGCCGGAAGGTGTAGACGACGTGGCTCTGAAAGGACCACAGCGGGTCCTGTTCAAGAGTGCTGCCATTGAAGAACGAATCGTTGTCGGTATAGAACCAGACACTGCCCGTCAGCTCAAACGACCAGGGTCCGCGGCTATGAACCATGCCGATTTGAGGGCGAATCGTAAAACGATTCTCGCCAAGGTTGAGCAAGCGGTCCTTCAGGTAGTGGCCGGTCGGAAGCACCACGATCAGCGCCGCACCTACGATCGTCTCGCAGTCTCGCTTCTCGGCCCGATACTTCAGATACTCCTCACCGGAAAGTGGCGGAGCCCCATAGAGGTTCATCGAGAACCGGAGCGCCGTGTCGCTGAAACCGGTCCGGCTCGTGGACGTATCCACTCCATCCACGACACCTTCCCATCGGCCATCCTGATAGGCCTGCACCAGGTCGAAACGTGCCGATTTTCCGAGCAGCTCAAAACTCCGCACATAGCTGAACGCGGCCGTATGTTTATCCAAGGTCGCGTTTTCAACTCTCAGACTCGGATTCAGATAAAGATCCGCCGAGGTATAGCCATAGAGCACGCCCGCAAAATTCGTATCCATCGGGAAATGCCCCCAGCGACGCGGCTGGAGATCCTGGCCACTGGAAAGGGTGGCGCTCAGGACAAGAAGCAGGGCAGCAAAATATCGGATCACTCGCCGTCTTCTAGCGTGCACTTCATCAAGAGCAAGAAGGATCAAAGCGTCTTCACATCTTGAACAAGCCGCCCTTCTTTCCCCCGATGCCCGCCGCGCCGGCGATCGCGATGCCGAGGAAGACCATCGCCCAGACACCGAGAGCTGCGGCAAGTTCGTGGCCGTTGCCCAGCGTGCTCAGCAGGGTGTAGATCGCCTTGGTGATCGGATAATGCTGCGCCTGCTGGGCAAGGATCAAGCTGTCGCTGACTTCCAACATCGAGAAGGCGAAGGCCAGGATCGCGCCCGCGGCCACATTCGCTCCGATCAGCGGGATCGATATGCGCCACAGGGTTCTCCATGGTCCGGCGCCCAGGGAACGCGCGGCCTCCTCCATTGCAGGGTTGCTCTGCTGAAGTCCTGCCACCGCCGCCCTCACAACATACGGCAAACGTCGTACGGCATAAGCCACGATCAGCAGCATCGCCGGACTCCCTCCCGCACCCATGAGAAAATGCAGGGGCTGACCTTCCTGTGAAAGCGCCAGGTATCCGAAGGCCAGAACCAATCCAGGCACGGCCAGCGGAAGCATCACCAAGGCATCAAGAACACCCCGTCCTTTGATATCACTCCTCACCACCACCCAGGCGATGGCCAGCCCGAGAATCACCGCCAACATCGTTGCCACCGAGGCATAAAGCAGGCTGTTCTCAATCGATGGAACCACCAGCGGATCACCAAGCGCCTCCGCGAAATGCCTCCATGTCAGATGCAGCGGAGCCACACTATCATACCAATTTTCCGACAAGGATAGCAGCACCACGCCGAGGTGGGGAATCGAGGCGATGACGAACACGCCGGCGAAGACCGCCGCCAACCCGAGCGATTTGAACCCCCGCAGCTTGATCGCGGCATCCCGTCCCTTCGGTCGCGGTTGAGCTCCCGATTTTCCTCGCCCGAAGACGAACTTCGTCACGCCGAAGACGATCGCTGAGATCACCAGAATCACGGCTACCAGAGCATACGGTGCCGGGTTTCCGCCAAGGTCCTTGATGCCATCAAATACCTGCACCGGAGCGACCCGGCTGTAGTTGAAAACCAGCGGAACACCGAGCTCGGTGAAGGACCAGATGAACACGATCGAGCCACCCGCAAAGATCCCGGGCATTGCCAGTGGCAGGGTGATCCGAAACAAACGACGCCTCGGAGAGCAGCCCAGATTTTCCGCCGCCTGCTCCATTGCCGGATCCAGATTCGCCAGCGACGCCGCAATGTTCATGTAGAGGATGGGATAGAGGTGCAGCGCGTTCATCGCCACAATCCCCCAGAACCTTCCATTCGCCAGCCAATCGATCCTGCTCGTCGATTCCATCAAACCCCAATCAATGAGCAAGGCATTGAGTGAGCCGGTGACCCCGAGGATGTGGACCACTCCAATCGCTCCCACAAAGGGCGGCAGAACCAAGGGGACCAATATCAGGATGCCCAGCGCCTTTTTCCCAAAGAAGTCATAGCGATGCGAAAACAAGGCGAGCGGAAACGCGATCACGAAGGTCGCCAAGGTGCTGACGATGCCGAGCATCAGAGCATTCCTCAATCCTTCCACGTAAACCGGATTGCGAAACACCTCGCGCACGAAGTCGAGCGTCAGCCCGTCCTCGCTTTCGAAAGCCTCCTTCACCACCGACAAAGCCGGATAGACAAAGAAGAAGGCAAAAATGAGGCTAACCGCGACCGTCACCAAAATGGCGTGGCTGCGCTTCATGGCTGCCCCCCTTTCTCCTCTGCAGCCCGCTGGTAGTTTCTCCGGAACTGCTTCGAGATCTCCGTCATGGTTCGCGTCAACTCGATCGGGTCACCATCCTGCACCATCGGCACCAGCTCATTCATCACCCGCTCGTAATTGACCGCCGAGACATCATGAAAAACCGACAAGTCACCTCGGGCATCGACCGCCAAACGACTCCACGCCTTCTTCATTTCCTCGTGAGGATCCATGCACATCGCACGGAAGATCACACGCAGGGTATTGAATGCCTTACCCGTCAGCTCAGGCTGATACACGAACTGCCCGGTGCGCTCATAGGGCATCGCCCCGGCATCCGTGAAGTCCGCCATCAGCTCCGTCCTATACATGTCACGCCGTACCGGGAGCCGTCGCAGCGCCCGCGCCTTCGGACCGCCCTCCGAACCCGGCTTCCGATTCCATAGCAACTGACCTTTTTCGCTCAGACAAAACGTCACAAACCCCTGCGCGATTTCCATCTGCGGCGCACCGCGAAAGATCGCCACCGAGTCGACATTCAAGGAGGTCCCCCCTTCGGGAGAAACCCAGTGGACCCGGCTCCGGCCAGAGTCATCGCGCACCGCATCTTCAAACGAGCGACCGTAGAAATCGATGCAGGTTCCCGCCGCCGCATCGCCCATCGCGACGTCGTGCGGAATCTTGCTGGCGGAGTCGGTGAAGTAGCGTGCGTTCGCCGCGAACTTCTGCAGCATGTTCATCCCCAGCGCCCACCCTTCCGATCGTGATTCTGCGGAATCGCCCTTCTCGCGGATCACCTTCTGCATCTGCTCCTGCACAAGCATTTCGAATGCCTGAGTGACCGAACTGCTCTTGGTCGGGTCTGCGAGGGCGAGCTTCCCGAAATAAGCTGGATCTCCGAGATCACTCCACTCCTGAGGAGCCGCGATACCCATCCACTCGATGACGTCCCGGTTATAGACGATCCCAAACTGCGAAACGCAAACTCCCACCCAGCGGTGCTCGGAATCGTAGTACGTCTCACCCGAAAACCCCGCCGGCAACCTTTCCTCTCCGAACCATTCCGGATGACTCTCGAAGGCCTCGATTCTGGCCAAGTGCCCGAGCGATGCCTGCTTGATGAAATCCTTGGTCCCTCCTCCGAAGAACACATCCAGATCCGTGCCATCCTTGCCAAGCGCATGCGCCGCGGCGAACGAACTCCCAATCACCCGCAAAATATCTCCACCACCTCCGGGAGCACGCCAGTCGATGTAAAGCCTGCGTCCCGTCTTCTCTTTCCAATGGGCCGCAAAGGCCTCGCCGAATTCATTGCGAATCGAATCATTATGAGGAGTGATGATGACCAGACGGTCCTCACTGTCGTCCGCCTTCGCGACCTCTGTGTCACGTCGCAGCAGCAGCGGTGCCGCCACCACGATGGCCAGCAGAACAAACACCGGTAGGACTCGTTTCAACATGGCTCAATCCTTTAGAACGACCACATCCGTGCGCCTCACGGAGAGACGAATCGACGTTTCCCCACGCTCATGAAGCTTCAGCGGATTCAGCTCCACCACATGCTGCATGCCCGCTGCCGTGCTGACGACGTACTGGATGCACTGCCCCAGATAACTTCGTTCGGTCACTTTGCCTTCCACGCCGTTGTCGCGGTCTCCGTCTCCGATGTTCCAGGCTTCGGGGCGAATCGACAGAAGCACCGTCTCTCCATCGCTGGGCGTCCAGGATTCGTCCGCCGTTTGACCGACCATGACGCCCACCGGAGTCTCTGCCATCACATCGCCATCCTTCACCCCGATCACCCTTCCCTTGATCAAATTCGTCTCACCGATGAATCCGGCCACATACGCTGAGCGCGGCTGACGATAGATCTCCTCCGGGCGACCGAGCTGCTCGATCCGCCCGCCATTCATGATGGCCATCCGATCAGCCATCGCCAAGGCCTCCTCCTGATCGTGAGTCACGTAGATACCTGTTAGACCGCCCTCCTTCACGATCCTGCGGATCTCCCGGCGCATTTCGATCCGGAGCTTCGCGTCAAGGTTCGAGAGCGGCTCATCGAGCAGCAGGCACTTCGGACGCACCACCAGCGCGCGGGCCAGAGCGACGCGCTGCTGCTGCCCTCCGGACAACTGATCAATGCCCCGATCACCCATGCCACTGAGATGGACAAGCTCCAGCGCTTCACCAACCCGGCGCCTGATCTCCTCCTTGGAAACCTTCCGTTCCTCCAGACCGAACGCGACGTTCCTTTCCACATTCAAATGGGGCCACAGCGCGTAACTTTGAAAAACCATCGCGGCTTCCCGCTTGTGCGGCGGCAGGGAGCTCACTTCCTTCTCCCCGAATCGGATTTGACCCGAAGTCGGCGTCTCCAGACCCGCAATGCATCGTAGCAAGGTCGTCTTTCCGCAGCCCGAAGCTCCGAGCAGGAAAAACAGCTCCCCGGCATCCACTTCCACGCTCACGCCATCGAGCGCCGTGACGGCTCCGAACTTCTTAACAACGGCACTGACGCGAATCGATTCCATGACGAGCGCGCCCATGCTCCAAGGCATTCCTCATCTGGCAAGCCTCGATCTGGGACGAAAGAATTGAATTTCTTTCAAAGATTCTCTTGCCAACTTCCGGATCGCTCCCTAAATCCCCGCGCACCAACCAACCACACAAAGCTCAGGTGGCGGAATTGGTAGACGCGCTAGACTAAGGATCTAGTGGGCATTGCGCCCGTGCAGGTTCGATTCCTGTCCTGAGTACCATTTTTAGAACGACCCCGACGATTTCGATCGCCGGGGTTTTTCTTTGGGGATGCTGTGAGATGCCTTCAGTCGCCCTCTTCGACAATCTTACGAATCTCCTCCTCAATCTGGCGGACATTCGGATGCCTCCCCCCGAGACCTGCTTTTTTCAATTCTTCCAGCTCCTCCTCCAATTGAGATTTCCTGCTCGCTGGAGAGTTTACTTTGCGTTCCTCATCGCTCGGCCGGAGCAGCACCCGCTTCTGACCCAATGGAGGTTCACCATTTCGAATTCCAGCTTCAGGCGTATCGGTTTGAAAACGAGACCCGCTTTCCCGCACTAACTCCTCGGCATCGTCGCTCCCGGTTTTCGACTTGTTCTCCCAAAGTAGAAAGAGCGCCAACAGGACCAGTAGCGTGGCAACGGCGGGATAGATCCTAAAAGTTTCACCTTTCATCTTTGGTAGCAGACAATCGGGAACTCAGAGTTGCCAGTAAATAGCATCATCTGCGACTAGCACAATCCGCGTCACCACCCGCCTTCTCACTTTCCGAAGCCCTAAAATCCGTTAGGGTGCGCGTCGAGATGACCCCCGCCCTTGCCGATCTGCTATCCACAGCCTTCACCGGCGGAGCAAGCGACGTCTTCCTCGTCGAAGGAGAACGGCCCCGCGTCAGGACCAATGGCGAGGTCGTCGTCGCCCACGGGGAAGAACTCGATCACTCATCGATCGCCGAGATCTGGAGATCCTGCGGACTCGACCCCGAGAAGCAGAACGACGGCGACGCCAGCCTTGAAGTCGCCGGAGCCGGACGCCTCCGACTCAATGCCTATCGCACGCTCGGTCGCCTCGCACTGGTCATGCGACCCATCAAGGAAGTCGCCCCCTCGTTCGACGAACTCGGCTTGCCCGGCGAGTTGCTTACCTCGTGGCTCCAGCGCCGCTCCGGTCTGATCCTTTTCAGCGGACCAACCGGCTCCGGGAAATCGACCTCGGTCGCCGCCTGCCTCGACTGGATCAACAAGCACCACTCGCGCCACATCGTCACCATCGAGGACCCCATCGAGTACCTCTTTCGAAACGATCAATCCTACTTTTCCCAGCGCGAAGTCCATCACGACACCGGCGACTTCGACGTCGCCCTGCGTCAGGCCCTGCGCCAAAATCCCGACGTCATTTTTTTCGGAGAGATCCGTGATGCCGAATCCGCGCTCGCCGCCCTGCGCGCCTCGGAAACCGGCCATCTCGTCATTTCCACGCTGCACGGCTCGGGCGTCGCCGGGGTCACCACTTCACTCGAACGGATCGCGCGACTCATCACCACCCACACCGCCAGCACCGCCAGCCTGCTCTCCCAGCAGCTCATCGGCGTGGTGTCCCAGCAACTCCTCCCCCGGATCAATGGCGGCCTCGTTGCCGTGCTCGAGTATTTCCAAAACGCCTCCGTCACCCGCAAGTGGATCGCCGAAGGACGATTCGACGAATTGCGCGATCACGTCAGCACTTCCAAAAGTGACGGCGCCTGCCCCTTCATCCGCTATCTTGTCGCCGCCGTGGAGCAGAACATCATCGATCCAGACACCGCCCGCGCCGCCTGCGATCGCCCTCAGGATCTCGATCGGGCCCTGCGTGGTATTTCATAAATCATCAACCCCAGTCATCTCGTGAGCCAAGCCAGAGAAATCACCGACTACCTCCGTCAAGCTGTCGAACTCGGCGGCTCCGACCTTCACCTATCCGGCTGGGCCCCGCCTGCAGCACGCGTTTCAGGCAACCTGGTGCCGCTCGAGGACTTCATCCTCGATCCGCCGACGGTTAAGCGTCTCATCGACGACACCCTTTCCGAAACCCAGCGCTCGAACCTCGATGAGAACTGGGAACTCGACTACGCCCTGCACCTCGATGGCGTCGGACGATTCCGGGGAAACGTGCACGTCGTTCGCGGCAGTCACGAAGCCGCCTTCCGACATATCCCCGATGAGATTCCGGAACTCGACAACCTCGGCCACCACTCCGTCGTCGCCGAGCTCTGCAATCTCCGCCGCGGCCTCATCCTCGTCACCGGCATCACCGGATCGGGAAAGACCACCAGCCTGGCGGCGATGATCAAACGCATCTCCGAGACGCGTTCCGGCGTCATCGTCACTATCGAGGACCCCATCGAATTCGTCTACTCCCACAGCAGCTGCCTCATCAAGCAGCGCGAGATCGGCCACGACACCCGCGGATTTCCCATCGCCCTGCGCCAGGCACTTCGCCAGGACCCGGACGTCATCGTCGTTTCCGAGCTCCGCGACCTTGAAACCATTCGCATCGCCCTCACTGCCGCGGAGACCGGTCACCTCGTTCTTGCCACGCTCCACACGCTCGATGCCCCACAGTCGATCGACCGCCTCGTCGATGTGTTCCCCGCCGACCAGCAAGCCCAGATCATCACCCAGCTCGCCAGTGTGGTGGAAGGCATCGTCTCCCAGCGCCTGATCTCCCGGGCCGATGGAAAGGGCCGCGTCCTCGCCTCCGAAATCCTCCGGGCCAACCACGGGATCCGAGCCTGCATCCGCGAGAAAAAGTTCGAGCAAATCGTCGGCCTCATGGAAATCGGTCACCAGGATGGCAACCGAACGATTGACCAATCCATTGCCGGACTGCTTCAACAAGGCTACATCACCCGCGAGGAAGCCCTCTTTCACGCCCGCGACCAGCGCAACTTCGCCGAGCCCGAGCAAGCCAAGAAACCAACCAAATCCATCTGGACCTAATGGACCCCCGCATCATCGACATTCTCCGCTACTCCGCTCTCACCGTCGTCCTGCTGGTTGCTTCGCTGTTTGTTCACAAGCACTACCGCCGACACGTGGCGAAAAAGGAGATCGTCGCCGAGCTCCAGAGCATCACCACCGACTCATCGTTCTACCGACAGTTCGAAGCCGAGGCGGCTCACGCCACCCTCCTTCAAAGTGTCGCGCTGATCCAACAGGCCAGCGACCTCGGCCTGACGCCTACCGAACTGTTTGATCGCGTCTTTCTTCATGACCAGATGGATGACTTCGGTGAAAGCCCAAGCACCGACTACCCCGTCAAAGAGGAACTCGCCCGCAACACGCTCACCAGTGCCTACGAATCCGCCAAGCGGCTGGAAATCCTCAACGACAAGGCCGACATCAGCGACCTCCAGGATGGTCGCATGCCCATCAGTCTGTCCGGCACTCCCGTGATCCTCCCGCTGATCGATCCCAAGTTGTCGCCAGGACTTGAAAAGATCATTCCCAATCTGGAAATCCTTCCTGCCGACCGAGCCAACTCGGAACGAGAACTCACGGCGATCGAAACCGCCGCCGCACGCAAGCTCGCCAAGGATCTCGCCACCGCCGGCCTGATCGAGAACACCATCGCCGAGCGCATCGTCGAGCACTATCAGAGCAAAAAGAAAGTGGCCTCGGAAGACGCCGCGACCGAATAGGGTCAGGCACTCCAATCCACCCCACCAGCGATGGAAGAGCGCCCGCCGCTGCCCCCCTCTTCCCGACATGAGTGGCGATCCGCTCGTTCTCATCATTTTGGATCGGCTCGTGCTTCTCTGCGATCGGTGATCTGTGAATCACACCGTGCTCGCGGAACAGAAGTCCGTGCGCCCAGAGAACTCCGAACCCTTCCAAACGGCGAAATTCCTCCGGATTTCACCTAATAAATTCCTCAAATATTCGTTATCCCCATGAGCAAGGGGCCAGGCCGCGCTTTTCGGCTGGCCAAGTCCCTCACCCGCTCTACTTTTTTTCTCAAGCCAATCTCCGTCCACTCTCTATCCATGAGCCTTCACGCCCAACTCAGCCCGGAAGCCGAAGCGCGCCTCCATGCCCAGCGCCGCAACTCCACGATTTCCGCCGTTATCGTTTCCTTTCTCGTTCTTGTCCTTCTCGGGCTGATTCTCGCGTTCGTGCTCCTCGATCCCTTCTTCAAGGAGACTCCCGTCATCGTCAGCTATTCCTCGACCATCAGCGACGACGACAAGATCGAGAACAAGAAGATGAACACCAGCATCGAGCGCAAGCCCTCTGCGCCTTCGTCTTCCATGGCCAAAGTCATCGCAGCCAATACCAGCTCTCCGACCGCCGTTCCCGTCCCTGATATCGACGTGCCAGAACCGTCCACCGATTTCGGTGACGGCGATGACTTTGGCGATGGCTGGGGATCCGGTGGCGACGGCGGTGGTGGTGGTGGATTCGGAAACATCCCGGCCTCGATGAGCAAGCGCTGCTCCCCGGAAGACCGCATGTCCCGTCTGCTTGAAAGCGGCGGTACCGAACAGTGCGAAGTGGCGGTGGTCAAAGGCCTCGACTGGCTTCAGAAAACCCAGAATCCCGATGGAAGCTGGGGCAAGAGCAAGAAGGCCGCAATGACCGGTCTCGCCGTGCTCGCCTACCTCGGACACTGCGAAACTCCCCTTTCCGAAAAATACGGTGAAACCGTCCTCAAAGGCATCACCTACATCGTCAATGTCGGCGTGAAAAAGAAGGGCCGCCTCGTCGATGGCAACGAGCCAAACCCGATGCCCTACGAGCACGCCATTGCCACCTACGCCCTCGGCGAGTCCACCACCTTCTGCAAGCAACTTGGCCTCAACATTCCCAAGCTTGAGGAAATCACCCAGCAAGCCGGCCAGTACATCATCGACAACCAGCACACCAAGTCCGGCGGCTGGGACTACGGCTACGCGGAAGACGGCAAACGCGGCGGAGACCTCTCCGTCACCGCTTGGCAGATCCAGGCCCTCAAGGCCTGCAAGCACACCGGCCTCGACTTCCGCAACATGAGCGGCTCCATCAAGAACGCTCTCCAATACGTTGAAGAATGTCAGAACCGAGACGGCGGATTCGATTACCTCCCCGGCCGCAAGTCCCACTCGCCTGACGGCTACTCCACCCTCACCGGTGCCGGCATGCTCTCCTTCCAGATGTGGGAAAAGGAAAACCACGCCGCTGTCCGCCAAGGCGCCAAATACGCCGACAAAAACGCCAAGTTCAAGTACAACGAAGCCGACTGCGACCTCTACGGTCACTACTACCTCGCCCAGGCAATGATCGCCCGTGGCGGACCGGAGTGGAAAAAATACAACGACATGATCCGCGATGAGCTTCTTAAAAATCAAGGCGCGGACGGATCATGGAAGAAGCCCGGTGGCGGAACCAAAGTGAACGCCGTCGCCGCTCAGTTCGTCAATGACGCCCACTACCGCAATTGCCTCTGCATCCTGATGCTCGAAACCTACTACCGCTTCCTTCCCGGAACCGGAAGCCACTGAAACCTTTCGATCGACACCATTTCCAAACGGCGGCCCCCTCATGGGATCCGCCGTTTTGCATTCCCCCCATGAGGAAGATTCATGCCGCATCCCCCAAATGTCCGGCTTTTCCCCTCGCCTAGCCCCACAGCAACCACTATCCCAACAAACAGACATGAGCGCTACTCAACTCGATCAACTCAAGAAATTCACCACCGTCGTCGCCGATACCGGCGACTTCGAATCCATGAAGGCCTACCAACCCCAGGACGCCACCACCAATCCCTCCCTGATCCTCCAGGCTGCGGGAAAAGATGAGTACCGCCCTCTCGTTGAGAAAGCCATCGCCGAGCACAAGGACTCGTCGCTCAGCGGAGACGCCCTCATCGAATCCATCCTCGACCGCATCCTCATCATCTTCGGCCTCGAGATCCTCAAGATCGTTCCCGGACGCGTCTCCACGGAGGTCGATGCGCGTCTTTCATTCGATACCGAAGGCACCGTCGCCAAGGCTCGCCAACTCATTGCCGCCTACGAAAAGGAAGGCATCTCGCGCGACCGCGTGCTGATCAAGATCGCCTCCACCTGGGAAGGCATCAAGGCCGCCGAAGCCCTCGAGAAAGAAGGCATCCACTGCAACCTCACCCTGCTCTTCTCCTTCGCCCAGGCGGTCGCCTGCGCCGAGGCCAAAGTGCAGCTCATCTCGCCATTCGTCGGACGCATCCTCGATTGGTTCAAGGCATCGACCGGCAAGGATTATCAGGGCGACGAAGACCCCGGCGTCCAATCCGTCCGCGAAATCTACACCTACTACAAAAAGTTCGGCTACAAGACCGAAGTCATGGGAGCCTCCTTCCGCAACAAGGGCGAAATCCTCTCCCTCGCCGGATGCGACCTGCTCACCATCGCCCCCAAGCTCCTCGGCGAACTTCAGGAGTCCACCGACAGCGTCGAGCGCGTCCTTTCTCCTGAAACGGCCGCCGCCGCCGACCTGGAAAAGGTCTCCTTCGACGAAAAGAGCTTCCGCCTCGCCCTCAACGAAGACGCCATGGCCACGGAGAAGACCGCCCAAGGCATCCGCGGATTTGCCGCCGATATCGTCAAACTCGAGGAGCTCGTCAAAGGCATGCTCTGATTCTCCAGAGTTTCATGACATCACCCAAAAGCCGAAGCGACCGCTTCGGCTTTTTTTTTTGAAAAGACCCGCCGGATCTCCAGACCGACTGGCCGATCTTTTTCGAGATCTTCTGCGATTTTGGCGGGCAGCCATCGCCCCATTCATCCCGGTGACTTTTTCATTCACCCCAAGCCTCCTTCCAGTCACTCTCCGCCCATGAACCTTGCCCGCATCCTCATGGCCGCCCTCGCCATGATCCTGATTCTTCCCGCCTCCGCAGGTGGCAAGAAGGAGAACAACGCCATCATCGCCTTCCACATGGAAACCGATCCCGGCGACAACCATACCATGATCTTTACCCAGTTCGTGGCTGGCAAGGAACGGGTCTTCCGCCGCATGCCGGAAATCGGCACCAAGGACATTGAAACCTTCAATCCCTTCCCATCGAAAGACGGCGAAGGTTTCGGGCTCGTCTTCCGCGTCAAGAATGCCGCCAAGCACCGCCTCGCAGCCGTCACCGCCAACAGCACCGGACGCTGGTTCATCGCACGGATCAATGGACGCATCGTCGATGGCGTCATCGTCGACCAACAGATCACCGACGGAGAACTCATCATCTGGAAAGGCGTCTCGCTCGCCGAAGTCAACGAACTCGACAAACGATTCCCGCGCTTTGGCGCCAAAAAACCAAGAGGCTGAACTCACCATGTTTCGATCACTGATCCTCGCCGCCCTGCTTCCGGCCATCAGCGCCGCCCAGGTCACCCAATTCCAACTGCCCACCGAAAACGAACACCTCTTCACCGGAGAACCGGAGAAGTTCTACATGTACGTCGATCGGAACTTCGAAGGCGTCGCCTCGAAACCATGGGAAGGCGGATCCTTTGGGCTTGTTAGAAACCCCATCCGTGTCGGCGGAAACGTCGAATACCTCCAGATCCACGAAGGCATCGATATCGCGCCCATCAAGCGCGACAAGGCCGGCAACCCGCTCGACCTCGTCATGTCGATCGCCGACGGCACCGTGGTTCATCTCAGCGACTCACCCGGGCGCTCGAATTACGGTCGCTACATCGTCGTCGCCCACCCCATCGATGCCTCCGGCAATGTCGTCCACAGCCTTTATGCCCACCTCGCCCGGGCCTCCGTCAAACCGGGCGACACCGTCAAACGCGGCTCCGTCCTCGGCCAGATGGGCTACACCGGTGCCGGCATCAATCGCACCCGCGCCCACGTCCACCTCGAACTCGGACTGCTCATGAGCCCTCGATTCGATGGCTGGATCCGGAGCTACGGCGGTGGCACCAACCACCATGGGAACTACAACGGCATGAACCTCATCGGCATGGACGTCGCCCGCTTCCTCACCGAGCAGCGCGCCAACCCCCAACTCTCGGTCACCGAATTCGTGCGCAAGAGCCCCGCCTATTTCAAAGTGACCATTCCACGGAACGGCAGCCTCGATTTCGCCAACCTTCATCCCTGGCTCGTCTACGGCGAACTCTCCCGCCCCGGCCCATCGTGGGAAATCTCCTTCACCGATACCGGCCTGCCCACCGGCATCACCGTCAGCCAGAGGAAAGTCAGCACGCCCATCGTCTCGGCTGTTAGAGACGCCAAAACACCTCACCGGTATCTAACACGTGGGCTGCTCTCCGGAGAAGGCAAGACCGCCACCCTTTCAAGCAGTGGCAAGAAACTCGTCGCCCTCATCGCCGGCAGTTTCCCCGATCCCCGATAAGCACCAACTTCGCCGATCATCGGAATTTGAAGTTCACCATCTAACGTTTTTTCACCACATGGACCAAACACTCGAACACCTTCAGTCCCTCGGACACACCCTGCCCGAAGTGCCCGCACCCGTCGCGGCCTACGTCAACTGCGTCCGCAGCGGCAACCTGCTCTACCTCTCCGGCGGACTCCCCATCGATGGCGACCGCAAGATCCTCGGCAAGATCCCCAGCGATGTCTCCATCGAGGAAGGTCAGGAAGCAGCGCGCATCATCATCCTCAATCGTCTCGCCGTCATCAAAGCTGAGATCGGCTCGCTCGACAAAATCAAGCAAGTCGTCGCCCTCAATGGCTTCGTCAACTCCGAGCCCGACTTCTATGGCCACCCCCAGGTCATTAACGGCGCCTCCGAGTTCCTCATTGAAATCCTCGGCGAGCGCGGCAAGCACTCCCGCACCGCCCTCGGTGCCGCCGCCCTGCCCCTCAACGTCGCCGTCGAAATCAACCTCGTCGTCGAAGTCGAGGCCTGAGGAAGGGCCGGGTTGGGCAGCCGCCCATTTCCCGCACCTTCTAACAGGGGCACCGGCTTGCAACCGTTGCCCTCCCCCTCAGTTCACCTTCAGCGAGGCGAGGTATTCCACCAGATCGACAAACTCACCCAGCGTGAGATTGCTCGCCAGCCCCGGCGGCATCATCGAAGTCGACTGGTGGTCCCGTTTCGCGATGTCCGCGATCTTTACCTCTGTCGCGATTCCCGCGATGTCGCGAATCTCCAGCACGCCATCCTCATCGCGTGTCACAAAGCCCATTTTCACGGATCCATCCTTCAGCGTCAGCAACTCCGTCTGGAAACCCTGCGCCACCACTGCATTCGGATCCAAGATCGATTCAATGAGGTAGTCCCGCGTGAAGCCGCTCCCCGCCGATCCCAGATAAGGCCCCTTTTGCACCGCCGCCTGATCAATCGCATGGCAAGCGATGCAGCCCTGCCGGTTAAAGAGCGTCGCCCCATTCGCCACGTCGCCCTTTCCTTCCATCGCTGCCTTCATCACCTCGGCCGCATCCAGCTCCGCCACGATCTTTCCTCCGCTCGCTGCCGTCGATGCCAGCATCTCCTTGGTCCGCTTCGCCTCTTGGATCAGGGTGTCGTTGTCGCTATCGATCGCCGCCGCAATCTGCTCATCAAATCCCGTCAACTTCAGGTCCTGCAGTGCGAGAAAGAAGCCGACCTGCCGGGGATTGTTCTTCACCAGCTTGAGCGCCTGCTCCCGGAACATCTCCTTGGCCAGGGGGCTTTGAGAAAAGCTCAGCAACGCACGCCACGCGATGCGGCTCATCTGATCATCTTCCTTCACGGCCACCTGATGCAGCGTCTTGATCTCGAGAATCAGCGCCGGCGATGAAATGAAATCCGTCACTTCGCGCTCCGCCACCTCGCCGAGCGCCTCCTCCTGAAGCCACTTCGAAAGAATCTCGATCCGGTTCCGCAGGACCTCGGCCGCATCACCTCGCCCGAGCGAACGGTAGCAGCGAAGCCTCACCTCCCATGGGCGATCCGCGTCGAGCGCCGCACTCGTCAGCAACGCAATGTTTCCCTGGCTCAACTCCGTCGACCCAAGGGCCATCATCAACGGATCACGCTCGCCCAATTCCAACGCTGAAATATCAATCCGGTTCTTCGCCATCACCTCGATCAAGCGTCCATGCTCCGACTTCGGTGCCTTCGCAAACGCGCGCTCCAGAATCGTCTTCACCTTCGGCGTCCCCGACCACTCGCTCACCAGGAAATACGGCCCGCGGTCATCCGGACGCGTCCCCCACCAGTCCTTCTTGTCCCACTCACCCTCGGTGTAAAAAAGACGCGCCAAGGTTTTCACCAAATCAAACCTCAAGGACTCATCGACCTCCTCCTTCACCAGCAAGTTCTCCAATCCCGACACCACCTCATCCGTGTGCATCAACTGCAGCGCCTGCAAGGCCACCGCACGAGTCGCAGGATCCGATGCCGCTTCCAAACAAGCTTCCCAGGCCTCCAGCCCCGCCAGCGCCTGCACCGTCGCATGCGGAATCCGGTAATCCTCACCCGCCCCGAGCGAAAGCCGTTCTTCCCAGGTCTCCGAGCCCAAGGCAATCAACTCCGACGCCGCATCCTTCGCTCCCAAGCGCTGCAAACCGATCACCGCCTGCAAACGCACCCGGGGATTCGCATCCTTCAAGCCTCTAACAAAAGCATCACTCGGCACACCCTCAAGCTGGTCCTTACGATCCGCCACAGCCCTCAACACAAACTCCCGAATCGCCTCATCGCCAACATTCTCTAACAGAGCCGCATTCGCCTCAGCCCCATCCAGCTGCTTGAAGGTGAAAATCGCCGCCACCCGCGAGTAAAGGGGCAGCTCGCCATCCTTGATCAAAGCGACAAGACCATCCGCCACTGCCGGCTTCCCACCTCGCTTCAGCAACTCACGCTGAGCTTCCAAGCGACGCACCGCCGATCGATGCGCCACCTGCTTCACCAGATCCGCATCACCCATCTTCGCCAGATCCGGCCAGGCCTCCACCTTCATCCCGGGCATCGTCAGACGCTGCACCAAGCCAACCTTCACTCCCTCCCCTGCATAAACAAATCTCCCACCCCGCCAGTCGCAGACATACAAGTGCGACTCTCCATCGACGTCCATATCCACCGCCCGAGCCAGCGTCATGAAATCCTCCTGCTCCGCCTTGAAACTCGCCTCAAAGGGCTCCAGCGCATGCTTGTAAATTTTCCCCGTCGTCCAGTCACAGGTGTAAAGCTGATCACCCATCTCCCCCGGAAAACCCGGCTCATGAAGGTACAGAGCACCGGTTCCCGAGCCCCCACCCACATCTAACAGCGGCTTCACCGCCTCCGATGTGAAATTCTTGTAGAGTCTCGGATACCCATGCTCAGAACCATTCGTGAAGTGATGCACGCGCGTGTCCCACCCTTTGCCATCGTTCGTATTGTCGCGCGTGAACATGTCCAGATACGGACTGATCGCCACATCGCAATTGTTCCGCGTGTGATACGAATACACCTCAAGCTGACTCCCATCCGGACGAACCCGCGCCACACCACCACCATGCAAGGTCACCACCCGGCCATCCGTCCCCCTCGTCCCCTCCATCCCGAAATCCCCCACCGCAATATAAAGCCAGCCATCAATCCCCATCCGGCAACCATTCGTCGTGTGATCCGACCCCCGTGGGTGATTCAGACCAAAACCGATATTCTCCAACAGCACCTTGTGCTCGTCCGAAACCCCATCGCCATTCGTATCGCGGAACGAACTCAGAAACGGCGGATGAATGAGGTAAAGCGTATCGCCCACAAAATGCCCACCGCGCGGACTGTCGATCTTCGGCACGAAATCGAAAAACTCATCCGCCTTGCCATCGCCGTCCGTATCTCGACAGGAAACCACCTTTCCCACCTCCTTGTCCTTACCCAGGGAACCATTGCGGTCCGCGGACACATAGACCGTCCCATCCGCTGCCGCTGTCAACGCCGTCGGGTACTCCACTTGGAAAGGCTTCGCAAAAATCGTCATCTCAAAGCCCTCGGGATCCGCGTGGCAAAATGACGTAAGAGTGATGGCGAAAAGAGGCACTTTCATAACAAAAATCAGCTCACAAAGAGAAGGAGCCCCTCTTACGCGACCCACCGGCCCATTCTTAGTCCCGATCGAGGGTTTCCGCCCATTTTTCCCCTCATTGAAGTTTGAAGTTTAGAATTTAGAGTTGCCCCGTGCTCGACGCCCACAACCACCTCCAGCGCTTCTCCGATCCCGACCGCATCATCGCCGAAATGAAAGCCGTTGGCATCACCGGCTGCGTCGTCAATGGCACCTCCGAGAGCGACTGGCCACAAGTCGCCGAGCTTGCCGAACGCCATTCCGACTTCGTCCAACCCGCCTTCGGTCTCCACCCCTGGTTCGCTCACCAGCGATCTAGCAACTGGTTCGGCACCCTGACCACCTACCTCGACCGTTTTCCC
The DNA here is from genome assembly GCF_042664875.1 of Haloferula chungangensis. Taxonomy (NCBI): domain Bacteria; kingdom Pseudomonadati; phylum Verrucomicrobiota; class Verrucomicrobiia; order Verrucomicrobiales; family Verrucomicrobiaceae; genus Haloferula; species Haloferula chungangensis. The sequence goes on along the minus strand of NZ_JBHTBS010000010.1, from coordinate 33,602 downwards.
CATGCCTCCATCGGCGAATGCGGACTCGATCGCTGGGTCAAGCATCCCGAGATCGACGAACAAATCCTCGTCTTCCTTCCCCAGCTCGCCCTCGCCCGCGAGCGAAACCTTCCCATCACCATCCACGCCCTCAAAGCCTGGGGTCCGCTGTTAGATGCCCTTGAGAAGGAACCTCCACCCGCCTGCGGCTTTCTCCTCCATTCCTTTGGCGGCACGCCCGAACTCGTCACCCAGCTCATCCCCCTCGGCGCCCGCTTCTCCTTCTCCGGCTACTTCCTTCATCCGAAAAAATCCGCCGTCCTCGAGTCCTACCGCGCCATTCCCTCTGAGCGACTGCTTCTCGAGACCGACGCCCCCGAAATGCTCCCCCCGGAGGAAATCATCAGCCACCCCCTCCCCGAAGAAAGGAACCACCCCGCCAACCTCCCCGCCATCGCCCAAGCCTTGGCCAAGCATCTTCGCCGCCCCCTCGAAGAGCTCACTCGAAGCTGCTCCTATTTCCAGAAACCGGACCGCTGACTTTCCTGCCCTCCGTTGCTTTTGGCGAAGGGGGAAGTCGACGCTGAAATCGTAACCGCGGCAGCTCGAAGCAGCCTCATCAGCCGAGCCATCCTCCAAGAAAACACCCGCGCCGAACACTGTTCACTTGAACATTTTGAAATCCCCCTCAAAATGTTCATCGCGTCCCATGCCAAGCGAAACAGTCATCGCCTTACGGAAACAGCTCCGCGAAAAATTCCCCGCCGCCCATCGCGAGGAGCAAGGGCGCTCCCGCCCTGTCGCCTCACCCCAGCCAGCCGAAGCCCCGACTTCCCCGACTTCCCTGTCCTCCCTGGCCCGGAGGGCGACGGAGGGTCACTTCCCCCTCAACTGCCCCTCGGAGCCTTGGCCAAGTGGGTGCACTCGGCACTATCTACCCGGCGCCATCACCGAGATTTCCCCCGCCGCCCCCTCCTGCGGCCTCTCCCTCATCGTCGCCGCCCTTCTTTCCCAGGAAGAAGCAGACGAACCCCGCCTGCCGCTCGTCCTCATCGACACCCGCGACCGCTTCGACCCCGCCTCCTTCAGCTCCGATGAATGCGCCCGGCTTCTCTGGCTTCGTTGTCAGAACAGCACCCAGGCTCTCCGCGCTGCCGACCTTCTGCTACGCGATGGCAATCTCCCGCTCGTTCTTCTCGATCTCTCCTCACTCCCAGCTCGCGAACTGCGCCGCATCCCAAGCGCTTCCTGGCATCGGCTTCGCCAGCTCGCTGAAAGCACCGACGCCGCCCTTCTCGCCCTCACCCCCACCCCCCTCATTCCCCGCACCGCCCTGCGTCTCACCCTCACTCGTCAATTCACCCTCGACGACCTCCACCTCTCCCGCCCCGAACTCCTCGCCACCCTCCAAACCCAGACCACCCGCCACCTCCACCAAACCGCGTAGAGCCCATACGGAGAAGGAGTTTGCAACTCCTTCCCCAGCCACACATCCCCGTGCCTTTCACTTCACACTGATCACTGATCACTCGGCACTGTCGCGAAGCGACCATGTACCTCACCCTCCATCTCCCATCCCTCCCCCTCGAAGCGCTTCTCCGCCACCAGCCGGAAAAGCGGCGCTTCCCCTGTGCCGTCGCCGCTACGGAGAAATCGCAGCACAGCGTCCCGATCCTCGCCCTCAACCGTCGCGCCGCCGCCTTTCATCTCGAACCCGGATTCTCCATCACCCGCGCCCTCGCCCGCTGCCCTCGACTCCTCGTCCTTCCACGCGACCCCGAAGCCGAAGCCCATGCTCTGCGCGACCTCCTCCAACTCGCCGAATCCCTCACTCCCGACTTCGAGCTCACCACTCCCGACACCCTCACCCTCGACCTCTCTCTCCATCCCCAATTTCAAATCTCAAATTTCAAATCCCCCATCGAAGCCCTCGGCCTCCCCGCCCACCTCGCCAGCGGCCCCACCCCCGATCTCGCCCACCTCTTTTCGCTCTCTCCCAGCACCTCCGACAGCCTCGTGTTCCGTGGCCCCCACTCCCGCTGGAGCCATGGCTCCCACAGCTCATTCCCCTCTCAGAATGTTCCACAGGAAGTGTTCCACAACCTCCCGCTCCACCTCGCCCGGCACCTTCCTCATTTGGAATTAGAAAATGGAACATTGGAAATTTCAAACATGTGGGGTCTCCACAGCCTCGGCGATCTCGCCCGCCTTCCGCGACAGGATCTCGCCGAAAGACTCGGCCCCGCCATCGCCCAACTCCACGACATCCTCCACGTCAAACATCACCGCCCACTGCGTTTGATTCATCCGATTGAATCGTTCGTTTCATCCATCCATCTGGAACACCCCATTGAATCTTCACAAGCACTTCTTTTCCTCATCCGTAAATATCTTCAAAATATACTGAATCGTCTTAATTCCAGATATTTAAAAGCAAATCAAATCCATGTCTCCTTAAAGCTTTCAAACGAAAGCTTGAAACAAATAGCAATCGACCTTCCTGAGCCTTCAGCTGCGCTCGAAACTCTGCTTGCTCCCCTCCAGAGTCGACTTGAATCCCTGCAGCTTTCCGCCCCCATTGAGAGTCTCGAACTCTCCCTCACTCCCAGCGAATCGAGTTCCGGCCAGCACCAACTTTTCGGTCACAGCATTCGCCAGCCCCATCGCCTCGCCGACACCTTGATCCGTCTCTCCGCTCTCCTTGGCGACGCGCAAATCGGTTTCCCTGTCCCTCACTTCACCCACCGTCCCGACAGCTTTCACCTCGCTTCCGCCCACCGCCTCTTCGGCAGCGCGGGTTTGCAACCCGCTTCACAAGCTCAGCTCCCACCCTCCCGTCGCAAAGCGACGCAAACCAACACTGATCACTGTCCACTGATCACTGATCACCCCCGCGCCAGCGGGCCACCTCTCTCCCGCTTCCGGCCTCCCCTCGAGATCGCCGTCGCCTTTGACCCACCCGCCCGAGGTCACCCCCAGCCTCTCGCCCTCCTCACGGGCCCCCATCGGGGCCGGATCCTCAAAAGCCATGGCCCCTTCCCCATCTCCGGCCACTGGTGGAGCCCTTCCGAATCCTGGCAGCAGCTCGAATGGGACATCGAGCTCGAAACCCACCACCTCCTCCGCCTCTCCCACACCCCTCCCGACCTCTGGCACCTCCAAGGCCACTACTTTTAAAACCTCATCCCTTCAGAAACTTGGCGTCCTTGGCGACTTGACGCTTCCAATCTTATGTCCTTCACCGAATTCCACGCCCGTTCCGCCTTTTCCTTCCTCCACGGCGCCAGTCTCCCCGAGACCATGGTCGCGCGTGCCGCCGCCCTCGGCTACTCGTCCATCGCCATCACCGACCGACTCGGTTTCCAAGGTTCCGCCCGCGCCCACGCCACCGCCCGTGAGCACGGCATCCGCGCCCATGTCGGCACCATTCTCGAAAGCCATGGCCGCCCCAGCGTCGTCGCCCTCGCCGCCACCCGCCAAGGCTACTCCCAACTCTGCCAGCACCTCACCACCCACCTCGGGAGCGCGGGTTTGCAACCCGCTTCACAACCCCAGCCCTCCCCCCCTCGCGAAGCCACACTCCTCATTGATCATTGGAACATTGAAAATTGGAAATTCGATCACGGAGTGATCGCAACGACCGGCGACCGCGATTTCCAACTCCCCCGCCTGCTCCTGCAGGGAAAAAAGCAGGAAGCCGAAAGCCACCTCCAGCAACTCATCCAGCAATTCGGTCACGGCAACCTCTACATCCAGCTGACCCGCCATCACCTCCGCGATGACCCCCGCCTCAACCGCCAGCTCATCGAGCTCGCCCACCAGCTCCGCCTTCCCCTCATCGCCAGCAACGCCCCGCTCCACGCGACCCGCGCCGACCGGCTCCTCTGCGATGCCTTTACCTGCCTCCGCCACCACACCACCCTCGACCAGGCCGGCGCCTTGCTCGCCCCCAATGGCGAACGCCACCTCAAGTCGCCGCGCCAAATGGGCGAGCTCTTTGCCGACCTCCCCGAAGCCATCGCCAACACCCAGCGCCTCGCCGAGCGCCTCGAATTCACCCTTGAAAACCTCGGCTACCAATTTCCCGACGCCCACGATGCGAGCGACCACCCGCTTTCCCTCCCCGAGCAAGCCACCCAGCTCCGGCGCCACACCTACCACGGCGCCCACCTTCGCTACGGCACTCTGACCCGTAAGATCAAAGCCCAGCTCGAACACGAACTCGCCCTCATCCAGAAGCTCGGCTTTCAGGGCTACTTCCTGATCGTCCACGACATCATGGACTTCGCCAAAGCCCACGGCATCTTCTGCCAAGGCCGAGGCTCCGCCGCCAACTCCGCCGTCTGCTACGCGCTGGGCATCACCAACGTCGACCCCATCGGCGGCGGCCTGCTTTTCGAGCGCTTCCTTTCCGAGAACCGTCGCTCCTGGCCCGACATCGACATCGACTTTCCCTCCGGTGAGCGCCGCGAGCTCGTCATCCAGCACGTCTTCGAAAAATACGGCCCGCGTGGTGCCGCCATGACCGCCAACGTCATCACCTACCGCCCCAGATCGGCTTTCCGCGAAATGAGCAAGGTCCTCGGCTTCCCTCCCGCCATCGCCGACCGCTTCTCCGACATCCACGCCTCCCCCCGCAGCGGCGAAACCGGCAGCAAAGAGCCCCCCGCCAATAGGGAGAAGGAGTTTGCAACTCCTTCCGCCACCACCCCAGCCTCATCAACCCCGTGCCTTTCACTTCACACTGATCACTCGGCACTCGGCACTCCCGCAAAGCGGGCCATCACTCCCGCGCAGCGCGACCTCTTCACCGCCGCCGGCATCCCCGCCTCCCACCCGCGCCTCCCCGCGCTCCACCACCTCTACCACGCCGTCCTCGCCCTGCCGCGCCACCTCGGCCAGCACTCCGGCGGCATGATCATCTGCGACCGAGGCCTCGACCACATCGTCCCACTCCAACCCGCCAGCATGCCCGGCCGCACCATCGTCCAGTGGGACAAGGACGACTGCGAAGACCTCGGCATCGTCAAGGTCGACCTGCTCGGCCTCGGCATGCTCGCCGCCATCGAAGACTCCCTCGCCATCTGCGAAAAGCGCGGCCACCCCATCGATCCCGCCACCATCCCGAAGGACGACCCCGCCGTCTTCGAGCTGCTCTGCCGCGCCGACACCATCGGCACCTTCCAAGTCGAGTCCCGCGCCCAGATGGCCACCCTGCCGATCATGAGGCCTCAGAATTTCTACGACCTCGCCATCGAAGTCGCCATCATCCGACCCGGCCCGATCGTCGGCGACCTCCTCCACCCCTACCTCAACCGCCGCCAGGGGATCCACGACGTCGACTACATCCACCCCTCCCTCGAACCGATCCTCCACCGCACCCTTGGCGTTCCGCTCTTCCAGGAACAGGTCCTGCGCATGGCCATGACCCTCGCCGACTTCGATGGCTCCGAAGCCGACGAGCTTCGCCGCGCCATGGCCTTCAAGCGGGCCGACGAAAAAATGGAACGCATCGCCACCAAACTCCGCCAACGCATGAGTGAAAAAGGCATTCTGTTAGATGCTCAGGAAAAAGTCATCCAATCCATCGGCTCCTTTGCCCTCTACGGTTTCCCCGAAAGCCACGCCATCTCCTTCGCCCTGATCGCCTACCTCTCCTGCTGGATCAAAGTCCACCACCCCGCCGAATTCTACTGCGGCCTGATCAACAACCAGCCGATGGGCTTCTACTCCGTCAACACCCTCATCGAAGACGCCAAACGCCACCGCGTCCGCAGCAAACCCATCTCCGTGGTTCATAGTAGTTACGCCACCACGGTCCTCGACAACCATCATCTCCGCCTCGGTCTCCATCGTCTCAAAGGCCTCAAAAAGTCCACCGCCCAGCGCCTCGTCGACGAGCGAAACGAGCGCCCCTTCGAATCCCTTCCCGACTTCCTCCGTCGCGTCGCGCCCAACGACAAGGAGCGCCGCCTCCTCGCCGCCAGCGGCGCCCTCAATCCCCTCCCCGAAGTCGAGCACCGTCGCCACGCCCTCTGGCAATCCGAACTTCCTCTCTTCGACGACCTTTTCTCCCGTAGCTGCGGCGGCAATACCGCCCTCCATCGCGAAGCGATTCATCCAACATCCAACATCCATCATCCATCATCTTCCCTTCTCCCCCCCATGTCCGACAGCGAGCGCCTCGCCGCCGACCTCTCCCTAACAGGTTCCACCACCGGCCCTCACCCCATGGCCCTCTGGAGAGCGGGTTTGCAACCCGCTTCAACAAACTCCCCCGATGCGAAGCATCGCACTTCATCACTTCCCACTTCCCACTCGGCACTCGGCACTGGCGCGAAGCGCCCCTACCGCGCCACCGAGCTCCACAAACTCCCCCATGGCCTCCCCGTCACCATCGCCGGCATGGTCATCTGCCGGCAGCGCCCTTCCACCGCCAAAGGTCACTGCTTCATCTCCCTCGAAGACGAAACCGGCATCGCCAATCTTTTCGTCCCGCGCGACACCTTCCACGCATACAAGCTCCTCATCACCACCGAGCCCTTTCTCCTCATCGAAGGCCGTCTGCAAATCTCCGAAGGCGGCCAACCCACGGTCTACACCACTGCCCTTTTCCCCCTCCCCGGCATCACCGCCGACCACGCCGCCGGCTCGCATGACTTCCACTAGGCACACTCAGCCGAGCATCTCCTCCCAGCACATTAGATCCCCTTCTGCCGGATCATCTCGCTGAGCTGCTTCTGGAAATCGATCACGTCTTCCTGCGAAGGACGGTATCCCGGCGTGTCCGGATCGAGTCCCGGGCGACCCTGCTGATCGAGCATCCAGATGGCCGTGCCGCCGTCCGAGAACGTCACCTTGCCGCTCACCAGAGCGCCGGGCATGGCGATGCTGTCCATCGTCACATGCACCTGCCCCGTCGGTTCAGGCTGCGCTTCAACCACGGGCTCGGGAGCTTTCGCCTCCTCCTTCTCGGTCTGGATCTCGATTCCCAGATCCAGGACCATGAAGCGCGCATCCATGTAGGTCATGCCAATCTGATACTCATCCTTGAGGCGATTTTGGAGGTCGGCAATCGACGCCCCTTCGGAAGCCCATTGGTGAAGGGACTGCTTCTGGGCATCGGTAAGTTGCTTGGCGCTGAACATCGGTGCTGATTCAGCCCTGCCCACCGCCATTTCCAAGCCTCAATTCCGGCAATCCGCCAAAGATCGCTGAAAACCCACCGACCTGCCCCGTTTCACTGCCCAATTCCCGCCATATTCGGACAAACCGGACCCGGATGGATCGGATGCATGCGATGGCAATTCTCGCCTTCAGAATCCCGCTACCACCCCGACTCCAAATTCACCGATTAGGAGCGCGCTCAGAACGTGAGCCTGAACAAGAACATCCTCATTCCTCCCCTCCATCCCGATCCAAATTCAGAACCCTCAATCCACCATTCCCACCCCTTCACGCCGTGCCTCCACCGCGAGCTGAAAGGCCTGACGGTCACCGTGACGTTTCACGGAGAACTTCACACAGCGCCGCTCCCCCGGTGCCGGGCACCAGGTTGCCTGCCAGAAATGATAGCTTGCCCCATTGCTGGCACTTACCACCACCTTGGAAACGCCAACCACACCGGACGAATTGCGCACCGATTTCAAACACACCCGCGCACCCGCCTCTTCCTCCAATTCCTCGATCAAGCGATCCCGCCAACTCTTCGCCTCCTCGTAGGCTCGCCGAGTCCCCCCACATTGCCGGTCGGCAAAAAACTTCCCGTAGCGGCGTCCGCGCCGCTGCATCCTCACCTGCCACCCATGTGTGCCAACACGCGGAAGATCAATCCGCGTGATGGCATAAGTATCGTCAGGAGTCCACATGGGCCGAAGGAAATGGTGCGGGCAAACTCACGCCATCCCTCAAGCTTGTCAATGAAAGGGCGGTTCCCCCAGGGAGCTGTGGCAAAGTGCGACGATTGCCGCCGTCACCACGCCCCCCAATCGCGTGCTCCATCAGCGACCACGGCCTCCGCGGCCACGATCACCACCACCACGACCCGCGTCGCCACTCAGAATTCTCTCTTTGACTTCGTCGCTGATTGCCGTGCTCTGCTGGACGTAGGCCTTCGCCGCGGCTTCATCTTCACGCATCCAGCGGCTCGCCGTCATTCCCACTGCACGGCTCCGATCCCGATCATCGGTGATGGTTTCCGCGAGGGTGATGGACTGCGATGGTGCCATCGAACGGTCGGTCCAGAGATAAGCCTGAGTCGCCGAATCTCGGATCTCTCCCTGCGGTTGGCTTTCGATGAAGCTCAATGCCGCCGTCGCATCCTGGCCCGCCCATGTCGCCATCACGTTGCGCATCCCATCGGAACCGCTCTCTTGAGAAGCCACCCAGGCTGCCGCAGCGGCCGGATCTTCACGAGCCCATGACGATCCCACGTCGCGGATCGCCCGCTCCTTTTCCCCACCTTCAGCCATCGATGAAATTTTCGCCGAAGCGCCCACGGGATCCGATTTGGCAAGCACACCGATCGCCGAGGCCAAGGCATCCTGCTTGTCCTCGCCCGTCAAAGTACTGATCCAAGCCTCAGCCGAAGCATAGTCGGACTGAGCCCACTTTTCAGCAATCTCGGAGTAAGCACGGTTGCGATCATCGCCTTCAAGCCCCGAAGCCACACTTGCCGCTTCGGCAGGGTCCTTCGCTGCCATCTCGCCCAGCACGGAAACGAGGGCCGAGCTCTTGTCGCGACCGTCCAGACCCTGAGCCCAATCGAGAGCCGCCTGAGGATCGAGCTTCGCCCACTCGCGAGCAATCACGCCCGCACCGTTGTCGCCACCCGGACCACCCCGGCCACCCATGTCGGCGAAATCATTCGGGTTCTCGCTGAAATACTTGGCCGCATTCACGGGATCCACGCTTGCCCAGCTCCGCAGCACCGTCGGTTTGGCGAACATGCCGCCAAAGCCCATGGTCTTGGTGAAGGCGAGCGCACCTTGAGGATCGATTTCACCCCACTGGCTGAAAAGCAGCATCGAGGCCATGATCCGGTCACCCATCGGCAAGCTGTCCAGGTTCTTGGCAGCTTCCTCCAACTGCGCGGCATCCATCCCGGCATAAAGATCCATCAGCGATTGCAAACGCGCCAACTGGCTCGGTTCGCGCAGCGCCCCTTCCACGCTATCGGCTCGTGAGAGACGCTCGTCACCGCTGCCACTGCGCTTGCTTTCGCGAACCAGGCTGACGCTCGATCCTGATGCGTCCGCCGTCTCCCCACCAGAGGAGCTCGCTGCTTTTCCTACCAGAAAGCCCCCGGCACTTCCTACGAGAAGCGCCGCTATTCCTACTGAGATACCTTGTTTCATGATTTTTTGCGATCGTGCTGCATTCGCCAACCCCTGAGGAAATCGAAAGTTGCGACTATTTTTCAGGGGCCTCCTTGACGTGGAACTCGGCCTTCGAGCGCTTGCGCTCGCCAAGCCGTTCGAGCTCGACAAAAAACGCCCCCAATTTCCGCGGCCCCAGCAGTTGCCCCTCGAACCAGGCTTCCAGTTCGACCGGTCCGGCATCCAGATCCAGCAACAAGCTCAGCTCGGTCGCTCCTTCCAGCACCTTGAGCTGCACCTCCTCCTGCCCCACCCGGACATGCGCCGTTCCCGGTCTCAGCTTCGCTAAATGTGCCACCTCATCCTTGCTCGCCTCTTTCGGCAGCAGAGCCATCCGGATCTGGTAATTCCCTGCCCGCGCCGCCTCCAACTTCCAGTGACCCGAGGTCCCCGGCAAAGCATTCCGCGTCCCCGCCACGCGCGCCTTATCGAGGAAATTCCGGATCCCTAGCTGATGGGAAAATGCCTGGCGGTTCCCCGCTTCCTCCTCACGGGATGGCCACCAGTCGTGTGCCGTCAGCTCCACCACCTGCTGCTCACCACCAATCACCTGCCGCACCGGCTCGCGCACGATCGGCACCACCGATTCCCACCAGCGCCCGTATTCCATCAGCAAGCGCGTCGCCTCCTCAGGATGCTTTTCGAAAACATTCACCTTCTGCCCCGGATCTTCCTGCATGTCGAAAAGCTCCAGGCCCACCAGACGCCAGCGTTCGTCTCTAACAGAGAAGTCCTTCGAACGAAAACGCTCCGGGCTTTCATCCCCCGGCCAGCGTCCGAGATGGGTAAACAAGGTCCGTTTCGAAGGAAACTTCTCCTGTCCCAGCAAGGCCGCCGAAAGGTCCAAACCATCTCCCTTCCAGCCCTCCGGCAACGCCACTCCGCACAGCCCGGCGACACTCGGCATCACATCCACATGCGCCGTCGGAGGAAGAATCGACGCCCCCGCCGCCACCTTGCCCGGCCATCTGACAAAGCACGGCACCCTCACGCCGCCTTCATCCACCGACGCCTTCGCTCCCTTCATCCCCGCATTGAAATGAGGCACTGCCGAGCCGTTGTCGGTCATGAAAATCACGATCGTTTCCTCCTCCATTCCCAACTCCTCAATCCGCCCTAACAGCCGTCCGAGATTTGCATCGATGTTCTCGATCATCGCATAGAACGAAGCCGCCGGTTCATCCAACCCCCGCTCCTTCAGCTCCTCCGCCTTGCCTTTCGGTGCATCGTACGGATCGTGCGGCGCATTCGTCGCCAACCACAGCAAGAACGGCTTTCTCGCTGTGACCTGGGTTTCCATCCACTTCGTCGCCTCTGCGAAAAACACATCCGTGCAGTAGCCATCCGTCGCCACCCAGCCATTCTTTCGGCGGATCATCGGATCCCAGTAAGTATTCCCCCAGCGGTCCGGCGTCTGGCCGATCCCGCCACCGCCATGCACGAAGACCTCATCAAAGCCCCGATCCTCCGGACGGCATGGCGCGTTGTCACCAAGGTGCCATTTCCCAAAAATCCCCGTCGCATAGCCCGCCCCCCGCATCACCTCCGCCAGCGTCGGCAGCCCCGGACGCAACAAACTGCGCCCCGCCACGGTGTGACTCACTCCCACCGCGAATTCATGCCGACCCGTCAACAAGGCCGCCCGCGTCGGCGCACAGGTCGGACTCACAAAGAAACGATCCAAGGCCGTGGACTCCTCACGCAGCGCATCCATCGCCGGCGTCCTCAGATCCGGATTGCCATGCGCCGAGACGTCGCCGTAGCCCTGATCGTCCGTCAGCACGATCACCACATTCGGTCCCGCAAGCAGCACCGACGAAAGCAGTAGTTTGGTCACTGCGACCCGCACCAAGATAGCCAGCATCAGGCACAGCCTCACCTGCGAGGACCGGACCCCGCAAGCCTTACCCCGCCCGCCGTCTCCACCGGGAAAAAATCTCCACATTTGTGAGCGCCAGGCGACAGACCTCCCAACGCCGGATTGTATACAATAAAGAAACCAAGCCCATGATCCACTTTCCCGCCGGCCTTCTGAGCCTCACCAGCTTCCTTACTCTGAACAGCACGGCGCTCTCCCAGCACCGGGCGGCCGACATTTCCTTCGACCCCGGCATCCGCCGAGAGATCGGCGGCATCAGCGAGTTCGATCGGAAAAAATTCATCACCATCCATGCCGGCTCCGGTGAGAGCGACTGGGTCGGCGAAGAAGACAAGCTCAAACACCTCGTCGATGATCTCGACGTCTACTTCGGCCGCCACACCGGCGCCATCACCTGGACCCTCTCTCAAATGAAGGAGGACCCCGCCAACAAGGGCCACGTCCACTTTCCCTTTATGGAAATGTACGCCCGCCAGGAACGCGCCCGATATCAGAGCCAGAGCCACCTGCATCCTTATGCCGAACGCGATGACCTCATCGTCGCCACCCAGCTTCATCCCTTCTGGCCCGATGGCGCCCTCATCACTCCACCCGACGGCAGTGCCCCGTGGTCCATCGCCAATGCCGCCGCCTCCGGTCAGGCCATGGGCTACTGGCTCAACATGTTCACTGGCGGCGATGGCCCGCCACGTCCCCGCTATTTTGAAATCGTCAACGAACCCGTCTACGAACTTCAAAAAGAAAACAAAGACGCCTCCCTTCGCCAGATCTGGGAGTATCACCGCGACGCCGCCAAAGCCATCCGCCGTCTCAATCAGGACGTCCTCATCGGTGGCTACACCGCCGCCTTCCCGGATGTGGAAAAGGACGACTTCCGAGAGTGGCACGAACGCTGGAAGGACTTCATCGACGTCACCGGCGACAGCATGGATTTCTACTCGCTCCACCTCTACGATTTCCCCGGCATCAACCACGGCCAGCAGATGTACCGCAAAGGCGCCCACCTCGAAGGCACCCTCGACATGATCGAGCACTACGCCACACTCAAGTTTGGAAAACCCAAGCCCTTCGTCATCTCCGAATACGGATCGCAACTCCACGACTGGTTCAACCAACCCTGGTCGCCCAACCGCGACTGGCTCTGCCTCAAGGCCATCAACTCGATGCTCCTTCAGTTCATGACGCGGCCCGACCAGATCGCCAAAACCATTCCCTTCATCACCGTCAAAGCCGAATGGGGCAACAACGAAGGAGGAAGCGGTTTCCCCTACTACTGGCGGCTTCTTCGCAAGGAAAACGAACCCCAATCCTTCACCGGCGACTACGTCTTCAGCGATCAGATCAAGTTCTACCAACTCTGGTCCGAAGTCCGCGGCACCCGCATCCTCACCCACTCCAGCGACCCCAACCTTCTCGCCGATGCCTATGCCGATGGAAACAAACTCCACCTCATCATCAACAATCTAACAACTGCCCCAAGCCTTCTCAATCTCCAGCCCGCCGACGTTCCTGGCAACGCCATCACCCGAACCCACATCCGCCACCTCTACCCCACTACCGAAGGACCCCGTCTCGACGCCTACGAGCGAACCCAGGAAAGCGCCGCTCTGGGACTCGGATCGGAGTCCACCATGATCCTGAGCTTTATCTACGAGAAGCCACTCGCTCAGAGCAGCACCGTCGACGAGCGGAAATACTACGCCACTTCCCACTTCCATCCCATCACCGCCGACCAGCCGGTCGACTACACCATCGCAAAGGTCCAGCCCGGCCAAAACGGAAAGGCCACGCTCCGCCTCGGTGTCGGTCGCGCCCACGGCAAAAAACTCACCCCGACCATCACCTTCAACGGTGAAATCCTCCGAGCTCCCGGCTTCTATCGGGGCCGCGATCAGACGGACCGCCCCAGCTTCTTCGGCATCTATGAAATTCCGGTATCCCCCGATCTCATCAAAGCCGAAAACAAAGTAACCATCACCTTCCCCGACACCGGTGGCCACCTCAGCTCCCTCGCCCTGCAAATACTGAACTAGAAAATCCGGAACCGCAGATGGACAGGATGAACGCGGATGAAGTGGATTCTGACGAAAAATTCCCCCATCCCGCTTCTGCGTCCATCCCGTTCATCTGTGGTTAGATAATTTTTCCAACGAAGCTCTGTCCTCTCCCGACACCGATGGCCACCCCTCGCCCTGCAAATACTGGACTAGAAGATCCGGAGCCGCAGACGGACGGGATGAACGCCGATAAAGAGGATTCTGATGAAAAATTTCCCCATCTCGCTTCTGCGTCCATCCCGTTCATCTGTGGTTAGATAATTTTTCCAACGAAGCTCTGTCCTCTCCCGACACCGATGGCCAACCCTCGCCCTGCAAATACTGGACCAGAAAATCCGGAACCGCAGATGGACGGGATGAACGCGGATGAAGTGGATTCTGACGAAAAATCCCCCATCTCGCTTCTGCGTCCATCCCGTTCATCTGTGGTTAGATAATTTTTCAACGAAGCTCTGTCCTCTCCCGACACCGATGGCCAACCCTCGCCCTGCAAATACTGGACCAGAAAATCCGGAACCGCAGATGGACGGGATGAACGCGGATGAAGTGGATTCTGACGAAAAATTTCCCATCTCGCTTCTGCGTCCATCCCGTTCATCTGTGGTTAGATAATTTTTTCAACGAAGCTCTGTCCTCTCCCGACACCGATGGCCACCCCTCGCCCTGCAAATACTGGACTAGAAGATCCGGAACCGCAGACGGACGGGATGAACGCCGATAAAGAGGATTCTGATGAAAAATTTCCCCATCTCGCTTCTGCGTCCATCCCGTTCATCTGTGGTTAGATAATTTTTTCAACGAAGCTCTGCCATTTCTTTCCCATTGCGATCCCCCCGCAAATCCCACACATCCCCTCACCAACATGAGCCAGCCACCCTACCGCGTCCTTTTTGTCTGCATGGGAAACATCTGCCGTTCCCCCGCCGCCGAAATCGTCTTCCGCAAACTCGTCCACGATGAAGGCCTCGACGAGCGCATCGAAATCGACTCCGCCGGCACCATCGGCTACCACGCCGGCAATCCCCCCGACCACCGCATGTCCGCCACCCTCGAGAACCGCGGCTACGAGATCACCGGCCAGTCCCGCCAGATCAAAGCCCCCGACCTCGACGCCTTCGACCTCGTCCTCGTCGCCGACAACGACAACCTCAACGACGTCAAGCGACTCGACATCGATCAGAAACACCTCCCCAAGATCAAGCTCATCACCGACTACTGTGTCGAAAAGGAGGCCAAGCACGTGCCTGATCCCTACTACGGCGGCGCCAGCGGCTTTGAAGAAGTCGCCGACCTCGTCGAGGACGCCTGTGCCGGCCTGTTAGATCACCTCAAAAAGCACGAGCTCTAAGAAGCGAAAAAGAGCAGCCATGCCCTTGCCAAAACACCAATCGCCTCCCGAAGCGGCAGGGAATTCTATCGCACCCAATATCTGAAAACCAAATCATCCCCCGCCCCCCCATCATCCACCCCGTCAGGTCCGACCGACCAGATCGAGTAGCCGCCGTCCTTCTCCAGCCGGTATCCCATCACCCCGTCCCCCAGCGGATCTTCAGCTTGAACAGAATCAGGGAATTTCCCTTCCTTCAGCCGCCGTATTTCGAGGTCGATCGCCGTCTGGGTAAGCCGCATTTGGGCCTCCCCCACCAGGCAACTGTGAGCTGTCATTTCCAGAAATTCCCAAACTCCTTCAGAAAGTGGAGGTTCAAGAACCAGATCGTCCAGGTCGAGGTCGTAGTAGCGAGGTTTTGATGCATGCTCTGAGCGAAATCTCGTAAGATCTTCGATGCTTACATCCCCGGTCTTCGCCGCCTCGTCTCCCATGGTTCTCAATGCTTTCTCCAAACCCATCGCATGGATACCTTCTGGCCCATGGGCATAGACGAGGCTCATCGCTTTCTTTCCTAAAATCTCACGATCAAGTGACCAGTTGGCGCACCATGTGTCCCAATCGACCTCCGGTCTCGCCTGCATGATCGGATCGTAGCTTTCGATCCAACCCGAGATCTCAACTACCAGCGATTTCCGATACCCCCTCTGCAAATCGAACTGAGAAAGACTCTTCGACAACTTCTCAAGATCATCCTCGCCAAAAGACCCCGCCATAAGGCCCTCATTGATGACGACTAGAAACGTCATGCGATACGAAGCAGCCAAGGCGTAACCGATCGCCATCTGAGGCGTTTGATCAATCGCATGACTCCAGGCAATCATCGTCTCAAGATCCTCCATCGCCACATCCGATCGGCCCACCGCAATCGAGGTCAACGCGTGATCAAATAGAAAGCCTGTGGCACGGTTGAGGAAGGTGAACCCACTCGGACCATCCTTGGAATCCATCAAGAGCAGCCGGTCCGGTCGAACTAACAGGAGCAATTTTCTGCGCTCCTCGTAGCGCTCGAAGAGAGTGAAAAGCTTCTCCGCCGCATCCCCATTGGAAATTCCATCTCCGTAGAACGCAGCAAATTGGGGACCATCAGGACCTTCTTCGATGTCAAGATAGACATCTTTCCGCAGGCCCGGGAAGCCCAGTGACGAAAGATCACCCAGCCCCTCGTCATCATTCTCAAACCGCGCCACCTCATCACGAGCCGTCTGGATCTCAAACAGATCCACCCTCCCTTTAGCCGAAGGTTCAACAGCCTCCTCAATCGTCGAAGGATACCCCGCCCCGTTCAGCTCCTCCACCGTATCCGTCCATACCTTCTTCCCATACCAATCAACTCCGATATATCCGAGCGCCAGCGTCACGATCGTCAAGATGGGGACCCCGATAAGGAAACGCCTCAGTCTCTTCGACCGCCACACACGCCAGAACCAGGAAGGAAGCACCATTCGCCGCGATTCTTTCCCGAAGCCGCCCGACGACAAGCTCCAATCATTTTTCACCCACCTTTCATCCTTCATTCACCGATCGCTGGGCAGAGTCTGCCCATGACTCCCTGTTATCACCCCTTCATCCACCTCGACCCCGGCGTTTGGAAAGCCACCAAGGCGGCCCACATCACCCTGACCGTGATCGGCACCTTGCACCTCGCTCCCGCCCTCCTCGTTCTCGCGGTCTTCTGGGACTCTCTCCAATCGGACTACTCGATCATCGGTCGGGGCGCTGAAGAAGTCCTCATCCTCGGCAGCGCCATGCTTGGAACCATCAGCGGTGGCTTCGCCTGGTGCGCGCTGTGTCTCCTCTACTTCAAGCGCAACGACCTCCGCTGGCAACGCATCGCCTGGACCACTTGCGCCATCTTCGGCTACCTCACCACACCATGCATTTGCGTCTGGATTCTCTGGATTCTGAATGAAGAACCCGGTGCCGGCGGCTTTCTCCTCATCCTCTTCGGGATCTTCATCTCATCCGTCTCCTGCATCATCCTCGGCAGGCAAAACGCACGACTCGCAGCCCAGCTCCTCCAGCGCCGACGGACTCAAGGCGGATCGTGATTTGCGGAAAAGGAATCATCTTCCGTCACGAAAACGCTACGAAGGCGCGGCCGAAAGAGATTGCCCTCGGCGAATCGGCATGAAAGCGTCCTTTCCATGTCGCAATGCCTTCTAAAGCTGGCCCTTGGGCTCGCCCTTCTGGTCCCCGCATCGAGCGATGTCATCATTCATCACCACGGCGTTCGACTTCTCGCCAAGCCCTTTGGCATCGAGAAACGGATCCGCTTGCTGAGCATCGATACCATCCATCTGGCCGCCGACGGATCGATGCGTCTCGACTTCACCTTGGAGAATTCGGGCGTCAAGGAAGTGCTCCTTGCAAATCCAAGTTTCTCATTCGACATCATCCTGCCCGACGGCCAATGGGCCTCACTCGGCCAGCTGTGCGGTTGCCTGATCACCTTTCCCGTGACGGAGGATGACCAGAAGCTCAAGCGAAGCTACACGGCCGAGTTCAAAAGCGAACTGAGCAGCAAGGACCTGACGTCTTA
Organism: Haloferula chungangensis; assembly: GCF_042664875.1. Lineage (NCBI taxonomy): Bacteria > Pseudomonadati > Verrucomicrobiota > Verrucomicrobiia > Verrucomicrobiales > Verrucomicrobiaceae > Haloferula > Haloferula chungangensis. The sequence continues at coordinate 16,381 of NZ_JBHTBS010000010.1, read as the reverse complement.
CCTCAAGCAAGCCGCCGCGAATGGCGCTCCCATGCGCCTGCTCGGCCATGCGGACATGACGGTTCGCAGCGGCGGCAAGCCCAGCTTCAATCGCAAGGGCTTGAAGCTAGAACTAGACGGACCAGTGATTCTGGGTGCGAAGTTTGCCGTCAAAAAGCACCAAACGACCGACTCCATGCCAAAGCTCGGAGCAAGGTAGCCCACAGCGCCTTAAAGCTGATTCTTGATCGGCAGCCATCCGGAGACACGCGCCATCATCCGGTGGACCCATCCCGCCGACGGTGGTTCGCTCCGGACTTCACCGCGTGACTCCCAGGTCAGCCCACCTTTCCCATCGCTTTTCACCTGCCAGGAATTCTGTGGGCTGCTGAGTTCATCTAACAAGTCGGCTACTTCTCCAGCCAGAGCCGGCGACTCGATCAGTAATCCGCACTCGGTATTGATGTTCACCGCACGTGGGTCGATGTTGAGCGAGCCGATGAAACACTTGTCGCGCTCACTCACCACCGCCTTGAGGTGGAAGTTGACTCGTTCGCACCGCACCCCGCCCACATCGACCATATCCCGAACTTCTTCGCTCGGATCGGCTCGGAACTCACTGAGCCGAGCACCGCCTTCAACCAGGGCCTGCCTCGATTTCTCATAGTGACCATGAACCGCAGCATGGTTGTTCGCCGCCAGACTCGGCACGATGACCCGGAAGTCCACCCCTCGGGCATGCATCTCCGCCACCTGATCGACGCCCTCGTCCGAGGGCAGCAGGTAAGGTGAGGCCAGCCGGATTTCACTCTGTTGCGTGCGTGTCAGTAACTTCAGCTGCGTGGCCACCACCCGCTTGTCCTTGCTCGGATCGGGATCATCCTGAATGAAGCGGGCTTTCCCCCGAACCATCTCTCCACGAAGCGCGGCCAACTCGCCGCTCCAGTCGCCGCGACCGACACCAATCCCCCTGAGCTTGCCGTTCTTCTCCCTCTCGATCGTCGACTTGAAGCCTCTCCTCGACAGCTCAACCAACTGCGGATCATCCCGCTTCGAAAGATGCATCCCCGGGAACGACGCCGCGTCATTCCAAAACTTGTCAAAGCCATCCGAAACCTCTCTAACAACAGGACCCGCCACCAACACGTCGAGATCAACAAAGTTATAGTTCTCGTCCATGCCGAAATAATGGTCACCGATATTCCGGCCACCAACGATCGTCATGCAGCGATCCGCCGTGAAGGTCTTGTTGTGCATCCGCCGATTCAGGCGATTGAAGTTGGCCAGCATCTCGGTCATGCCGAAAATCTTGCTGCCCCGGACTCTCCCGGGATTGAAGATTCGGACTTCGAAATTCGGATGGTGGCGACACAGCGTGGCGACACTCACATTGCTCGCGCGTAAAAGGAAATCATCGACGAGGATCCGCACCCGCACGCCGCGATCGGCCGCCTGAATGGCTCGTTCATAGAGCAACTCACTCGAAGTGCCGCCGTGCCACAGATACAGTTGGATATCGATCGAGCTGCGCGCCGAGTCGATCAGCGCCAGACGCCACTTCAACGCCTCCTCCGCCTCGTTCAGCAGGAGAAATGACGAGTCACCCGCGGCCCTTCCATTCGCGAGGCTTCGACTTGCCTTAACCAGTGGCCCGGAATCAGGAACCGGCAAGGCCAACTCCGGCGGCTTGTCGCCAATCACAGGGAGGAGGGTGCAGCTCCCGAGAATCATCGGCACCAGAGCAGACAGCACGATATTTCTAATCACCGAGACACCCTCACCGCCATAGGATTGATTGACAAGCGGTCAAGCTGGCAGTGCTCAGGCAGGGCGATAAAGCGAGGGAGAGAATCGGTTCCATCTCAGTTGATTCAGACCACGATGGATAGATTTTGGCGTCATTGACCTCAGCTTCAGGCTCAAATTGAGGTTCAGCCATGATGATGATCCCCAAGATCGTTGGCTTCATCCTATCGATCTCATTCATCCTGGTCCAATTCCATCCCCAGCTTGATCGCCCTCAGCGCTCAGGACCTCGTTTTTTCTTGAAAACAGCCAAGTTCCACATGGTATCCCAAGATCAGTTCAGTCGCCATCATGAAACTCCCCCAATCTCTCGCTCTTCCAGCCTGCCTTTCCCTGCTCTGCGTTCTGGTCATCGGCTGCGCGAACTTTCGGAAGCTGGGCAAGGACCTGAAATTCCAGGATGAATCGGCCATTGTTACCGCCCGAATCACCAATGCCGGGTCGTATAAGAACATCAAGGGGCTGACCCTCAACTGGGATCGGGAAACCAATACGATCGCCAGTGGCGACATCTCCGAGGTCAAAGGCATCGGCGTCTTCGGCTTCTTTGTCAAAAAGTCGCCACACCAGTACATCCTCGCCTACAGCGACTCCAATGGAGACGCCAGATATCAGAAAGGCGAGCCCGCCTGGATCCACTCGGATTCGAACGGCAATCCGCTCCCGCTGGATCTCACCGAGAGCACCCCACGGCGCATCGAAGGAGCCCTATCCTCGAAGAACAAAGTCCCCCATGAACTTATCACCGCCGCCACGACATTCCTGGCCGGCCGGACCGTCGAGGAGGCCAAGTCCGGATGGGACATCCCCATCGCGCTCGGCGAGGTGGCCAATCTCAGTGAATCCCGCTTCTCTTCCGAAACCGGTTCCGAGGGCTACTGGGAGCCCACCGGATACACCATGAATACCGGCGTCGGCATCTACTTCCTCGAGAAATACGATCCAAAACGCATCCCCGTCCTCTTCGTCTACGGGGCTGCCGGATCACCTCAGGATTGGTCCACCTTCTTCAAGACCTTCGACCGCAAGCGCTATCAACTTTGGTTCTATCAGTACCCGTCCGCTACACGACTCTCCACTTCAGGCGGCGCTCTCGACCGCGGGATTCAGCTTCTTCAGGGCCACTACGGGTTCCAGGAAATGAACGTCGTCGCCCACAGCATGGGTGGCCTCGTTTCGCGCTACGCAGTGATCAACAACTACAACGCGGGACATCGCTACATCAAACACTTCGTCACCATCTCCAGCCCCTTCGGCGGCATGGAGTTTGCCAAGTCGGGCGTCAAGCACCTCAAGAACCCCGTCCCTTCATGGATCGATATGGTTCCCAATTCCGATTTCCAAACGGATCTCTTCAAGACCAAGCTGAAGGGCAAGATCCCCTACATGCTCCTCTACGGAGACAAGGCCTCTCACTCAATGGTCCTGCCCGAAGAAAACGATGGCACCGTCAGCGTCGAAAGCGTCACTCGCAAGGAGGCCGTCGCCGATGCCATCAAAGAGCAATCCTTCCATGAAGACCACGTCTCGATCCTCTCCAATTCGGAGGTGATCAAGATGGTCGAGGACTTCCTCGACAACTGAATCGACGGCTCACCCGCGAGCTCGCTTCTCTCTGGCGCTCTTGCGCTCTGGCGCCTTCCTGATCAGCTCGACAGGAAGGCAAAGAAGAGACTGATCAGGAATGACAAGACCAGATACCAGACACAGATCTTGATCGTCACCTTTTGACTCGCGCCGCAGATCTTATCCACGAGGAAATACAAGGCCGCGATATTCACGATCGCGGTAAATGGTCCCAGAATCCCTCCGAGAAGCAAGTTGGAGACAAAGCTGACTGCCAGCATTCCGATCACCACGATCCAGGTCTCGGTCAGGGTCTGGGAGGAATTCGTCGAGCGGGTAAACAGCGTGATCAGAAACCACAACAGCCCCACTGAAATGAAAGTTCCGATGATGTTCATTCTTTAGATCGCTTCTGGTGGCTTGAGCCACTCACCACTCCCGCTCCTAGAAGCGGCTCCACGCACTGCCAAACTGCACGTAGACCGCCGGACCTTCTTCGCCGTAGGCCACATCCAGCCCCATGTGGAGCCCATACTGACGGGCAATGAGATAGCGAATGCCCGCACCTCCGGTGGCCGTCGCATCCGAGCCCTTCCATGGATGATCGTCATACCATGAAAAGCCCACGCCTCCGAATCCCACAAGGCTCCAGCGTGGATGAAACTGCCAGCGAAGCTCGCCCTCGAACGAAGCCACCCCATCGCCCTGATAACGAACCGCCGGCGCTCCCCGCAATTTTACATAGGGCCTCATGTAGAACGGCATATCTCCAAAGCTCTGCTCCACCTCGCCCTTGATTCCAAAAAACAGCGTATCCTCGACCAGAGGGCGGTACCAGAAATTCGACCACTTGACCGATTGATTATTGGTGTCGCCACCCAGCGCCTCGAGATTCGCCGTCACACTCAGCTCCGAGACCAGACCCTTCGTCGGCGTGAAAACGTTGTCGCGAGAATCGTAGAGCAAGCTCGGACGCAAACTACTAACCATGTAGTCGATCCCGCTTTCCAGCACACCGATCGGTGGAAGCTGCGGATTTTCCAGACTCGCACCGATCTCCGCATAGGCGTAGCGAAGCCCGAGACTCCAGTACGACTCCCCCAGTTTCCACTCCCCCCCGAGCAAGCCAAAGGTCGAATCCAGGTTGTAACGGAACGGCTGCCCATTCGGCCTGAGACCACTCCCGATCCCATAGAAATCCAGATTCACGCTCATGTCGGCTCCTGCCGCGGTGACGTGAAGCCGCTGATCCAGAAAATACCCGGAGTAGCCTCCAAACACCCCTTCCGATCCGTTCGAAGTCCTCATCACCCCTGCCCCGGTAATGCTCGGACGTCCTCCATCGTCGGGCTTGTCGATGAAAACCGGAACCGCCGCCGCCCCTCCTCCGATCGCCGGCTCGGTAATCGGGATCAGCAGAGGAATGAAGCCCATCGGATGATCGAGAAACTCGCTCAAATCCAGCCACCCGTCTTCACGATCAAAGAACCTCATCTCCGTATCAGCTTCGCTTGATACAGGCTCCTCCAGCCGCTCGCCTGCTGCTCCCATCGAACAGCAAATCAACCACGTTCCCACAATCCGATGAGTCACGGAAGACGCATTAATCGCTTTCCGCATTCCCCAGAAGGAAAAACCACCTTCATTGACAGAGCCCCCGACCTACGCCTTCCTCCGGCATGGATGCGATTCAACGATTCGAGGGCGGTTTTCTCCTCACCAATGCCTACCTCCTCTCCACTCCCGGCGGCGGACACCTGCTGATCGATGCCCCTGCGGATACCGCCCAGTGGCTCACCCAAAACGACATCAAACCACTCGCCCTGCTCCTCACCCACCAGCACTTCGATCACGTCATGGACACCGCCGCAATCGCCGCCATGGGCGTACCGATCTACTCATGGAACGCCTACTCGACCCAGCTCACCGCGGAAGACATCGTGAAACAATGGGGCATGCCGATGAGCGTCGCCCCCTACTCCGTGGATCACGAGCTTGCCGGTCAGGAAATGCTCGAAATCGATGGCCTGAAACTCGAACTCGCCCACGTCCCGGGCCACTCGCCGGATAGCGTGACTTTCCATGACCGGGAACGCAACATCCTCATCTCGGGCGACACCCTCTTCAATGGCTCGACCGGTCGTGGCGACCTCCCCGGCGGCGATCTCCAGCTCCTTTGCCAAGGCATCGTCGAAAAGATCTACTCCCTGCCCGGGGAAACAAAAGTCTACCCCGGACACGGACCCGACACCACCGTCGCCGCAGAACGAGTCGGAAATGGCGTCATCCGCGCATGAAATAAGGCAAATCGGCCTCAGGGTGGCGCTCTTCCCAACTTGAGGGATCGACCCTCGCACGGGTCCGTGGATCCCTTGGAAAACCGGAGATTTCCGCTGGAAATGGACCGCTTCCTCTGGGAGCTTGGTAAAGATCCGCAGGAGATCACCGTTTTACCCTGAAACATGCCCGACGACCGCCATTCATCCTCAGCGCCGCTGCCCGAGTCCCTCCGGCGTCAACTCGAGGAATTCCGCCGCCAACTCTGGCGCAGCAAGATCGCCGAAGCCATCTTCGCCGGGATTTTCGGCCTGCTCTTCTCCTACCTTCTCGTCTTCGGGCTCGACCGCCTCTGGCCGACACCTGCAATCGTCCGCCTGATCATCCTCCTCGGCGGCACCTCGCTGGCCGCCGTCTTCGCACCAATCTGGCTCCACCGCTGGGTCTGGGGACATCGGCACGATAACCAACTCGCCCGGCTCATCGCCCGCAAGCACCCCGGTCTCGGCGACCGCCTGCTCGGTGTCGTCGAGCTCCAGAAGCAGCTCGAAAACGAAGACAGCCTCTCGCCCAGACTCCGCGCCGCGGCGATGGAGGCCGTGGCCGCCGAGGCAGAAAAACGCAAGCTCAACGACTCGCTCCCCGCTTCCCGCCACCGACGCTGGTCACTCGCCGTCATCGCCCTCTTCCTCATCGCCGGCACCGCTCTGGTCATCGTCCCCAAGGCCGGGCTCAACTCCCTCAAGCGCTGGCTCTTCCCCCTCTCCTCGACCGCTCGCTACACCTTCACGCTGTTAGAAGACGTGCCCTTCCAGCTTCCCGTCCCTCAGGGCGAGGCTTTCTCCATCGACCTGCGGCTTTCCGAAGACTCCGAATGGCAGCCCGAAATCGGCGAAGCCCAGTACGGCCGCCAGGACCCCGTCTGGGCCAAGCTCGACGATGGACATTACCGTTTCGAATTCCCCGGTCAGCAGGATCCCGGCGAGGTCCGCATTCAGATCGGCGACGCCCGCCACGAAATCACCGTCATCCCCTCCCTGCGACCATCGATCAGCAGCACCGTCGCCGAGATCAACTACCCGGATTACCTCGAACTCGAGAATCGCATCATCGACGTGCCGACCGGTGTCGTGACCGTAGTGGAAGGCTCTCAGGTCCAGCTCACCATCGAGGCCTCACGCGCTCTGGCATCCGCCGAGTTCGGTCCCTTGAGTGCCGCCACTTCCCTTCTCACCCCAGCGCCCTCCGCCCGCCAGGATTCCGGCGAGACACCCGCCTTTGATCCCGAAGCGGCCTCCATGGATATCAGCGATTCCCGCGCCAGCACCGGCTTTCTGAAAGTCACTTCCGGAAGTACCAACGTGCCGATGAGCTGGCGCGACGACCTCGGTCTAACAGGCAACGAAGGCTTCACGATTCGCATCGATGCCCTCAAGGATGAAGCACCGACCACCTACCTGCAGGGAGTCCAGACCCAGAAGGTCATGCTCCCCGAGGAGACCATCGATCTGGAGGTCATCGCCGAGGACGATTACGGACTCAAGGAATACGGACTCGTCTGGGAAGGTCAGTTCACCCGCCCCACCGATGAAGTTCCGGCCAAGGGCGAGTTGAGACTGGAAGAAGGCCAGCCCTCCATGAATCGCGCCGCCATGCCCGCGGCATTCTCACCCCTCACCTACGAGATCTCCCCGCAGAAACTCACTCTCCGCGCCTACGCCGAGGACTACCTCCCGGGCCGCGGACGCGTCTACTCCCAGCCCATCATCATCCACGTGCTCAGCCGTGATGAACACGCCCAAATGCTCAAGAACCAGTTCGATCGAGCCATCAGTGAACTCGAGGACATGGCACGACGCGAGCGCAACCTGTTAGAAGAAAACCAACGCATCGAGAGACTCGATGGTGAGGAGCTTCAGAGCGAAGAAGGACGCCAACGCCTCGCCGAACAGGAAGAGGCCGAGCGCCAGCAGGTCGAACGCATGGAGAACCTCGCCGAGAAGATGGAGGAACTCCTCAAGAACAGCAGCCGCAACGGCACCATCGACAAGGAGACCCTCAAGAAGATGGCAGAAACCGCCCAAGCCATGCGCGAACTCGGCGAGCAGGACATGCCCAAGGTCGAAGACAAACTGGACGAAGCCCAGGACCAGAAAAACACCGAGGAAAAATCCGAGCAGGACGTCGAGAAAGCCGTCGAACAGCAGCAGCAGAACCTCGAGAAGATGCAGGAAACCATCGAGAAGGCGAACGATGCCAACCAGCGCTTCGAAGCCAGCACCTTCGTCAACCGTCTCAAGAAAGCCGCCGGTGAAGAGGAAGCCATCGCAATGACCGCGCTCGCCGGGAGCAGGAACTTCGGCCTGCACTCGCGCGAACTCGATCCCGCCGATCTCCGTCTGCTCAACGAAGCCGTCCGCCAGCAGTCCGATACCGCCTCCGACGTCCACTGGATCCAGGAAGACCTCGGACACTTTTTCACCCGCTCCAACAAGCAGGAGTTCCGCGAGATCCTCGATGAGATGATCACTTCGGAAATCGACCTCGGACTCGAAGACATCCGCCTGAGCCTGATCAAAAACCACAGCTACATCGCCGCCGATCAGGCAAAGAATTGGTCCGCCAAACTGCTCGAATGGGCGAAGAAGCTCGAAGGTTCCGAGGACAGTCCGGCAGGAGGCGGTGGTGGCGGCGGAGGTGGTGGTGGCGAAGACGAGGACTTCGACTTCATGCTCCGCGTGATGCGCCTCATCCAGCAGGAACAGGACCTCCGCGCCCGCACCCGGGCCCTCGAAACCCTGAGACGAAGCTTTGAAGCCGAGACCCCATGAAAGCCCTCATTCCCATCTTTCTCTTCCCCCTCATCGCCCTCGCCGATGATGCCGAACTCGCGGAGAAAATCAGCAAGTTCCAGACGGGTGCGCGCGATCTTTCCGATAAGCAGGACGAACTCGCTGCCGATGTCCAGCAGCTCACCATCGAACAAACCGTCCCCCAAGTCATCGAACTCTTCCGCGAAGTGGAAGACGCCATGGACGAAGCATCCGAACGCCTCTACGAACACGAAACCGGCGGCGAAACCATCGCCGCCGAAACCGACGTGATCGAAAAGATCTTCGAGGCCGCCAAGGAAAAGCAAAAGCAATCCGGCCCCGGCAAACCCGGCGAACAACCCGGAAGCGCCATGCTCGACATGATGGAGCGCATGATGGGCCGCGAACCCGGTGGCCAGAAGCCGGGGGACAAACCCGGAGATCAGGCCGGCGAGGGTTCCACCGGCGACTCTAACAGCGAGAACAGCAACCAGAGTGGCAACGCCGACGGCAAGGTCGAAGAACGCCGCGTGCCGAAAGGTTCCGGCACCGCCGGCAAGTCCGTGCCTCCCGAATTCCAGGACGCCCTGCGCGCTTACAACCGTGCGGCGGAAAAACTCAGCCGCTGACGCTACCGCCACATGAAACTCTTACGCCTCTTCCTCGCCACCCTCATCGTCAGCCCGGCCATCGCCCAGGAACTCCCACGCCGCCCGGACGATCCGATTCCCCCACAGCTTGAGACCGTCTACGAACGCGGCCTCGCCTACCTCGCAAAAAACCAGAACGAGCACGGCGCATGGAATGATCAGATGGGGGGAGAACCCGGCGTCGTCGGCCTCTGCGTGATCGCCTTCCTCGCCCATGGCGAGGACCCCAACCACGGCCCCTACGCCCGCCACATCCAGAAGGGCATCGACTACATCCTCTCCCGCCAGCGGGAAAGCAACGGCTACATCGGCAGCTCGATGTACAACCACGGCTTCGCCACCCTCGCCCTCGCCGAAGCCTACGGCGCCGTCGATGATTCAAAAATCGCCCCCGCGCTCAAGAAAGCCGTCGACCTGATCCTCTCCGCCCAGAATCGCAACAGCGCCGGCGCCTGGCGCTACACCCCCGACAGCCGCGATGCCGATACCACTGTCACCGGCTGCCAGCTCGTCGCCCTCTTCGGTGCGCGGAATGCCGGCCTCCCCGTGCCCGATGAGGCCATCAAGAAAGGCCTCGCCTACATGTCACGCTGCCGCGGCGGCGACGGAGCCTACGGCTACACCTCCGCAGGCGGCGGCAAGCAGACTCTCACAGCCATCGGCGTGACCTGCCTCGCCCTCGCCAAGGAAAAGGACGGCAAGGGCTTTCAAACCAGCCTGGCCTACCTCAAGGAAAACCTGAATTACCGCGAGCGCCACTACCCCTACTACTACGAGTACTACATGTCGCAGGCGCTCTTCCACGCCGATGAAGAGGCCTTCGAGGAGTGGAATGCCAAGAACCTCAAATACCTCTCCACCATCCAGCGCCCCGATGGCTCCTGGCCCGGAAACAAGGGCGAGTCGTTCAACACTTCCTCCTCCCTCCTTTCTCTCGCTCTCAACTACCGCTTTCTTCCCATTTACGAAAAATGATCCGCCTCTCCCTACTCCTCGCCACCACACTCCCCCTGTTGGCCGATGACCAGGTCAAGCCCGATCTCCTCCGCTTGACCAACGGCGAACTCGAAGGACACTTCGCCGGACTCGATGCCAATGGCGTGCTCCGTTGGGAACGCGAAGACGGCATCGCCCCGATGGAATTCAAAACCGACAAGGTCCGCCAGATCGTCCTGCGCGGCGGACACCCGATCGATGCGGGAAAAGACGCCGCCCACATCGAGCTCGTCAATGGTGACCGCATCCCCGCCCGCGTGGTCTCCCTTGAAAACGACAGCCTTACCATCGGAACTCCCATGGCCGGCCGTATCGAGCTTCCCCGTGATGCCGTCGTGCGGGTCGCTCCCAATCCCTTCGGCGGTCGGCTCATCTACGCAGGCCCCTTTTCCGAAGAGGGCTGGGAAATCTACCGCCCCGCCGATGACTTCCCTGAGCTCGAGGAAAATGAAGATGAGGATGAAGACGCGGAGCCTGCCAAGGAGCGCAAACCCAGTTGGAATCATCGCGGATCAAAGTGGTACTTCAGCGGCGGCCGTGATGCCCTGCGCAGCCCGATCGGCATGCCCGATGAAGCCATCCTACGCTTCGAACTCGAATGGCGAAACCGGCCCTCCATCGCCATCGCCTTTCATGCCGACTTCCAACCGCCCGTCTACCCCCCAGCCGATGAAGACGAAAAGCTCAGCGAAGAGGAACAGCAGAAGCTCCAGAAACAGCGCGATGACCGACGCCGCTCTTCACAACATCTCGCCGACTATTTCGGCAACGCCTACGTGCTCACCCTCCGCAGCAGCTATGCCCAACTTCAGCAATGCGGTTTCAACGAAGATGGAGAACCGTTCCTCGACCAAATCCGCTCCTCGACCACCAACTTCCGGTTTGACGACACAGGCATCGCCGTCTTTGAACTCCGCTGTAACCGGAAAAAAGGAAGTGTCTCCCTTTTCGTCAACGACGAGTTCTCCATGCAGTGGGACCTCAATCCCGGAATCGATTGGGATGACGATGAAGAACCCACCACAAAGGGCTACGGAGGCCTCGGCGATGGCATCGGCTTTCAAACGCTCGGCTCCGATACCCCCGTCCGCATCTCCGACATCATCGTCGCCGAATGGAACGGCATGCCCGATTCCGCCCGCAGCTTGAAAAGCGAAGCATTCGACGTCGTTCTCCTCACCAACGGCACCGACCGCTTTTCAGGGAAAATCAAAACCATCATCGACGGCAAACTCACCCTGGAAAACCGCTACGCCCCACTCGAAATCCCACTCGAAGAAATCGCCGAAATCCACCTTGCCGAAAACAGCCAACGCGAAATCGAAGACAGCTCCGACCGAAGAACCCGCGTTCATTTCCAACCCATCGGACGCATCAGCGGAGTGCCTGGCGTCACCAGCAACACCACCATGAGTCTCAACTCACCGCTACTCCAGAAACTCAATCTGGACCTCACTTCCGCTGTGGTTCTCGAGTTTCAGTCCGGATCCAGCTTCCTCAATTACTGGGACGAAGAATTATGAGAACCCTCCCCCACCTTCTCGCCCTGACCCTCGCCGGACCCCAACTCATCCTGGCCGATGTCCTCGAACTCCAGGATGGCGGCAAACTCAGTGGCTCCATCCTATCCATCTCCCCCGACGGCGTCATCACCGCCGACCTCGAAATCTCGGATTCCCCCGTCGGCATCCATGCCGACAAAGTCAAGGACGTCAGCTTCCTCAAACCCTCGCGCAAGTTCGATCACGACACCATGCTGACCCTCATCAATGGGGACCGCCTCCCCTGCGACATCGTCTCCATTTCCGACACCCAGCTCGCCGTCACCACCGATTACGCCGGCGATTTGGCCATCCCGAGAAAGATCGTCGCCACCGCCCAACTCGGCATCCGCCCCCGCAAAACCATCTACAGCGGCCCCGAAAACCTCGTCAATTGGAACATCGAGGACAACTGGCACTTCGAAGACGGCAGCATGGTTTCCGATGGACGTGGCTCGATCGCCCGGAACTTCCCCACCCTCCCCGATTCCTTCTCACTCTCCTTCCGCCTGAAGTGGGCCGACAAGCCAATGCTCAAGGTCTTCTTCGCCTCCGACACCCCCGCCAGCAGCGGAGGAAAACATGACCGCTACTTTCTCCAGATCGGCACCGCCGGAATGGAAATCAAACGCCAGAGCTCCGGACGAAACCCCTACCACTCCCTCATCACCGTCAACCGCAACCACGACTCCTTCGCCGAGCGCGAAGCACGCTTCGAAATCCGCGTCGACAACCGCCAGCGCCGACTCCTCCTCTACATCGACGGTCAACTCGAAGGTCAGGCCGCCGACCCCCTGCCAGTCATCCCAGACGGCAAGATCGTCATCCTTCACAGCGACTCCTCCGAAGCCGAAGCCCATCGCGTATCCGACATCATCCTCCGGGAATGGGACGCTTCGGGCGAACGCCACCGCAGCGAAGACCGCGGCGACTTCGGCGAAGACGCCCTCATCAACAACAAGGGCGAACGCTACGGTGGCCGCATCATTTCCTCAAAGACCGACCATCGCGGCAAACTCAGCATTCTCTTTAAAACACCCTTCGCCGAGGATACGTCCACGATCCCCACCGCAGAAATCTCCACCCTCTTCTTCGCAGAAATAGAGAATGCCACCGAAAACTCGGCCACCCCACTCATCATCGGACTCGCCGGGGCCGGCACGCTTGGCGCCCACGCCTGTACCTTCGGCCCCGATCACGTCCATCTCACCCACCCCCTCCTCGGCGACATGAAACTCAGCCGCGACGCCGTGAATCAACTCCAACGCCGCGAAATCCCCGCAGCAGACTCAGCACCAGAAACCGAACCCGACACCGAAGAATGAAAGCCCTCCTCTTCTTCAGCCTTCTCGCCTTTGGTGCGGCCCTCGCCACCCCGCCGATGACCGCCCGCTTCAATAATGGCGACACCATCACCGGGAATCTCACAGGGATCGATGAGCACACCATCACCTGGGAATCCGAATTCTTCACGGTCCCTCAAGCGCTCAAACTCGACCGACTGCTCGACATCTCACTGTCCTCCAGCGACGCCGTCGACCTCCCCGAGGGCGACCACATCGCCATCCTCACCCTGACCAATGAAGACGTCGTCCGCGGATCACTCATCAGCCTCGACAAAAAACACATCAAACTCCGCACCAGCTACGCCGGCGAGCTCGTTTTCCGCCGCGACATGGTCGCCGCACTCACCATCGAGGAAAAACCCGAAATTTTCTACGCCGGCCCCGGCACCATCGATGAGTGGGAGATCGAGAAAGAAGGCGACTGGACCCTCGAAAACGGCGAACTTGTTAGCCACAGCTCATCGAGCATCTCACGTGACATCGGAGAGCACGACCGCTTTCGCGTCGCCTTCGACGTCGAATGGCGGGGCAACGCGCGCTTCCGCATTTTCACCTGCGCCGATAGCACCAACCTCAACGAGATCAGCAACGGCTTCGAACTCGTCTGCCAAAGCAATTACGCCTACTTGCGCAAGCGCACCCAAAGGAACGGCCGAGTGGAACCCGTGAATATCGGGAATGTCGGCGGTATGCGGGAGTTTCAGGAGCGTGAAAAAGTCCGCATCGAGATACTTCAAGACCTCATCTCAGGCCGCATTCGTCTCATCATCGGAGGCCGGGTCGTCGCCGATTGGAGAGATGACGTTCCAGGCATCGGCCAGCTTGGCAGCGCCCTTCACTTTCTCTCGGATTCCCGCAATAAGTTGCGCGTCTCACGCATCCGGGTGAGTTCGTGGGATGGCACCATCGAAGGCCCTTGGCAGGAAGCAGGCATCGACCCCTTCGGCAATGAAGAGACAGATGAACTCAACCCTCAAGATCACCCGCCTCTCGGAATCCTCCTCCGCAACGGCGACAACATCAAAGGAGAAACCCTCGCCATCGAAGACGGCGCCGTAAAACTCAAAACCGAGTTGGGCGAATTCGAACTCCCCGTCTCACGGCTCCGCAAGTTCGCCCTGCGCACCCCCGAGGAAGCCGCCAACCCGGAACTCACCTGGAAGCCCATCCTTCGCAATGGAGACATCCGCGCCCATTTCATCGAAGGCGATGCCATCACCTTCCAACTCATCGGATTCCAAGACGGAATGATGCATGGAAAATCCCAAACCTTTGGTGAAGCCGACTTCGACCTCTCCTCCTTCAGCCGCCTCGAATTCAACCTCTATGCGGCCGACAACGATGAGGACTGGTAGAGAAGCCCTCAGATGCCAACTCCATCCAAAGCGATCAATCAGAACCCTTGGGTAGGGAGTGTTCCAAGCTGAAGATTGGATAATCTCTTTCACCAAGAGAGCTTGACGCAAGTTCAAGTCCCTCACCTGGCCCAAGAGTGAGTCTACCCCGGCCCTCGTAGCTCCGGAGGACGAATCCCTCCCGAATCCTGATCGTCCAGCACTGCCATCAGCATCCTGTGATACTCCTCGCGCGGCACCTCCACCGCCCCGAACTGCCTCAGATGCGGCGTGATCCACTGCGTATCTAACAGCTCGAATCCGCTCGCCCGCAGTCCCTCGACCAAATGCACCAGCGCGATCTTCGAAGCATCCGTTTTCTTTGAAAACATGCTCTCGCCAAAGAACCCACGCCCCATCGCCACCCCATAAAGCCCACCCTGCAAACCCTCCTCATCCCAGCACTCCACCGAATGCGCATAGCCCCAATCGTGCAGCAGGCAGTAGCTCTCGAGAATCACCTCATCGATCCACGTCTCCTCCCGCTCCGCGCAACACTCCATCACCTCCCGGAACGCCGTGTCCCAGCGAATCTCAAACGGCTTCTTCCGCAGCGCCTTCCTCAAACCGCGCGGCACATGAAAGCGCTCATCCAGAGGAATCACCCCCCGCATGATCGGCGAGAACCACACAATCTCCCCATGATCCGCCATCGGGAAAACGCCCTGAGCATAAGCCCCAAGCAAAACCTGCGGCGGAAGAACCTCTTGTTTTGGCGACTCAGACACTGGACCGCACTCTAGCTCCATCGACGCCTCAACAAAAGTTCGAACTCACTTCCGGAGCAGCGACCTTACTGTCGCTGGCCAACCCCGCCCCTTTCCGCAGACCCAGAAGCGACCGCCCAAACGGACCGTCGACTTCAGTCGGCAAGAAAAACCAAGCCCCCCAATCCCGTAACTTTCCCTCAAGCGATCAAGCAAGGGAAGGAATGGGACCAGGATGAATGAGATCGATAGGATAAATGCAACGAAATCCAACGATCTCAATAATCATCCTGGTCGACCTCAGTTCCCGCCTGAAGCCGAGCTCAACGGCTCCAAAATCCGATCCACCTGTCCCGCCATAGCCTTGGCGACGGAGAATCCGATCCATCCCATCCATCCTATCCATCTTGGTCCGAAAATATTCAGTTCGAACCGCGGGAACCGCATGAGGCGCAGCCTTTTACGCGAAGCAACGAGTTTTTGGCAGTGCCCGACACGATTTCCAAATGTCCTGACAAGATTTTCAAGAGTCCCGACTCCCCAGACGAGAGGACCAGATCCTCTTACTGGAGGAATGGCTCCCTATACCGGAGGATTGCCTCCTCTTCCGAGCGCTTTCATTCTCCATGCGGGAGTCATTACTCCTCTTACAAGAGAACTCACTCCTGAGACAGGAGATCCGGTTCCTTTCCCCGAACGAAAAACCATCCCTAAATCGCCAACCCTCCTCACAGATTAGCCAATGAGCGCCTCCGCATCTTCACCAACTCCCTTCAAGGGGCTTCCCCTCGCTCAGGTCCTGCCCGCGATCTCCAGTCCCGTCCGTTGCGCCATCCTGCGCGAGCTTGCAAAGGGAGAATCACTGCCAAATGTCGAGCTTGCCAGAAGGCTGCGCACCACCCCTTCCGCCATTTCCAAGCACTTCAGTGTTCTCTATCGGCAGCGCGTCGTGAGTTTCAAGCATGGCCGCTACGTGATCGCCTCTGGCCTGCTTTCCGATGACCGCCAATCCATCAACTTTGGCTGCCTCCTCATCCGCCTCAATCACCGAAAGTGATTCTCAGGTGTTCTCGGATGTATCGCCGAGTCACCATTGCTTGAGGAAAAGGCGCGAGGAAGGAATGGGGCCAAGATCTCACTTCTCACTTCTCACTTCTCACTTCTCACTTCTCACTTCTCACTTCTCACTCGTCACTGCCGCACAGCGGCCTCGAACCCATCCAGCGGACTCGTCACCCCCAAACCGCTCACCCCCATCGCCACATGCAGATAGATTTCTGTAGTGGTAATGTCCTGATGGCCCAAC